>JAIYAA010000147.1 GCA_027489295.1 Sphingomonadales bacterium | reverse complement strand
TGCACGCTCTGGCGTCCCTGGCGTCGACCTTTGCGAGCGCTTCGAGCACCGCATGATGATCGGGCACGGGATCACGCAGCTCGCTGCGCTCGTGCCGGGCATAGATCGTCGTCCAGTCCACTGACGCGGCAGTCGAGTTCGATAGAATTACCAGCGGCTCGTTCGGCGTCGATTGCAGGATGAGGTAATGAAATGCCTGATCGGCGGCATGGCCTTCCTGCGTCCGCAGGCCATAAGGCTCCATTTCCTCGAGCGCAGGGCCTAACCGCGCCACCGCAGGCGTCGCCGTGAACGCGCGATTCATCTCACGCCGGCTTTGAGCGATCGGCGCTGACGCGCCATTGGCGGGATAACGCACGCTGGCGGGAGCCCATGTTCCCGGCTGTTAGGCCAGGACGCGGCGGCGGAGCGGCCCGGCCTACGCCGCTTGGCAACGGCCGGTTCCGCCGGGTGACCGCGCCGCACCCCGCGAAAAACCCCTGCGCTCTTGCCCCGTCAACCGGCCGGGAATGCGTTACGGAAGCGCGGCGATACTCATAGCCAAATCCGATTGTTTGAACGGTTTCGAAAGCCGCGGCAGGTCCGCCGCGATCCCATGCGCATCGGCATAGCCGGAGATGATCAGCGTCCGGGTGCGAGGCAATCGAACCTGGACATCCCGAGCAAGTTCGGCACCGGTCTTACCTGGCATCAGATGGTCGGTAACAAGCAGGTCGGGTACGAGTCCCGCGTCGATCAGCCCGATCGCCTGCTCGGCCGAAGCCGCCTCGACGACGACATACCCCAGATCCACCAGCATATCGGCCGTGCTCGCGCGCACCACCTCTTCATCGTCGACCAGAAGCGCGCGCCCAGCGACCACCTGCGGAAGTGAATCCTCCGCCGCCTCTGTGGTGCCTGCGGCGGCCTGCGTTGCCGGCAGCCAGAGCTGGACCTCGGTACCCAAGCCCAGCCGGCTGTCGAGCATCAGCGTGCCCCCGAGCTGCGCGGCAAGTCCATGGACCATCGACAGACCCAGCCCGGTCCCCCTGCCGATCCCCTTGGTAGAATAGAAGGGCTCCACCGCGCGGCGGAGCGTTTCGGCGTCCATGCCGGTCCCGGTGTCCGCAACAGAAATCTGCACATACATGCCGGGGCTTAACCCGGTCGCGTGCCCAGATTCGACCGTGACCGCCCGTGCCGAGATGCTGACCCTGCCCCCATCGGGCATCGCATCACGCGCATTCACGCTGAGGTTGAGGATCGCCATTTCCAGCTGGTTCTCGTCGGCGAGTGCGGCCGGCAAT
The DNA here is from genome assembly GCA_027489295.1 of Sphingomonadales bacterium. Next base: position 21,193 of record JAIYAA010000147.1, on the reverse strand, counting down.
CCATCCGGCACATCGACGACGACGCGCGTCTGCGGTCCCGACGTACTAGCGACCAGATCGCGCATGCCGCAGATCAAGGCCCCCACATCGACCGCGCGCGGCTGCAGCGGCTGGCGGCGGGCGAAGGCGAGCAATCGCTGCACCAGCGTCTTGGCCCGTTCGGCCGACTGCAGCGCCCCGCCGATCATCCGCTGCTCGCGCTCGCCGCCCACACCCTTGCGCTGAAGCATGTCGAGGCTGCCGATGATGGGTGTCAGCAGATTGTTGAAATCATGGGCCACCCCGCCGGTCAGGCTGCCCATTGCCTCCATCTTCTGGCTCTGGCGCAGCGCTTCTTGCGCGCTGGCCAGATTGTCCTCGGCGCGCAGCCGGTCGGAAATGTCGTTCGCCAGGTGAAACGCACCAATGATCCGGCCCTGCTGGTCGCGGAGCGGGGTGTAGCTGATTTCCCAGCAGGGCTGGCCATATTCCTCCCTGCCGAACGCCTCGGTGACGGTAAAGCGCTCCCCGGCAAGCGCCCGCTGCATCAGCGCGCGCATCTTCACCCGCTGCTCCGGAATGAACAGGTCGGGAAAGACATCCCCGATCCTGGTGTCGAAGCCGTTCACGCGCCGAAACTCGTCGTTATGCGCCTTGTTGAACGCGATCAGGCGGTACGCGGTATCGAATGCGCAGATCGGCGATGCCGTCGCTTCGATGATGTCACGATTGAAGCGCAGTTCGGCGGTGCGCTCCGCCACCTGCCCTTCGAGCGTTTCGTTGAGCGCGCGCATCGCCTCTTCCGAGCGCTTCCGATCGGTGATGTCGTTGAACAGGATCGCGACCAGATTCTCGTTCGCCGCGCCGGTGCGGAAGGCGTGGACATCGAACCAGCGGCCCATCGGCGCCGCGTGGTTTTCGAAGCGGATCGGCTCGCCGGTGGCGGCGACCCGGCCATAGAGCTGGAACCAATGCTCCTCCAGATCGGGAATCGCTTCGCGCACCCAGCGCCCCACCAGGCCGCCCATGCCGGTCTGGCGTTCGAATGCGGGGTTCATTTCGAGCAGGCGATAGTCGACCGGCGTGCCGGCCTCGTCGAACTTCAGCTCGGCGATGGTGAAGCCGGCGTCGACGGCCTCGAACAGGGTGCGGTAGCGCTGCTCGCTTTCACGCAGCCGAGCCTCGGCGCCGATCCGCTGGACATGCGCCCAGCACCGTTCGACCACCGCCTCGACGAGGCTGACCTCCTCGTCGCTCCAATTGCGGGGACGATCCTGGTGCACCGCCATCATTGCCACCAGCCCGCCCTCCTTCACGAGCGGGCAGCACACGATCGCGTCGATGCCGATCGACCGGAACATGTCTCGACCGTCCGACGGCGCGAGTTCTGCCGATACGTCGCGCACCACCAGCGTCTGACCGCCGCGCAGATTCACCGCCGCGCGCGATCCGAATAGGTCCAGGCTGTAGATGCCGGCCGAGCTAAGGATACCCGGCGCCGTGAAATCATCGCGGATGATGAAGCGGTCGCTGTCCGCATCGACATCGGCATAGGCACAGCGCGACGCGCCGATCCGCAGCGCCAGCAGCCGCGCGGCCGCGGTCATCGCGCCTGCCGCGTCGGTCGCGGCCTGCAGTGCATCGTCGAGTTCGCGCAGGAAGCGCAGCCGCGCTTCACTTTCGCGGAGTGCCTGGTTGGCACGTTTGCGCAGGGTGATGTCGATCGCCGTGCCGATCACGCGGACGCAGCGGCCGTCATCGTCGAAGATGCCCCTGCCCTTCGCCGCCACCCAGCGAACGACGCCGTCCTCCTTGCCGATCGTGCGGTACTCGACGTCATAGAGCGCGCGCTGCCCGGGATCGCACGCGGCCGCGAAGGCCGCGCTGGTGGCTGATTGGTCGTCGGGATGAAGGCCCGCGTAGAAGTCGCGCAGCGATACCGGCACGTCGGCGGAGATGCCAAACATGCGCTTGACGATCGGCGGCCAGATCAGGACGTCGAGGAGGACATCAACGTCCCACAAACCGACTTCGGCCACCTGCGTCGCTAGCCGCAGGCGCTCTTCGCTCATGGCGAGTGCCGCGCGGTGCTGCTGGCGCTCGGTGATGTCGAGCATGGCGCCGATCATTCGCGTCGCACGACCATCGACATCGCGGATGACCTGCCCGCGATCCAGGATGCTGGCATAGCCGCCGTCGACCCGTTGGAACCGGTATTCATCGCTCCAGCTGACTGCCGTGCCGTCGATCGCAGTATGGATGCTGGCATGGATCCGGCCGCGATCTTCGGGATGAATGCGTTCGATCCACCATTCGCCGGTCGGCGTCACATCGGACGGCGCATAGCCATAGGTCACGCGCAGCGCCTCGTTCCAGATGACCTGATTGGTAGCGAGGTCCCAGTCCCAAATCGCATCGTTGGTTGCGTAAGCGACCAGACGATAGCGCTCTTCCACCGCGCGCAGCGCATCTTCGGCCCGTCTTCGTTCCTCGGCTACGCGCGCGAGTTCATCCGCGCGGCGGGCCTGGTCCGCGAGCGCCCGTCGCAATTCGAGCTGGGTCATCGCCTGGCGCGCGAGCACTTCCAGCACCATCTTCTGATGCGGCGTGATGCCGTCGGGGCGTGGTTGGCGATCGAGGACGCAGACCGTGCCGATCGGAAGTCCCTCGGCGCTCCGCAGCAACGCGCCCGCGTAGAAGCGCAGCCCGTCCGGCGCGGTCACCAGGGGATTGGCGGCAAACCGTTCGTCCGCGCGTGTGTCCGGCACGACCAGCACGTCGTTCTGCAGGATCGCGTGCGCGCAGATCGACACGTCCAGCGGCAACGTGCGCGTGCCGATGCCGACTTCCGCCTTGAACCACTGCCTGTCACCGGCGACCAAATTCACGACTGCGATGGGAGCATGGAACGTCTCCGCCGCCAGCAGGACGAGATCTTCAAATTCCGCCTCCGGTGGCGTGTCGAGGATCTCGTAGCTGTTCAGCGCCGCCAGTCGCTCTTCCTCACTCCATGGCATTGTCGTGCGGCCGTCCATTCCCGGACGTCCTTCGTGCTGATCGTTCAAGTTCATGCCTCTGACGCTAGCAGCGATGACAGCCTACCCTATGATCCAAAGATCGATAGTGCCAAACGCGCGATCATACGGAAGGCTCATCTGGCTGCCGCACGGCAGCGCACTAAATTTGTGGTTCGTCGACACCGTTCTCAGGGTCGATGTGCGAAACAGGCGGCTCCCGCCGTGGGGAAACGTCGGCCCGGTAACTGCGGCGTTGCCCCTGCTCCTATTGCAGATCCAGGGTCTTCCGATCAACAGCGCCGAATAGGTGCTTTTGCCACTTGTGGCGGCGCCTCCGGCAGGCTGGTTCGGTCCCGCGATCCTATGCCAGCGGCGCTTGGGGGGTGGGCGCCGCGAGACGTGCCCTGACGATGCCGGCCGCCAGATCGCGCAGCCGGAACGGCTTGGCGACGACGATCGCATCCGCCTGGGCATTCAGCAGCGCCGAGGGATCGCCGGTCACGTAGAGATGAGGGACGAAGCGGCCCGCGCCGATCCGGCGCATGGCCGATACGCCGCTCCCCTCCGCCAGACTGCCGTCGACAATCATGAGATCGGGATCGTGGCGGTTCGCGGCATCGACCGCCTCCGTCTCGGTCGCGGCGATCGCCCTGACATCGTGCCCCATCCCGATCGGCAGATCGGCCAAGTCCATCGCGATAAGCGCGTCGTCTTCGACGATCACGATGCTGAGCGAGTGGGTCATTGCGGCGCGCGCCCGGTTCCGCACCGATGCTGCAGGCGCATCGTGCAGCGCCCGGTGCCGCCTCGGCGTTCCGCGATGCCATCCGGCATCGGTTCGATTGCAGGCACCACAGAATGGTTCAAGATCTAGATCCCCCACCCACGAACATTCCGGTGCGGGCGGTTCATGGTCGGAAGCATTCTGGGGCTCCACGCCGTCCCACCGGATTGGCGAACCAATCATACGCAGGAAACGCGTCGATCAGCGCTGGGATAGCGGCAGACAATACCGAACCACTGCGCGTTCGTTGACCCTCGGAAACTACCCAAGCTTTCGCGACGGCATGCGCAACCTGCGTCGGAATTATGCATGGGAGCGCCAGCCCTTGAAGGTGCTATCCTGTTTTACATGGTAGACAGCAACAACGCGCCGGGCACCGCGCGCACCAGCGGCAGCGCCCAGGGCGCGGCAGCCTCCCTTGCCGCCCGCGGCCCTCCGGCGGCCATGCCGATCATCGCCATCGGGGCTTCCGCCGGAGGACTGGAGGCCGCATCGAAGCTGCTGAACGGCCTGCCAAAGACCTCCGGCATGGCGTTCATCCTCGTCCAGCACCTCGACCCCACCCACAAGAGCCTGATGGTCGACCTGCTCGGCGAACATACCAGCATGAAGGTCGTAGAGGCGACCGAGGGCTGTCGGCTACGGCCGGACCACATCTACGTCATCCCGCCCGGCCGCTATCTTTCGGTTCACGCCGACACTCTGCACCTTTCCGCCACGCAGTCGCATCACGGCGCCCGCCTCCCTTTTGACGGCCTTCTCGGGTCGCTGTCCGAAAGCTGCGGCGATCGGACCATAGCCATCGTCTTGTCCGGCATGGGCGCGGATGGCAGCGGCGGGCTGGCAGCGCTCAAGGCGGCGGGCGGCTTTGTCATCGCGCAAAAGCCGGAAGAGGCGGAATATGACGGGATGCCGCGCAGTGCGATGGACACGGGCCTCGTCGACCAGGTCCTCGCCCTGGATGCGATCCCGCAGGCGCTGGTCGTACGCGGCCGCCAGATCCTGACCGCGGCGCCGCCCCCGGCCGAAACCGCCGCAGCGCCCCCTGCCAGGCTGACGGACCCTGCTGCGCGAAAAGACCCCCCATGATTTCCGGCAATACAAGCCGGGCACCCTGGAGCGCCGGATCGAGCGGCGCATGGCGCTGCTCGCGCTCGAACGCGGCAACCTCGCCGCTTATCTCCAACGCCTCCGCGACGATCCCGGCGAGCGCGACCTCCTGACCAAGGACCTGCTGATCAACGTGACCGGTTTCTTCCGCGATCCGAAGGTGTTCGACGCGCTGGCGGCCACGGTCATCCCGGATATCGTGCGGACGCTGCCCGACCATCAGGCGCTCCGGGTCTGGGTCGCCGGGTGCAGCACGGGGGAAGAAGCCTATTCCCTGGCGATGCTCTGCCACGACGCGATCGCCGCGTCCGGTCGTGCGATCAAGCTGCAGGTTTTCGCGTCGGACGTGGATTCCGATGCGATCACGACCGCCCGCGATGGGCTGTATCCGCACGACATCGCTCGCGCGATCCACCCGGACCTGCTGGCGCGCTATTTCGTCAGGGACGATGCCGGATACCGGGTAGCGACAAGCCTGCGCGGCGATGTTGTCTTTACCGTGCAAGACCTGCTGGCGGACCCGCCTTTCTCGAAAATCGATCTCGTCTCGTGCCGCAACGTGATGATCTATCTGAACCAGGATGCCCAGGCGAAGGCCGTGTCGCTGTTCCACTTCGCCCTGCGCGAAGGCGGCGTGCTGGTGCTGGGGACGTCCGAAACGGTGGGCAGTGCGGAGGGCCGGTTCGAGGCCATCGCAGCCTGCGAGCGCTGCTACCGCTATATCGCGAAAGGCCGGGTCGGGGACACCGGCTTTCCGTTGAGCGTGGGCGAGGCCGTGCCGCGGGTCGGCCCTGCCGATCCGGCCGCCGCAACGACGCGCCAGGCGACCCTCGCCGACCTGTGCCGCAACGCGGTTCTCGCGACCCATGCGCCGGCGGCGATCCTGATCAATCAGAAGCGCCAATGCCTCTATTCCATTGGGCCGGCCGAACGGTATCTGCGCATCGCGCCGGGCTATGCCACGCTCGACGTGCTGGCGATGGCGCCTCCGGCCCTGCGCACCAGGCTGCGGCTCGCGATCGACAAGATCAGCAACACGGTTCGCCGCGTCGATGGCGGGCGCGGGCGCGCCACGCGCGACGGCGCCACGCGGTGGTTCCGCGTCGACGTGCAGGCACTGCCCGGCGACCAGGAAGACCTGATCCTCCTCTGCTTCATCGAAGAACCAAGCGCGCCTGCCGACGCGTCGTCGGCCCCAGCTGGGACCGATGCGAACCGCGTCGCCGACCTCGAACGCGAACTCGAAGCGACCCAGGCCGAACTGCAAACCGCAATCCTACACCAGGAAACCTCGAGCCAGGAGCAGAAGGCGATCAACGAAGAGGCGCTTTCGGTCAACGAGGAGTTCCAGTCGACCAACGAAGAGCTGCTGACGTCGAAGGAAGAGCTCCAGTCGCTCAACGAGGAACTGACCGCGCTCAACAGCCAGCTCCAGGAAACGCTCGAACGCCAGCGACTGACCTCGGACGATCTGCAGAACGTGCTCTACAGCACCAATGTCGGCACCCTGTTCCTCGATCCCGAGCTCCGGATCCGCTTCTACACCCCGGCGATCAAGGCGCTTTTCAGCATCATCGCCGGCGATGTCGGCCGGCCGCTTGCCGATCTCCGCCCGATCGCGGCCGACCCCGACCTTCTCGCCGACGCGCAGCAGGTTCTGGGCGACCAGGCCTCGATCGAACGCGAGATCGCCGGGCCGAACAACAGCTGGTTTCTCCGCCGCATCTTCCCCTATCGCGCGCACGACAACCGCGTCGAAGGCGTCGTCATCACCTTCGGCGACATCACCGAACGCAAGCTCGCCGCCCGGGCACTGGAAGCCGCAAAGCTCGAGGCCGAGCGCGCCAACCTGGCCAAATCCCGCTTCCTCGCGGCGGCCAGCCACGATCTGCGCCAGCCGCTGCAATCGCTGACGCTGCTGCAGGAGCTGCTGGTCCAGTCCGTCGAGGGGGAAAAGCCGCAGAAGCTGCTGTCGCGCCTCGAACTGACGCTGGGCGCGATGTCGGGCATGCTCAACGCGCTGCTCGACATCAACCAGATCGAGGCCAGGGTGGTGGACGCGAAGCCGATCGCCTTTCCGATCGGGGCCCTGCTCGATCGCCTGCGCGACGAATTCACCTATCTGGCACAGACGCGTAGCCTGGCGCTGCGCATCCTGCCTAGCACCGCCGTCGTGGAAAGCGATCCCCGGCTGCTGGAACAGATGATCCGCAACCTGCTCGGCAACGCGATCAAATATACCAAGCACGGGAAAATCCTGCTCGGCTGCCGCCGGCGCGGCAACACGGTGCGCATCAAAGTGTGGGACACCGGCATCGGCATCGCCGAGGACGAACTCCACGCCATTTTCGACGAATTCCATCAGGTCGATAACCCCGCACGCGAGCGCAGCCAGGGGCTGGGGCTGGGGCTGTCGATCGTGCAGCGGCTCGGCCGCCTGCTCGGCCACGCCGTCGATGTCAGTTCGGTCCCCGGCAAGGGATCGATCTTCACGGTCACGATCGCGCGCGCGCCCGACGGGAAGCCGAATCCGCCATCGAGCGCCGTCGAACCGTACTCTACGGCGCAACAGCCGAGGCAGAACAGCAAGATCGTCATCGTCGAGGACGATCCCGATATTCTCGATCTCCTCGAACAGCTGCTGAAGGATGCTGGCCATATCGTGCGAACGGCATCCAATGCCGCTGCCGCGTTGAAGCTTATCGAAGGGGGCGCGATCCGGCCCGAAATTCTGGTGACCGACCATTGTCTGCCGGGCGGGATGGACGGGTTGGAGTTACTGGCGCAGCGTCGTGCCAGCCTCCCCTATGATCTCCCCGCCATTTTGCTGACCGGCGACATTTCCAAGGAAACGCTCGCCCGCATTGCGCGGCAGGATTGCGTGCAGTTGAGCAAGCCGGTGAAACCGCTCGAGCTTGCCGCCGCCATCAAACGGCTCGGCCTTGCCGCGGAATCTGCGCCTTCGCCGGATCTTGACAGCGCAGCGCCGCCAACGGGTGCGGTCGCCTATGTGATCGACGACGATGATGACGTCCGTGCGTCCATCCGGGACGTGCTGGAGTGCGCCGGCCATGTGGTGCAGGATTTTGCCAGCGCCGAAGCCTTTCTGGACGCCTATCGGTCCGCCACCGAGGGATGCTTGCTGGTAGACGCCCATCTGCCAGGCATCGGCGGCGTGGCGCTCGTCCAGCAGCTGCGCGCGCGGGGCGATCACCTTCCCGCGATCCTGATCACGGGGAGCAGCGATGTCGGCCTTGCGGTGGAAGCGATGCAGACAGGCGCCTGCGATTTCATCGAGAAGCCCGTGGCCCGCACCGAACTGCTCGCCAGCATCGCACGCGCCATCGACCAGTCGCACGGCACCCGGCGGATCGATATGGCGCACGAGGAGGCCGCCGCGCATGTCGCGGACCTGACACCCCGCCAGCGCGAGGTGATGGACAGGGTCCTGGCCGGCCATCCCAGCAAGAACATCGCCGCCGATCTCGGGATCAGCCAGCGCACCGTGGAAAATCACCGCGCCGCGATCATGCACAAGATGGGTGCCAAATCGCTGCCCGAGCTGGCGCGCATCGCGCAAGCCGCCGAAGCGGCGGACGCAGAGCGTCCAGGTTGACGGGCTTCATGAAGGCGCGAACAGCGACGACCGCTTCGTGGCAAGACTGGCTTCCGCGTCGTGCGCCTCGTTCGAGACGATGGCCGAAATCTTGCGCGCCGCCTGCCGCACCTTGTCCATGTTCTGCTGGAAGAACCGCTCGCTGAGGCCATCGACGATCGACGAGAAATGAACATGCTCGGTCGAGGCCAGCGAAAATGCCCGCGCCAGATATCGATCGAAGACCCGGATCAGCGATTGCCACTGTCCCTGTTTCTCGAGCCAAAGGCGCGATGCGCCCGACGATGTGAGGCTCAGGAGATGCTTGCCCGCCAGTTTAGATGGCGCATCGCGGGCCTGCACCGCACCGAAGGGGAAATCCGATCCGAGCACGCGATCGACATAGCCCTTGAGCATGGCGGGTGGCGTGCCGAACCAGATCGGGTAGACGAACACGATCACCGCCGCGTCGGCGAGCAATTCGAGTTCATAGGCGATGTGCGGCGATTCCAGGAAGGCCGGCGATCCGGGCTGTTCGATGGCCCGCAGCACGGGATCGAACGCCATCCGATACAGATCCCGCACGATCGCGGTCTGTCCGTGCTTCTCCACTTCCGCGCAATAGCGGGCGGCGACCGCGCCGTTGAAGCTGGCAGCTTCCGGATGGCACAGGATAACGACGTGCTTTGGCGGCTTTTCGGCGCTCATTCTGGCTTTTCCTGCTCTCTGGTACAGCGGAAAGGTCGCTTCCTGAGGCATGGCCGACAAGCGTCGGAAACTACCCAGCGCCACCATCATTGGCGCATTTGCCGAAGCGCACCCGAAGGCGCAGGCCGACCGTTGGTCCGCGCACGAGGCTCCGCGCGATCGGATCGACCCCACCGTCGACGTCGGCCTGAACCACGTCCCGTGCCCGCCGAGCCTGCCGGAGCGATACGTCGGGGAAGCTGCCGAGCGACAGCTTTCGCTCGATCCCGCAGCAGCGATAGCGGAACCGCCAGAGTAGGGCGCCACTGGGCTGGACGAGCAGATAGAGCCCGTCCGAGTCGAAAACCTTGAAGGGCCGGGGTGCCGGCTGAAGCGCTCGAATCTGGACCACGGTAAGCATGGGGCCACGGCTCCTGAAGCGTTCGTGGCCCCATGATTCGTGGCCCCTTTTGAGTGGGCCACAGCGGAACATAATGAGAAGGTATGGGACCGCGTTGGGCCCATTTTACCGCAGTTTTCTGCGGTTTTCGAGCGATGTTCACTAGATGTACTGGTGCCGCTTACAGGACTCGAACCTGTGACCCCCGCATTACGAAGGAAGATTCGAGCTTCGGATTTTTCGATAGATGTCAATGGCAAAAGGTCGAGCCCGGAGGCTCGCGAGCACTTTACCCACATGGTTCCCAAACCGGCCTATCCGGGCGGCTGAATCGGTTCGTTACGAAAGCACGTTGCATGGGTGCCGAAGCTGAATCCGTCCTGCGCCAGACCTGCCGGGCGACCACACAAAAGCGTCGTGCAGCCGCCCTACTGATGGCCTAGATCGCGTCGCTGTGGGGTGCCAGCCGCCCTTCCGCGTCGCTGCTCCACAGGTACCGACGGGGGTTAACCCCTCTGTGGATCCCAACTACCTTCGCCACGTGCTTCCCGTTGCATCCGACCTGACGGAGCACGTTTACAAGTCCGCCCACGGTGTTGATCCCGTCATCAAGGCAGCAGAGTATTAGGGTGATGACGCAATCGTTCTTATTGTCCCCCTTGGCCTCGCAGCCGCGCTTTATGGCACGCAACCGTTCGAGCTGCGCCTCTTTCTCGTCAGGGTTGACCGTTGCGGGGAAGAAGTGTGGGAAGTCGGGCACATCGAGCCCTGCCGCCGAGGAGCTCGCGCTCGGCTTGATGTTGTCGTTCATCTGATACCTCATTGGGCAGCAATCGGGCTGCCGAAAAAATGGAAGGGTGTGCCCCATCCGGCGAACCAGATGGGGCAAGGAGTTGGGTCAGGCGTTCCCCGACCAATCGACGGCCTGCTTCTTGGCGCCTGCCTCTACGGCCGCGAGCAGAGTGTCATTGGCGAGGTGCGAGTACCGTTGCGTCGACTGGTAGCTTGCATGCCCAAGGATGCGGCCAACGGCGAAGAGATCGACGCCGCTGTTGATCATGAACGATGCAGCGGAATGCCGCAGGTCATGGATCCTCAGATCGGGCAGCCGCGCCTCTCGACGCGCCGTGTCCCACGGGTGCTTGATGCAGGTGAACGGCTTGCGCGTCTGGGGATTGGGCAACAGGTATGGGCAGCCGTTGAACCGTGGCAGCTGCTCGATCACGTCCACGGCCGCCTGTGACAGCGGCACGTACCGCGCCTTCCCCGTCTTCGATGTGGGGATCAGCCAAGAGCGGCGTTCGAGGTCCACGTACCGCCACTCGGCGTTCAGCAGCTCCGAGACACGCGCCCCCGTGAGCAGAAGCAGGCCGACGATGTACTTCAACTGCTTGTTACGGGAGTTCGCCACGGCCGCCTGCAGGCGCTGTGCCTCTTCAGGCGTAAGAAAGCGCTCGCGGGCATTGTTGAGCGGCGGTCGACGGATGCCCTTCGCCGGATTGCGCGTTACGCCAGGGAGTTCCCACTGCAACGCCAGTTCGAAAGACCTGCCGAAAATCGCACGGATCTTTTCCACAGTGGCTGGTGCCAACCCCGCGCGTTGCTTCTCGGCGAGCCATTTGGCGACATCCGGTTGCACGATTTCGCTGAGCCGGAATTTGCCCCAGCGTGGAAGTATGTGCACCCGCATGTACATCTCGGTCGTGACGTAGCTGCGCTGATAAGTCTTTGCATCCGCGAGGTGTTTTGTAGCCAACTCCCCATATGTGAGCGTCGCCCGGAGGGCAGCTTTTTGCGCGGCTGGGTTACCGCCTAAAAGTGCTTCCGATCTTACTTCACGAGCCTTCTTCCGAGCTTGATCGAATGTTACCTCCCCGTAACGCGCTATTTTATCCTGATGTTGGCCACCGTATTGATCGGGATAGCGCACATACCACGTCTTGCCGTTCGGTCGGACCTCCAGCATCAGGCCTTTGCAGATTTCACCAGAATCGTAGTAGTCGATTCGCCTCTTGCCGGGCGGGCAAACCGCGTTTGCCGCAAAAGCAGCGTCCAATTTAACTGTAGCCATTAGATTTCCATTTCGATGGTGATTGAGGTCAGAGCCGCCCTCCCCGGACGCCATTGCTGGCGACCGAGGGCATGAAGAGCGGCGGTGGTTCAGGGGTCAGAAGACGTCGTCGGGGGCGTTGGTCTGCACCTTGCGGGGTGCGCCGTACTTCGGATCGTCGAGGGTACCGTTCGTGCTGTGGACTGCCCAGGCGGTCCGCTCCGGCATTCGCTCTTGGGTGAGGTAAAGGCCGTTCACGATCCGATGCTGGCTTTTGCTCAGGAACCGGCCGAACTTCTTGGGGTTGATCGAAGCGCCATCGGAGCAGGGAAGCTCCAAGAGCGCGTCTTGTAGTGCGCTGCCGGAAAGCTCGTCCGATCGCGCCAGCACCTTTCTAACGGTGGTAGGGCGGCCGCCGAACTCGTCCGCCCACGCGGATAGCAGCCTGCCCAGCGCATCGCCGTCCGGGTCATGCTGCACCTGCTGGATCAGGCTGGTAGCTGGATCCGCCTCCCCCAGCCACAGAAGCGGCTGGCGGCACATGTTAGCCCAAATCTCGAAGGTAACGACATTGGGCACATCGGCCTGAGGGCCGCCGGCATCGAGCCACGCATGGACGATGGTGAGTGCCAAGGACACATATCGCGCCCGATCGGCCTTCACCTTCTCGACCGGGCGCTCCTCGAACCGCAGGGTAGCTGGCGTCTCGGACTGCGGACGGAGCGAGATCGTCACCACACGCCTGCACATGTCGCGAACCGGCACGACGTTGTTGCCAGTGCCGATCACCAGCGCATTGGTGCTGACCCTGACAGTCCGGCTCGACCCGAGGATGCGCTCTTCGACCGTCTCGCTGGTCAGCATTCGATTCATCATCGAATGGGGCAACCAGTCGGTCTGCATGTCGTCGAACAAGATGGCAGCTGGTTTTCCGATCAGGATCGCCAGCATGGCCTTACTCGCCTCTTCGGCGGTCGTGGGATAGCCGACATTCACCGGATAGCCCGGTGCCGCGAAGCTGCAGATAAGCGATGCCAGATAGCTTTTTCCGCTCCCCGGCATCGAGGCGGTGACGTTGAAGGCGGGCGCCAATGGCAGTGAAGCACGAACAGCAGCTGTAAGTATCGCACACAGAGCAGCCGACCGATCGTGTTCGGAAGCGAACGGAAATTCCCGAAGCAGCGCCTTCAGTTCAGCGAGCGCCGCCAAGGCGGCCTCTCTGGATGGATTCGAAGGCACGAGGTGCTTACCATCGAACGCAGCGTAGATGCGCGCCTCTGGCGCATACCCCGACGTGCTGATCAGCTTCCCGCTTCCCTTGCAGAAATAGGGCTGCCGAGCGAACCCGTCGAGGTGCGGCAGATGCGCGTAACGCTGCGCCTTCAGCAGAGCATTGACGATACGCACGGGCGGGTCACAGCGAGACCATCCCTTTGCGCGACCATCGAACCGCTCCCAGTCGGCTGCCGTGGCGAGCGCCATGGTCAGGGCCTGTTCGCTGACCATTTCCACAACGAGATCACCATCGGCATTGGTGCCGACTGTGACGATTTGCCCTTCGGCCTGATAGAAGTTTCCCGTCTCGGCAAGCACGGCCTCCGCCGCATTCGCCACGGCAGGCATTTCTCCCTGCACGACGCGGATGCGAGGCTTGCCACGTGCGCTGGTGGCATCGACGCCAAGGTGATCGAGCAGATTGTCGATGTTCGGCTGATCGCGGTGGTCGTAGGGACAGTGGAAGGCCCCAGCCGAACGATCGGCAGAGGGCTCCCGGTAGATGGCGTGGCCGGGTTCTGCATCGCCATGCTCCTCTGGCCAGGGGCACCGCACGGCATGCTCGCGCGGTGCGATCATCTCGCCATACAGCCCCAGCTTCTTGAGCGCTGGGAGCACCGGGTTGGTCGAGGGCGCGGGCCGGAAAACGTCCGTCGCCACCACGCTGGATGCACGCGGTGAGGCCGTGACAGTTTTCGCCGACTGCGGCGGCGAAAGGGGTGAAACCGGAGAAGGGGGGACTTCGGTGTCGCCCCCCTTTTCCCCTTTTACCTCTTTCTCCGCGCTCGGTTCAGAGAATTGCACCGCCTCCGCTGACTTTGCCTGCGGCTCGGGAGGGGTGTCGGAATCGGCAAAAATATCTGCCGCAGATGTGGAAGAGGCCCGCGATACTGCAGCGGAAGCCCCTTCGCTTTTATGGTTTGAGTACAATGCTCAACCTCCGAGTTAGAGTTCAACGCTGACGTTGTGGGAAACGCAGCGGAAAAATCGGACGTCGAGGGCGAGGCCAGATCGAACCCACGCAGGGCACGACACAAGCCAGTCCGCCATAACGACGTCCGGGATGGGTCCGCACTTGCGGGTTGAACTCAGCGATAGGAGCGGGAGCCGAAGCTCAGATCTCAGCAAAAAGGTTCGCGAGCCGAGACTCGTGGCCGAAAGTTATAAAACTCACAGGCCTCATAGAAATGGAACAGACCAACCGAATCGTCAAGGCCCCTCGTGGATCTACGTAGGTCAGCACTTCCGGATGACAGCCACGATGCACACGATCGCCACCAATGTGAGAACGACGAGCCCGTGGTCCTGGACAAGCCCGGCCACCAGCAGCATCGCTACCAACCCCATCGTCTCACGCGGTCTTGTGATAGCGGCAACGATCAGCCCACCAACGATGAGCAAGACGAGTGCCAGCGCCACTGCCCGAACCAGCGCAAGAAGCAGACAGGCACCGATGATATAGCCGATCAGCTTCATCGACCCGCCTTCCCTGCGTGCTCGACACAGAGCGACAGCAACTCGGGTAGCACCCCTTCGGCGTTCGGGATGAACAGCACATAGGCAAAGGTGCTGCCGAACGTGATGGCGAGTTCGAACCATTCGCCGTGATCGTACAGCCAGTCCCAGAAGGGCGAGAAGCCCTGTTCACCGAATCGGATGCCGTCGATCGGTTCGGTAAGCGGTGTGAATCCGACGTGCTGCAGAATGTCTGCCTCGGTGTCGCCCGGCTGGATGACGAGGAACTCGGTCCAATCGGTTAAGTCGTAATCGCGCCGAACAAGACTTGCTGCACGTTGCCGCAACAAGGTATTCAACCCATCTGGCAACTGCTGGGAAAGCACTGACGCCATAGTGGCTCGGTCGTAGATGTAGAGCATGAAGGGATCTCCTTCGGGCAAAATAAAAGCGCCCAAGGCTCGATGCCCGGACGCTGCGGATTGTTGGATTTGCTGAGTTTGTGCGTTTAGAACGCTAGGCACTGCTGGCGTTTTTGGTGCCGCTTGGGTGCCGTGCATGCACCCGTAGGAGCTCTAGCAGGTCGCCATCGACGCCTTGCGCATCGGGCACCAGAAGGACGATACCGAACCCGCTATCGTCGGTGACGATGGCAGCCTCAAAATGGCTCCCGTGATGCAGCACCCATTCCCACGGTGGATCGGGGTAGAGCGATAAGCCTAGCTCGGTCTCGATCGCTGGCAGGCCATCGCCTGGAGCAACAACGATCCAATTGGCGAGGTCGCTGACGTCATAGTCTCCGCCGGTATCCTGGAGGAGTTGCGCCCGTCTGGTAGCGATGGTGAGGTGTAGGTCGGGATCGAGACCCGACGCTATGGCTGCGGCAATGGCAGCATCGTCTACAAGTTTTAGCAATGCGGTCTCCTGAAATGAAAAAAGCCCCCGAAGGCTGGCTCCGAGGGCTTTGACTGAAATTGATAATGGGCTAGTCTAATTTAGAAGACAGAATATCCTTTCCCTGCGGTGAGCGCTCCAGCCCGAACTGCAGTCGCATGTCGCCTCTAGATGTTATTGCTGAAGCATCGCAGGTTAGCTGCTGGCCTGGCTCCGCCTCCGGCCGAGCGGAGATTTCGTTGATCTCGATAATTTCGATACGATCTGCCTTTTTGTACTGCCTGATCACATCTTCAGAAAGTGCACGGCATTCTGTCAGCTTCATTTCTTTACTTGCCGCCTCTAACGCTCCCTTCGCCGCCTGCTCTCGCCGTTGTTGGTCGGCTTGCTCTTGCGCTTTCTTGCGCCCCTCCTCAGCGGCAGCCTCTTTGGCTTCCTGCTCTTCCCGTTTGACCTTCTCGGCCAATTCTTTCGATCCAGCAGGAGTACGCCAGTAGGCCTCATTGAGCTTCTCAACCGAGTAGCCAAACAAGATAAGAGACGCGAGCACAGTGACATACGCTGCCACCCTTATCCTGCCGCTAAGCCTGAAGAAAACGAATGGACTGTGCAGAACAGTCATCATAAAAAAGGCGGTGATAGATACAACGTAAAGCACGACAGGCGCTCCAGGCGCGCTCAGCTTTCCTATATCAACTAACGAAGCGAGTGTGCACATCACGAAGAACGCGGTAACAACCCACTGCCACACCCGAAACAGGATGAACGGCTTTCGTTCAGGCTTTGCGACAAACTTCAGTTCAACGTCATTAGTTTCTTCCATCTATTTCCCCCATTGTAGATGCGCGTCACGCGCAGAGGCGCCACCCCGGAGGCGTTCTGTTACCGCCGGTTGGACGCAATGCCAGTAAAAATGAGACTCATAGTCCGTGGTACGATCGGCATCTTTCCCGCTCATGCTGCTGGATGGACGTCCGGAGCAGACTGGCCACCAACATGAAGCGGCTGCGCAAGGAGCGCGGACTGTCCCAGGAGGCCCTCGCGGACGCCGCCGGGCTGGATCGGACCTATGTTAGTGGGATCGAGCGCTTGGTGCGCAACCCGACGATCACCGTCGTAGATCGGGTGGCGGAGGCACTGGAGTGCCGGTTAGGCGATCTTCTCGATTGATAGCGCACTTTCCATATAAGATGGTTGAATTTACGCGTGGATGCGGCTCACCTCGAAGGCAGAGAAGCAGCATCAAGATCAAGGCCACCAACCCGTTATCGATACGAGGGATCCTTCTCTTACGGTTACCGCCCGTCCAGCCACCCGCGCCTTGCACCTTGGCGGCAATACGTCTATCCGCCACGGCCTGAGCAGGGCTGCCTGCCGGACTCAAACTCACCTCTGCAACTCAGGAGTAAATCGTTGCTGCTCAGCCTATTCTGTGGCGCCGGCGGCCTCGATTCGGGTTTCGAAGACGCGGGCTTCACCGTAGGATTGGCGCTAGATCGGAAGCACGACAGCGTTGTTTCTTACAATCTTAATCGGCCAGAATCCGCCGTTGCAAGAGTAAAGGACCTCTCGGCAGCCACGTTGGCAGATATAGACGAGCTTTACGGTACAGAATTCCGGCCAAGCGGGGTGATTGGCGGGCCACCATGTCAAAGCTTCAGCCAAGCGAACGTTAATCAAAAGGTTGGCGACGCGAGGTCAACTCTACCAATGTCTTACGCCCGGCTCGTAACGAGCCTTCACAAACGGAGTCCGCTAGACTTCTTTGTGATGGAAAATGTCATCGGGCTTGTTAAGCAGAAACACGTCTCTACGCTAGAAGCGGTGGAAGGCGAGCTACAATCAGCTGGATTCGAAGTTGCTAGATTGCTTCTGAACGCAAAATATCACGGAACGCCTCAAAATAGGCCGCGCCTGTTTCTTATTGGCTTCGATCGTAATAGATTCCAAAGCTCTCGACCGTCGAACATCGTAGTACAAAAGCACCCGATAATTTCCGTGCGTACTGCTATCGGGCACCTTTCCGAACCTGTCCACTTCTCACGCGGCGTAGATATGTCGCATGCCGATACGCACCCTAATCACTGGTGCATGATGCCGAGATCTAACAAGTTTAGCCGGGATGGTGGCGTAAAGCCCGGCCAGAAGGGCCGAAGCTTTAAAATGCTAAACTGGGACGAACCAAGCATTGCAGTTGCTTACGGGCACCGCGAAGTTCACGTTCATCCATCGGGAAGGCGTCGCCTTAGCGTGTACGAAGCGCTGCTACTTCAAGGGTTTAATAGCGACTATGTACTGACTGGATCACTCTCATCACAGATTGATCAGGTAAGTGAGGCTGTACCACCACCACTTGCGAAGGCAGTAGCATTGGGAATCCGACGAGAGCTTTACGACGAGAACGCCGCAGCAGCCTAGAGTTCGATTGGCCGAATGGCGTGGCTCTTTAGCCAAGCCTCCCATGCATCAATGTCGTAATTAGCAGACGATAGCAGGTCTATTGTCCCCAATATCGCCTCCTCTCGCAACTTATCATCGTCTAACGCCTCATCAACCATCCACAATTTCGAGACGCGCTGAACGACTGATAGTGCAGACTGAAGTTCTAGCCGCTCGCCGACAACGACCGGACCCGCTGTATGCGGCTGCACTTTGATACCAAGAGGACTAATTCGGAATGCAAGTGAGAGCATATCTGGCTCATCGGCATGAACCCTATATGCGTATGCGCTTGCCAGCTCAACCTTTGCCTGAAGATTTGGTTGAGCATGAAAATATTGCAGCAGATATTTTGCAATTCCCAACACAAATATCTTCAGGAAGGTCGCGCCCGGCTCACCCCATGACTTGTTAATATCATGAGCCAGCGTTTGCATATTTCCCGCTATGCACTGAGCGACTGCTGGCCCAAATTCTTTCGGATGCAACCGAATGTTATCGTTAATTGCCGTCTGAAGGGTGAGGCCTGGCGCTCCCAAGAGATTTGGTGCGGCCCGTGTGGTTATAAACAAGAGCCACGGCTTATTAGCCATAAGCTGATGCCCTAAAAGTGTACCTAGCGCATCAAAAAGTGAGTTTACCCTCCCCTCGGGAATAAATCCCAAGTGATCGCACGCATCGATATTTATTACATCAAATACGCCCTGCTGCCGAAGCCTGTTCGCAGCCTGAGAATTTGGATTCGCGATATCCTCCAGCCTGTCTGGAAGAACAACTGCACCCTGTGTAGTTTTCCCAGCCTGCCTTAACGCAGATTCAGCCGTGAAATAGACACCTTTTTCTATTTCGGCTTGTGCGAGATCTACATCTGGCTTGCCCTGGTTAAAGCCGAAGTACTCGATTTTACTATCAAACCGCGCGAGCTTCGAAGACAAAAACCTTACATCCAAAAGATCAGCGCCAGGCAAGGTAAAGTATCGAAGGACCTCACGTCCGCGATCATCACGGCTTTCCACCAGCTTCTCTGTGAGACTCCCCCACTGCAAGTCTCTTACTATCTGCTTGACTGGGTGATGCCAAGGAGCAAATCGGTCCTTCTTAGCCGGAGAGGATAGCGGCGGCGGCGCCTCAGTATCACCGAAGACCCCAGCTATATAATCTGGTTCACGATCGTCTAGATCGAGCGGCAGCGCGGCGTTGATCACAGGCCGCCCTCCTTGAACACGTCCATGATTGCGGCAATTATCTCTTGCTGTTCACTGAACGAACGCCCCTCTAATAGTTCGAAAGCCGATAGAACTTTCACCAAAGCTGCTATCCTAGCCTCTTCAGCGGCATTAGCGCCCGTTTTCGCCACCAGAACGTTTGGATCAAATACCAGCGATCCCTGCTGCCGAAATCGTTGAGCCTCCGTGCTGTCAGTGCTGAATTTCACGTCGGGAGAGGAATTGGAGCTACCCTGGCGCTTGATCCAAACCGCCTCGGCTCTTTCGATGACCGCATCGGTCTTCTTTGTTAACTGCTCCTCCTGCCGAGCCTGCCGGAGACGCTGCCCGATATCTTTGAGTCGGTTGGTCAATTGCCTAAGCGCATTGTGCAGCCACATCGTCGTGAGCTGTACGTGCGGGTGCGCAAAATTGAACGACTCACGGTCAATATTAAGTGCAGCATCAAGCCCTTGCCGTACGAACAGCTCTGACGTGATCTGACGAAGCCTGGTTTGCTCGGAGACTTGATACTTAAAAAATGTAGGGTCAAAGAGGGCACCGCTAGCGCCTCTGATTCTGATCAGGACGCCATTATTTTCTTTGGGCACAACCCGACCAGTCCAGAATAAATAACCTTCGAGGCTGAGCCCACCACCACGCCGGCTCGGTGATACTGCCGCCAGGTCGGGATCGAACTGCCCCACAAACATCACCGCACGCTCCAACCCGCGTGGATCGCTTTGCCGATGTTTGAATCTGATCGGCCGCTTGAGAATGAGACCATCGATCGCAACTCTGAAAGATCCAAGCGGATCCACGCCGTCTAGGAGTTCCGGATACCCCTCGACCTGAGCTTTCACAGCCTCCCTGACCGTTACACTTCCATTCAACTCAAGCTGCTGCCCCCTCCCCCTACCTGGCAGGATCCAGAAATAGGTTATGTCTCGATCACCAGTGAGATCAAAAGGATGACCATCTACATAGGGGACTGGAGCAGATAGCCCTAAGCTCCAGATCATTTCTAAATAACTATCGAGAGTATTCGCTAGATCCGGACGATCAAACTTTGTGAACTCACTTTCAACAGCGTCGATCAACGAGGCCATTCTTGCGTCAGGTGGTGTATCTGCGCTCCAAGGGAGCTTGGGCTGAATCGAAAGCGTCGTCGCACTTAAGCCAGCGGACGCCTCGCCAGCAAAGCCCGAGTGGTAGACTGGAGCTTCCGCCCGCAAAGCGGCCCATGTGTCGAGATCCCCTCTAGCGAGCGCAGCTTCTCTCTCGGCGACCGCGTTCCAACGGTCCGCACTCCGAAGTATATCTCTAACCCTCGGCTTGATATCATCCAATATGATGTCGGTGCCATGAGCGTCGAGATCAGCTGTCTGCTCCCTGCGGATATAGACGTCACCAGCTATAAACTCCTCATCACCCCCTTCACCTTGCGAGGTTTCGTCCGAATACTGATGAAGCCTAACCTCGGCTATTATACGATAGTCGCTGCCTCTAACTTTCGTTATTATTTCGAAGCGCCGGGCAAGCTGACTAACGGAAAATAATCCGATGCCAATCTTGCCAATGATTTTCCTTCCACCAGGAGTAAGGTCGGGATCACTTGCGCTTGATATTCCCAGCGATTGACCTTCATCTCGGCGCTTAGCGCTGCCTCCGATGTTATGCATCAATCGGGCAAGCGTCTCATGCGACATGCCTGCGCCGTCATCTCGTACATAGATGCGCGAAAATCTGGGAGCATCAGTTAAAATCGTGACGTTTTTCGCGTCAGCATCCCAAGCATTTGAAATCAGTTCCCGTAGAGCAGAAGCTGGCTGACGGTATATACCATCTGTGACGCGCGCAATCACGCGATCACTAGGCTTAAGCTTCGTCTTAACTACTCGGCCTTCATTCTTCGCATCAGCAAGCCAATCAGCCAGCTCGCTCCCGCGTGAAATTACCGGAACATCAGCCAACAGAGCCCCTCCCCAACCACTTGCGGCAACGCTAGTGGGAGAAAAGATGGTTTACCAGAGACATTCCGCTCAGCGAAGGTCGCTGCATTCCGCCGCATGTTCGCCGTCTGGTCAGTCACAGCACATGCGAGTTCGTCCCACAAAGGACCCACGCCCGACCCACGGGAAAGCCCCTTCCGCAAGGGCTCGGCAGATTTGCTTCTGAGAGAGGTGGTGCCGCTTACAGGACTCGAACCTGTGACCCCCGCATTACGAATGCGATGCTCTACCAGCTGAGCTAAAGCGGCACACCAAGCTGCCGGGCACTGGCTTGCCCGGAGGAGGGCGCGC
>JAIYAA010000304.1 GCA_027489295.1 Sphingomonadales bacterium | reverse complement strand
ATCAGGCTGCTCGAAACCTCGCGTCGGGCGATCACATCGCAGACCCGCGCGCCAGGCTGGAACGCCTCGGCCAGGATCTCCAGCTTCTCCGCATCCGACCATCGCCGCCGGCCCGACACCCGGCCGACTATTTCCATGCGAGCAGTCATACGAGTGCTCGTAGGACTGGTCGTAGAACCTGAAACTTCCTGCACCACCAACGCCCTCGTCAAAGGCGGCAAGCATCCCGGCTATCGACGATGCCGCAAGGCGGCCTGCTGAACACGCTTACGGTGGGAACGGCCAGGCCCCTTTTTCTCAAACGGCCCTGGTCGGACGCTTACCAGCGGTGAGGACTTTAGAATGAATGGCCTCCGACCCCATTGGGCATCGCTGAGGCTCGCCCGCTTACGTCACTTCTGCACCGTCGTCGAGCTGATCACATAGCGACCGGCGAGCGCTCTTATGCTCTCTTCACTCCGCTGTATCGCTCGCCGGACTGCCTCCGTCGTTTGGGCGCTGCCGTGTAGAACTGGCCCATAACTCTACGGCGCACCACGAGTGCTAAACGCACTCCACACTGCGGGATCAAGCACCTAGAGGGTTACATCGCAGAGCCGGTGTCCGCGCCTTCGTTTCAAATGCATCCGGGCTTGGATAGTCGGCTTCGTTAACAGGAAGGTTGGTGATCCGCTCTGGTAGAGCGAAAGCCTTCATGATACTAGCGGGCGCGGTAACGCGGTATTCTCGGTCAATTTTGATGATGCCAAGATCAAAAAGTGTGTGAATATCAGCGCGCAATAGCAGGCCGTTGTTTATATGGTTCGTATGATCGCCCCTAAATGGCATAATGTGTGCTGCTTGTAGCACCGCTTCCACTCGACAGCCTGTCAAAGCGCATTGCGAGCGATATGCGGTAAGTAGTGCTTCCCGAAAGGCTGATTGCCCCTGTCGGATTGACACTAATCGTTCGATCTTCCTTCTCCCGTCGTAATCGTTATTTGGTTCGAAGGGGGCGATGTCGCAAATTGGGGCAGGCTCACGTTTAACCGTAACGTCGCATTTTTTGAAATCATTATCTTCCACCCCTTTCCATTCTACCTCGGGTATCCCTGTTCGTGAGCAGTCGGCGAATGTGAGGCGCATCACGCCGGGGATGTAACTGGCGGACCGATTGTAGGCCTCATACTCGCCGGCATAGTCCAATTCAACGATGCGCCCATCTACATTCATGGAACACATGGCATAAACGGGAAATTCATGCACCCCTAATATAGTGTGTTGTTGAAATTCGGATATAACTTCATTGGTAAACCAATGGTCTGGTAATAAATCGATTGTGTTGATTGCATCTCCTTCGTTCCATTTAATTCGCAGCACAGCGGCTCACTCCCTTAATGATTTTCATTCTGGTCCCAGGCTGGTTGGGGTAGCGACAAACTTACAATTGCGACAGTTTTTGCCAGATAATCCACGTTCCGCGCGTTGCAGCATTCTCGCCTTCAACCTAGGCTGCCGCCATGTGCAACCTCTACCACCTTCGGAAGAGCGCGGCCGAGGTCGCCGCGCATTTCGGCGCCGATACCCCGGTGCAGTCCAATGCCGGGGATGAGGTGTATCCCGGCTACCCCGGCATGGTGGTGCGCGAGGAAGCGCGTGCGCGCGTACTGCAGTCGATGGTGTGGGGATTTCCGCTCCGACTCAAGGGAATGAGCCCGACCGCAAAGCCGAAGCCGGTCAACAACATCGCTGATCTCACCAAGCCGATGTGGGTCGGGCTCGCACGTAAGCCTGAATGGCGCTGCCTCATTCCGCTGACCGGCTTTGCCGAAGCAGAGGGCGCCAAGGGATCGAAGACGAGGACCTGGTTCAGCGTCAAGGACGCGCCGCTCTTCGCCTGGGCAGGGCTTTGGCGGGACAGCGCCGAATGGGGTCCAGTTTATTCCGGCGTGATGACCGACTGCAACGAGGCGATCCGCCCGGTGCATGACCGCATGCCGGTGCTGCTCCACCGCGACGACCATGATCGCTGGCTACACCGCAGCTTCGATGACATCCTCGCTTTCCAGGCCCGCTGCTTCCCCGATGACCTGATCGTCATCGAGCGTACCAACGAGCCCTGGGTGAAGCGCAAGGGCACTGTCGAACAGCCGGCCCTGTTCTAGGCACGAAACCGGCTGACCGCCCGCCGCCACTCGACATCGCTTGGGAGCGGCAGGCTGGTGATCGTCGGCGGATCGCGGGTCAGGCTGATCGTCGTGCCGCGTCGCCCGCACCGCGAACATCGGAGGCGAGCGCCCACCCCCGCCAGTGGGCCCGGCCACTGCCTGCGCTCGAACAGCCGCCAGAGCGCCGCCGCATGAAAGACCCCGATGTGCCCACACCCCGCGCAGGTTGCCCGGACCGAACGGTGGAACGCCGCAGCCTCGAACAGCGTCCGGGGCACCTGTCCACCGTCAACGTCATAGCGTGCCATATCAGCCGACCAAGCGCAGGCGCGGACCTGCCGCGGCAGGGGCAGGGTGGAGGCCAAGCGCGGGCACCTGCGCCTGCGGCACAACCCGGATGAGGGCGTCCGGCCAGGCCGGGAACATCGCCCGCACCTTGGCGGAGAGAATCGTGGCCGCCGGTGCATCCATCAGCAGCGTCGCGTCATAGCCACACCACAACTCGGGCGGGATACGGCCCAGACGGTACTTGCCGGCAACCACGAGTACCGCCGGCGGGTGGAGCTCGCGTCGCCCCGCAATGAAGCGCGCCAGGCACAGCGGCCGCTGTGCCGCCTTCCAGGTCTCGAACTCCGCGACGGAGTTGACCTGCCCCAGGCGATGCCCCTCGACCCTGCCCACATGGATCAGCCACCCGCCATAAGAGAAGGTTTCGAGTTCGATGGGCCAGCGATGTGCCAGCCAGTTGGTCCGTTCGATCGCATCCATCGCGCGGGCGTCAGGCGTGTACCTGCTCGGCGAACAGGTTCGGTTGCACTGCGCGATCGTACAGCGCCCGACGCGCCTGCAGCGCCGCGCCGACGGCCTGGCGATAGTGGATGGTCCTGAAGCGCTCGGCCTCGTCGAAGCCAAACGGCGCCCATTCCTCGCTCGGATAGCAGGCGTCGTAGATCGCACGCGCAGCAGCGCGCAACTGGAGGTCGTGCTCCATGCCGAAGCTCCCAATGATGTCGAATCGCTGCATCGCCAGCGGGATGTCAGCTAGAACAAAATGGGAACATTGGGCAAGCTCGCAGTGCGGGGGGATTTGTCGCGCGCGTGTTGAACGGTGGCCGAATGGCTCGGCGGCAGCCTCGTTCAAAGGCCACCGATCGCGCGTACAGACTTCGACAGACATCGTGCGTGCGCAGATTTAGGGACCCGCGAAACGGCTCAGCGCCGGATGCGACATCACTCCCGATACTCCCGATCTCAACGGGCTGGCGTCAAAGCGGTTTACACAAGATTTCTAACTGATTGATTTGAAACCGCGATTTTTGACGTCAGTTTACACGAGAAACCGCAGAAAACCGTGGAGATCGTAAGCTTGGGAAGCTTCTGCTCTACCATTGAGCTACACCCGCGAGGCAACGCCGCAGCGTCGCAAAGACCGCCCGCGTCTTGCCGGCGTGCAAAGCCGGTTTGCAGACCCGCGTGCGATCTGATGGCCGAGTGCCACATTCCTCGCATGGTCGTCAACGCCGTTCATGCGCGACGAAGGGGCACAGCGTGCGGCGCCCCCAGACCCTGTTACAGGCGGATGCTTCGAGGGGCGTGCGAAGCCTTTGCCTGGCGGTACGCGGCCAAGGCCCGAACGGGCTAAAATGCCTGCCGATTTCGGTTATGATGGCCGTGCAACGCGCGGTGAGAGTCGCATGTGGATGCAGGGGGAGGCAGGGGTGAAATATTGCGACCTCGTGATGAAGGGCGGCATTACCAGCGGGATCGTCTATCCCAACGCTGTCCTGGCGCTCGCCCGCAGCTATCGGTTCAAGAATATCGGCGGTACTTCGGCAGGTGCGATCGCCGCTGCGGCATCGGCGGCGGCAGCCTATGGGGATCGTTGCAAGGCGGCGAAGCAGACGCTGGACCAGCCCGCGGACAAGGTCGGCTTCGAAGGCCTGGAGCTGGTGGCGGCGCAACTCGCGCGCGAAGGCTTCATCTACAGCCTGTTCCAACCCGCCCGCGGCGCCGGCAGTGCCTATCGGCTGCTGGTCCGGCTGACCGGCAAGGGCGGTACCCTGTGGAAGCTGGCGGCGGCGATCGGCGCCGTCGTCACCATCGCACCGGTCGAGACGCTGCTGCTGCTCGCGGCGCTGCTCGGTATCGCATTCCTTGCCGGGGGCAGCGCCGGACTGTGGGGCGCGGCGCTCCCGGCGTGTCTTTGCGCCTACGCCGGTGGGGCGGTTGCGGCGGTGTTGCGGATCGCGCGGGTCGCCCGCCGCAACCTGCTCGGGCTGTGCAGCGGGCTGCGCCGCACGCGCCGGTTCGGCAAGGCGGCGCCGGCGCTCACCGACTGGCTGCACGGCGTGCTGCAGGAACTTTCCGGCAAGCCGATGGCCGAACCGCTTACCTTTCGCGATCTCTGGGAGGCGCCGCGCTATGATGCGGAGCCGACGACGCCCAAGGCGCTCGCCCTGCAGATGATCACCACCTCGGTATCACATCACGAACCCAGGACCCTGCCGTTCGACAATGGCGGCTTCTGGTTTCGCCGGGACCAGTTCGCCATGCTGTTTCCCGCCGAGGTCGTGACGTGGCTGGTCGCGCGCGGCGGCGATCCGATCGTCGTCGACGGCGGCGAATATCATCGGCTGGTCGATGGCGGCGATCTGCCGGTGCTCGTCGGCATGCGGATGAGCCTCAGCTTCCCGCTGCTGATCAGCGCGGTGCCGCTGCACGAACCGGCGAGCCGGGAGCCGGCGCAGGAAGCCGAGGCGCCGCGCACCGGCGAGGCCGCGGCGATCGAGCATGCGGCGGAGCGCAGCCTTCTCGACAGCACCAACAGCCTCGCGAGTGGCGGCCGGCGGGGCGGGCAGGCGATCACCGCGTTTCGCGTGTGCTGGTTCTCGGATGGCGGGATCAGCAGCAACTTCCCGGTCCACCTGTTCGACGCGCCGCTGCCGGTCTGGCCGACCTTCGCGATCAACCTGGTGTATCCAGGGCCCAATGACGGGCCGCCGCCCGCCATCGCCCTGCCGAGCAACAACAAGGTCGGCTGGCAGCGCACCTATCAGGCGATCGCGAAGCCGGCCGCTGCGGCCGAGATCGCCGGCTTCCTGTTCGCCATCATCGGCACGATGCAGAACTGGCGGGACCTGCTGCTGGCACGCGCGCCGGGGCAGCGCGACCGTATCGTCCCCGTGCCGCTGGCGCAGGACGAAGGCGGCCTGAACCTCGACATGCCCCAAGAAACGCTGACCCGCATCTCCACGAAGGGCACCCTGGCGGGTGCCGCCTTTGCCGCCTTCCCGTTCGAGAATCACTACTGGATTCGCTGGCGGAACCTCGCCTCCGCGCTGCAGCGCTACACGATCCGAGTCGCCGAGAATGCGGATTCGCGGCCGCCGATCCCGGCCTATGCCGAAGCCTATGCGACGCCCCGGACCGGAACGCCGCCCCCGCCATCCTATCCGTTCCGCGCCGCCGAGCGGCAGGCTGCGGCCGAGGCGCTGCTGCAGTGCCTGGAGGAAAAGGGGCGGGAGTGGCACGATCTGGGCCCGGACCTGACCGACGGCGCGCCGCGCCCGTTGCCGCAGATGCAGATCGCGCCGACCTTCTGATTCATCCAGCCGTCCATCGCCAGGACCTGCGTCGACCGCACACCGCCGCGCGTGGCCGATTGGCGTGGGCGATGCGCTGGGGTACGGATCGCAATGGACCGACGCTATTGGATCCAATTCGCCATGGTGTATAGCGTCGCAAGCGCAAAGCGTTGAGGGAGAGCGTGGTTGGAACGGTTTGATATCCTGATCGTCGGCAGCGGCCATGGCGGTGCGCAATGTGCGATCGCGCTACGCCAGGCGGGCTTCGCCGGCACGCTGGCGGTGATCGGCGAGGATCCGGAACTGCCCTATGAACGCCCGCCGTTGTCGAAGGACTATCTGAAGGGCGAGAAGGCGTTCGAACGCATCCTGATCCGCGCACCCGGCTTCTGGGACGAGCGGGCGGTGACGATGCTGCGCGGGCGGCGCGTCGTTTCAGTCGATCCCGCGGCGAAGACCGTCGCCGACGCTGCCGGCGCGACGATCGGCTATGGGGCGCTGGTCTGGTCGGCGGGGGGGAGCGCGCGGCGGCTTTCGTGCAGCGGCCACGATCTTGCCGGCGTACATGCGATCCGCACCCGGCGCGATGTCGACCAGCTGCTTGCCGAGCTGCCGGCCACCACCCGCGTGGTGGTGATCGGGGGCGGTTATATCGGGCTCGAGGCTGCCGCGGCGCTGGTCAAGGCCGACAAGCAGGTCGTCGTGCTGGAGGCAATGGACCGGGTGCTGGCCCGCGTCGCCGGCGAACCGCTGTCGCGCTTCTACGAGGCCGAGCACCGCGCCCATGGCGTCGAGATCCGCACCGGCGCCAAGGTCGAGTGCCTCGAGGCGCGCGACGGCCGGGTGTGCGGCGTGCGGCTGGCGGATGGCGAGGTGCTGCCGGCGGACATGGTGATCGCCGGCATCGGCATCGTGCCGGAAGTCGCGCCGCTACTCGAGGCGGGCGCCGCCGGGGGCAATGGCGTCCGGGTGGATGCACAGTGCCGCACCAGCCTGGCGGACGTCTACGCGATCGGCGACTGCGCGTTGCACGTCAATGGCTATGCCGACGGCGCCGAGATCCGGCTGGAGTCGGTGCAGAACGCCAACGATCAGGCCAATGTCGTCGCCAAGATACTCACCGGCCAGGACGCACATTATGACGCGGTCCCCTGGTTCTGGTCGAACCAGTACGACCTCAAGCTGCAGACGGTGGGCCTGTCGATCGGGCACGACGCGGTGGTGCTGCGCGGTGACCCGGCGACGCGGGCCTTTTCGGTCGTCTATCTGAAGCAGGGCCGCGTGATCGCGCTCGACTGCGTCAATGCCATGCGGGACTATGTGCAGGGCAAAAGGCTGGTGGCCGAGCGTATGGTGTTGGACCCGGCCCTGCTGGCCGACCCGGCGGTGGTGCTCAAGGAGCTTTGAGTTGCGCGGCCGCGCGCGGGCGGGCATCCCTGCTGTCAATCAGAGGGAGAAGTGAGGATGTCCGACGCGCCGGTGCTGCTTTCGAGGGAAGGCGATGTCGCGGTGGTGCGCCTGAACCGCCCGGATCGGCTGAACGCGTTGACGCCCGAAATGCTCGATCTGCTCGCCGCGACGCTACGGCAGGCGGCCGAGGACGGCGCGCGGGCGGTGCTGCTGACCGGGGAGGGCCGGGCCTTTTGTGCGGGCGCGGACCTCACCGCCAGCGTCGGCATGCGCGATTCGGGCGAGGCGCTGCGGCAGCATTACAACCCGGTGATCGCGACCATGGCCGAACTGCCGATTCCGATCGTCAGCGCGGTGAACGGCGCGGCGGCCGGGGCGGGGGCCTCGATCGCGCTCGCCGCCGACATCGTGGTGATGGCGCAATCCGCCTATCTGCTGCTCGCCTTCGCCAATATTGGGCTGGTGCCGGATGCAGGCGCAACCTGGCTTATCGGCAAGGCTGCCGGGCGCGCGCGGCTGCTGGAGATGGCGCTGCTCGGCGAACGGATGCTGGCCGAGGAAGCCCTGGCGTGCGGGCTTGTGACGCGGGTGGTCGAAGATGGCGGCCTCGGGCAGATCTCGCACGGCCTTGCCGCCAAGCTGGCCGCGATGCCGACGGTGGCGCTGGGGCTGATCCGCAAGCAGGTAGGCGCCGCGCTTTCGGGCACGCTGGCCGAGACGCTGGAAATCGAGGCCGAGCACCAGAGCATCGCCGCCCGGACCGAGGATTGCCGCGAGGCGATCGCCGCGTTCCTTGCCAAGCGCGAACCGCATTTCACGGGGCGCTGAGATGCGGTTGCGGCGCGCTGCGGCAGTGCTGGCGCTGCTCGGCGCACACCCGGCATTGGCGCAGATGCCGGCGCTACGCGGCGACCAGCTGATCGTCGACGGCAAGCCGTTCCTCATCCTGGGCGGCGAACTTGGCAATTCCTCGGCGTCCAGTCGCGCGTGGCTGGCGCCTGCCTGGCCGCGGCTGCAGGCGATGCACCTCAACACCGTGCTGGCGCCGGTGAGCTGGGAACTGATCGAGCCGACCGAGGGAACGTTCGACTTTACCACCGTCGACGGGCTGATCGCGGATGCGCGGGCGCACGGGATGCGGCTGGGGCTGCTGTGGTTCGGGGCGTGGAAGAACTCCATGTCGACCTATGTCCCCGCCTGGGTGAAGCGCGATCCGCGGCGCTTTCCACGCGCGCTGGCCGAGGACGGCACGCCGCAGGAAATCCTCTCCGCCTTCGCGCCGGCAACGCGCGACGCCGATGCACGCGCCTTCGCCGCGCTGATGGCGCACCTGCGCGCTGTCGATGGGGAGCGGCACACGGTGATCCTGGTGCAGGTGGAGAACGAGATCGGCTTCCTGCCCGATGCGCGCGAGCATGGCGCGGCCGCCAACGCCGCCTTCGCGCGCTATCGGGGCAGCGAGGAAGCGTTCACCGCCGAGGCCTATGCGCGCTACACCGAGGCGGTGGCGGCAGCCGGCAAGCGCGCCTATCCGCTGCCGATGTACGTCAACGGCGCGCAGGGGCGGCCGGGGCGCAAGCCGGGCGACTATCCGGCGGGCGGGCCGCTGGTGCATCTGCTGGCGTCATGGAAGCGCGCCGCGCCCTCGATCGATTTCCTCGCCCCGGACATCTATTTCTCCAATTTCGGCGAGATCGCGCTAGGCTATGCGCTACCGGGCAACCCGCTGTTCGTGCCCGAGGCGAACAATGCCGGCGATCCCCGCGCCGCCGCCAATGCCTTTCTGGTGTTCGGTGGCCTGAAGGGGATCGGCTTCAGCCCGTTTTCGATCGATTCGATCGATGCGTCCGGCGCCGCCCGCATGACCGCGCTGTACGATCTGCTGAGCGGCATGGCGCCGGCGATCCTCGCCGCGCAGGCGAGCGGCCGCATCGCCGGGGTCGCACCGCCGGTGACGTTCGACGGCGCCGTGGACGAACGCCCGCAGCCGGTCACGTTGGGCGGCTATGCCTTCACCGTCAGCTTCGTCGATCCCTGGACGGCGCGGACCGCCCAGACGCCAGCGGAGCATGGCGGCATGCTGCTCTGGCAGGGCAGTGACGAGGTTCTGATCGCGGGTACCGGCATCACCGTGACGGTCGCTCCGGCCGCGGGCGGCGGCAAGGTCGGGCTGGAATCAGTGGAGGAGGGGCGGTTCGAGGATGGCCGCTTCGTGCCGCTGCGCCGTCTCAACGGCGACCAGACGCATCAGGGCCGCCATGTCCGGCTGCCGCCCGATGCGATCGGGGTGCAACGGGTGCGGCTGTATCGGTACTGAGGAAATCGGTCGCGCCACGAATTCGGTTCTGGAGCGTTACGAGGCCCATGCAGACCCTTTGGTTCATTACCAATCCCAATTCCGGCACGACCTCAGACGCGAAATGTGCGGCACTGGAGGCGGTGTTCGAGGAGCGTGGCCTGTCGCTTGCCGGCCGCACCCACTTTCCGGCCGACCCGCTGCCGGACGGTACGGCGCTCGATGCGGCGGGTGTGGACACGGTGGTGCTGTTCGCCGGCGACGGAACGATCAACGCGGCGTTGCGCGCGCTCGCCGACTGGGAGGGTGCGTTCCTGATCCTGCCCGGCGGCACGATGAACCTGCTCGCCAAGGCGCTCCACGACGAGACCGATCCGCACAAGATCATCCACGCGGCGCATGGTTGCGATCGGCGGGTGGCGCTGCCCTATATTGTGGCGGGCGAGCATCGCGCATTCGTGGGGCTGATCCTCGGACCCGCGGCGAGCTGGTTCCGCGCGCGTGAAGTGGTGCGCAAGGGCAGGTTCGGGCGATTGTTCGCGGCGGTGCGCGGCGCCTGGCGCAACACCTTCCACCGGCGCGGCGTGCGCGTGGACGGCGTCCGCAACCTGGGCGAGCGCTACCAGGCCATCTTCGTCAGCCCGGCGCTCGACGGGCTGGAGGTCGCCGCCGTCGACGCGCGCGACTGGGGCTCGATCGCGCAACTCGGCTGGGGATGGGTGACCGGCGACTGGGTGGCCGCGCGGGCGGTCACCGAAAGCCGTACCGACGAGCTGCGCCTTGGTGAGCGGCGCCCGGTGCTCGCGCTGTTCGACGGCGAGCCCGAGACGCTCAACCCCGGCACCACCATCCGTGCGGGGCGCAGCCTGGAGACGTTCATCGCCACGCGCGCGGAGGCGCCGGCGGCATGACGCGCTTCTTCCATGTCAGCGACGTGCATTTCGGCCGCGAGGATCGCGAAGCGGTCGACTGGTTCAACGCCAAGGTGCGGGACGAACGCCCTGCGGCGGTGATCATGACCGGGGACCTCACCATGCGCGCGCGTGCCAAGGAGTTCGCCGCGGCGGCCGAATGGCTGGAAAGCCTGGGCGTGCCGGTGACGGTGGAGGTCGGCAATCACGACCTGCCGTATTTCAACCCGTTCGCCCGGCTGGCGATGCCCTACAAGCGCTACCGCGCGCTGGAGCGGATGATCGAGCGGCCACTCGACATCCGCGGCGTTTCGATCGTGCCGCTCAAGACGACGGCGCGGTTCCAGTTCCGCACCAACTGGTCGAAGGGCCATGTCAGCCACCATGCGCTGCAGAAGTCGCTGGCGCTGGCCGAGGCCGTGCCGGCGGGCGACCTGGTGTTCGTGGCGGCCCATCATCCGCTGGTCGAGGCCGGCACCCGCGCCACCTCGCGGACGCGCGGCGGGCGTCAGGCGCTGGCCGCGCTGGCGCAGGCAGGCGCGCATGCGGTGCTGAGCGGCCATGTCCATGATCCGTTCGATATCGCCCACCCGGTCGGCGACCGCACCGTGCGGCTGATCGGCGCGGGCACGCTGTCCGAACGTACCCGCGATCAGCCGCCGTCGTTCAACGAGATCACCGTGGACGGTACCAGCTTCTCCACCCGGGCCCGCTTTCTGGGGGAACCCAGCGTCGCGCTCTAGCTGCGGAACAGCGCGAGCGGGCCGCGGCCGCCGGTGGACCAGGTCGACCAGTTGGGGAATACGTACGGCATGTCGGCGTCGCTAACCCCGTGCCAGCGGGCAATTGCGCCCAGATATTCCTCCTGCGCGACGGCGGGGATGAAGCGCCCTTCACGGGTGATGTCGTCCGCGCCGCCCAGCACCGGATCGGGATAACGACCGAAGATGCCGCCCTTGGCCACGTCGCCGCCCATCACCAGGTGGTTGTTGCCCCAGGCGTGATCGGTGCCGAATTGGGCGTTGCTGGCATAGGTGCGGCCGAAGTCGCTCATCGTGAAAGTGGTGACGTTCGCGCCGAGGCCGAGGCCCTGCATCGCCCGGTAAAAGGCCGCCATCGCCTGGGCGACCGTCCCCAGCATGCCGGCATGGGTACCGGTCGTGGGGGTATTTGGCGTCACCTGTGCCGCGTGATGATCGAACCCGCCCTGGCTGACGAAAAAGGACTGACGGTTGTGCCCGAGCGAACCGCGTGCCTCGATCATCCGCGCGACACCCAGCAGCTGCAACGCCAGATCGCTGGTGAGCGCCCTGCCGGTCGTCGTGTCGACAAAATAGCGCGCGACGCTGCTGGTGCCGGACAGCAGGCTGTTGGCGAGCACGGCCTGATCATAGGTGGCGTTGAGGGTGCCCGCGACGCTGTTCATGAGCGGCCCGCCGGCGCCCCCGGCCAGCGCTGTCTGCGCCTGTCCGCGCGCAGCATCCGTGGCGCTGTAGCCGAGCCGCTGAGGCAGGCCGCTGGGCGGCACGACGAGCGGCATCGTCTGCCGCCCCAGCACTGCCAGGGTGGATCCGGACAGCGACACGAGGGCGGGCAGGCGGCCCCCGGGCATGCGATCGGCAATGCGGCCCAGAAAACCGTCGCTGCTCGACTGGCGTGCGTTCAGCCCCTGCCAGTGATCCTGCTCGTCCGAATGACTCATCAGGTTGCTGGGGCGCAGATCGGTGCGGCTTTCGTAGGTTGCCTTGGTCAGCGGTGCGAACAGCGTGCCGGTATTGAGTACCAGCGAGAGCGCACCTTCATCCCAGATCGGCCGCAGTGCGGCCATCGCCGGATGCAGCGCATAGCTGCTGTTCGTCAGCGGCGTCAGCGCAGCGCGGGGCAGGGCGACGCTGCCGCGTGCCGCCTGATAGGCCGCGTGACGGGCGTCGGTGGGGATCACCATGTTCCAGCCGTCATTGCCGCCGAACAGGAAGATCCCCACCATCGCGCGATAGCTGCCGGTGGGGGCAGCAATCGCGGCGGTTCGGCCGAACTGGCCGATCGCGGCTAGCGCACCCGTGCCGGCCGTGAGGCGTACGAAATCGCGTCGGGAAAGCGTCATGGCGTCGGTTCCTCAGCGGTCGACCAGGAATTGCGGGCTGGTCCCGGCAATATTGAGCAGCATCTGGGCACGCTTGCGGGCGCGCAAGCGTGCGTTGCGGTCGTTGATCGCCAACGCCGCGTTGCGCATCGCGCTGCGCTGGGTCGGCGTCAGCGAATTGCCGAGCAGCAGAACATCCACCGCCGCGACCATGGCATCGACATTGTCGCCGAACGCTTCCCAGGTGGACCAGACCAGCTTCGTACCCGATGCGACGCCCAGGCCGCTGGGGGTGCGGAACTGGCCCGTTTGGCGGTCGCTCGCCGACGTCCAGCCATAGACGAAGTTGTTGAGCCGCAGCACCGTGCTACTGTTGAGCAGTTTCGCCGCCGGGCTGTACAGCGTGGTGCTGCCGGGCAGCGGATAATTGATCGGATAGAAGTTGAACACCGACGGGGCGTGCATCACCGGCTGGCCAAGCGAGCCGTCGTTGGCGATGAAGGCATAGCCGTCCGTGGTCATCCCGATCGCGCGCGCCAGCCCTACCATCGCGAGAACCGGTTCCTTCAGCTTGCCGCTGTCGTTGCGGGGCGCCGTGCGCGCTTCGGGATCGGTGAGGATGGCGCGCACCACCGCCTTGAGGTCGCCGCGCACGCCGCTGCCGTTGTTGGCGAACACCGCCGCGACCCTGCCCACGAACGCGGGGCTGGGATTGGCGGTGACGAGGTGGACGATCAGGTGCCGGACGACGAATGGGCCGGTGGAGGGGTGGTTGAAGGCTGCGTCCACCACCGCGTCGACGCTGGCCTGCTGCGATGCGCCGGCAGGCACGCGGGTGCCGAGGAACTGCTTCTCGCCGGCATCATAGCGGTCCGGAACCGCGATCATCGGGCGGACATAGTCGCGCGCGGTCTGGTCCCGCAGGCCGGCATTGCCGATACGGGCGTAGGTCCAGCCGGTCAGCGCGCGGGCGATGCCGCGGATGTCGTCCGGCCCGTAATTGGGAATGGTGGCGCCCGTCGCGTCGCGCCGCGGGGTGCCATCCCCATTCAGCTGGTTGGGCCCCATCGAGAACAGCTGGAGGAACTCGCGCGCATAGTTCTCGGACGGTGCCGTCTTGCTGCTGTCCGCCATGTCGAGATAGTCGCCCATATAGGCGTTTAGCGTCACCGCTTTCAGCAGCGTACGGTAGTTGCCGAAGGCGTTGGTGAGGAAGAGCTGATTGAACTGCGCAGTGCCGGCGGCGGAGTGCACCTCCTGGTCCGAGGCGACGATCATCTGCGACAGCGCGAACGCGACCCGCTGGCGCAGCTGGTCCGGCGCCGTCACCGCATCCGCATAGAATCGCATCGCTACCGTGTAACGGCTGAAATAGCGGTGCATGCAGGTGATGTTGGTGCCGCAACTTTGGCTGCGCCGCGCCACTGCCAGATCCGCATAGGTGCTGCCGGTGGTCGCCAGTTGCTTGTCGATCCAGCCCGCGGTGCCGAGCGTCGCGATCTGATTCAACAGGTCGGGCGTCGGTCCGAAGCTTGCCTGTCGCGCCAGGCGGATCCCATCGCTGATCTGCGAGTGCGCCGGCGACTGACCGGCATTGGCCACCGTCACGTTGACGAGTCCGTCGGTCATCCGGCTGTCCGCCAGGTTCACGTTACTGCCGCCACCGTCGCACGCCGACAGGGCGCTTGCCGCACCCATGGCAGCCGCCATCCAAATTGGTCTCACCAGAATTCCCCGCCCGCAGAATGCCGCGTCGCACCAAAAGCATACGCGGAAAAATGATTCTCGGAAGGTCCGTCCCGATACGGGATAGTGCGGATGAAAAATAAGAAGTGGCTGAAAACTGCGCTTGTTTCGGCTTTGTACCGAGGATTGCTGCGGTCGGCCGTGGCGAAGCCGGGGTGCACGCCCGCCTAAGTTGCATCCAACATGTCTCTCCGCACGTGCGAGAGGCACCCTTCGGCGCATTTCTGTGCTCGATGGGACGGATGGGCGATCGAGCTACGGCTGGGCAAGATCCGGAATCTGACGTGCCCTGGAGGATTGGATGGTGCGATTCCCTGTTCTCTCGGTGCTGCTCAACATCGCCGTGTTGCTGTCGGGGTGCGCCGGCTTGGCGCGGAACGCCGGGTGGGCATCTGCCTGCTTCGGCGCGAGGGCAGCGCTGGTCGGCCCGGTTGGGGGGCAGCAGGGGAGCGGGCTTGCGCACCGTCCTGGACGGGCAGCACCAACCCGGATGGGGGCGCCCACGAAAAAGGGCGGCCCGTTGCCGGACCGCCCCTTGTTCCTTGGCCGAAGCCGAGACGCTTAGCGCTTCGAGAACTGGAAGCTACGACGGGCCTTCGCCTTGCCGTACTTCTTACGCTCGACGGCGCGGCTGTCGCGGGTCAGGAAGCCGGCCTTCTTCACCGGGGCGCGCAGCACCGGCTCATACTTGGTCAGCGCCTGCGAGATGCCGTGCTTCACGGCACCGGCCTGGCCCGAGAGACCGCCGCCCTTGACGGTGCAGATCACGTCATACTGGCCCTCACGCTCGGCGACACCGAACGGCTGGTTGATGACGAGACGCAGCGTCGGACGCGCGAAATAGATTTCCTGGTCACGACCGTTGATCGTGATCTTGCCGGTACCGGGCTTCAGCCACACGCGTGCCACGGCGTCCTTACGACGGCCGGTGGCGTAGGCGCGGCCATACTGGTCCAGCTCCTGCGCACGCAGCGGCATGGTCGGCGCGGCCGGCTCGGCGATTTCGCCGGCGAGATAGGCCTCGGCGGCTGCCGGAGCGGCGGTCTGGCCTTCGGTCGGCGCGGCGGCCGGCTGGCCGAGCGCTGCACCCAGGTCGGAAAGCGACTGGCGGTTGTCAGACATTATGCACCCACCTTGTTCTTGCGGCTCATGCCGGCGATGTCGAGAACCTCGGGGTTCTGGGCTTCATGCGGATGCTCCGAACCGGCGAAGATGCGCAGGTTGCGCATCTGCTGGCGGCCGAGCGGGCCGCGCGGGATCATGCGCTCCACGGCCTTCTCCAGAACGCGCTCCGGGAAGCGGCCCTCGAGAACCTTGGCGGCGGTGATGCCCTTGATGCCGCCTGCATAGCCGGTGTGCTTGTAGTACACCTTCTGGCCGAGCTTCTTGCCGGTGAAACGGATCTTGTCCGCGTTGATGACGATGACATTGTCACCGCAATCGACGTGCGGGGTGAAGCTGGTCTTGTGCTTGCCGCGCAGGACGTTGGCGATCACCACCGCGGCACGACCGACGACAAGCCCTTCGGCGTCGACGATATGCCACTTCTTCTCCACCTCGGCCGGCTTCGCCGACTTGGTGGTCTTCATCAGCGCCTTCATGGCCTGTGACCTTTCGCGTAGGAAATGCATACGCGCCACCGTTGCCGGCAGCGCGATTGATGCCCCTCTGACGATATGGGGCCTGAAAGTCAAGAAATGCGTGGGTTTGCTGACGGGTAAAATAATACCTGTCAGTTCAGCGCGTCTCGTCGGCGATCCAGCGGGCGACGGCATTGCCTGCTTCCACGGGCCATTGTTCGATCACCGGCAGGTCATAGCCATGGATCGCCGCGATCCGCTCGCGCAGGCGCAGCGCCAGCGCGGGGCGGGTCTTGAACAGCGCCGGCACTTCCTCGCCGCGCTCGATGCTGCCCTGCCAGCGATAGATCGAGGTGCAGGGCGCGAAGATGTTGGCGCAGGCTGCCAGCCGCTCCGCCAGCACCGTTTCGACCACCCGTTCGGCATCGGCGCGGCTGGCGAAGGTGACGTAGAGCAGCGTGGTGTCGCTCACCGGGCGCGGCCGATGGCGTGGACGCCCCATACGGTCGCGCAGACCAGCAGCGCGCCGACCAGCTGGTGGGTGGCGGCGAGGTGGAGGTTCACCCCGGTCATCACCGTGGCTATGCCGAGCAGGATCTGGATGCCGAACGTCGAATGGATCGCGATCGAGGCGCGGCGATCGCCGGCTGCCTTCGCCTTGCGGGCGAGGACGATCAGGCCGCCCACGACTACCCAGGCCCACCAGCGGTGGATGAAGTGGACGATCGCCGGATCATAGAGCGCGGCGTGGAACGGGCTCTCGCCGATCTGGCTCACGCCGGGGAAGAAGCGGTCGTTCATCAGCGGCCACTGATTGGTGACCAGCCCTGCATCGAGCCCGGCGACCAGCGCACCGTAGAAGAGCTGGATCGCCAGCAGCACCAGCACGCCAGCGCCGATGCCGGGCAGCCGAGCAGGGCGCTCGGCGTGGTTGGCGGCGAGCGTGCGCAGGTCGAGCATCGTCCAGACGATTCCGCCCAGCGTGAACAGCGCGGTCATCAGGTGCGTCGCCAGCCAGAAATGGCTGACCGAGGTGCGCGTGTGGTTGAGGCCGGACTTGACCATCCACCAGCCGAACGCGCCCTGCAGCCCGCCCAGCGCCAGCAGCGCGACCAGCCGCCAGCCATAGCCCTGCGGGATCCGGCGCCGGATCGCGAACCACAGCAAAGGCAGGGCAAACGCCATGCCGATCAGCCGGCCGAGCAGGCGGTGGACATATTCCCAGAAAAAGATGCCCTTGAAGCCCGCCAGCGTCATGCCCTGGTTGAGCTGCTCATACTGGCCGATCTGCTTGTAGTGCGCGAACTCCGCCTGCCACTGGGCGTCGTTGAGCGGAGGAAGGATGCCCGAAATCGGCTTCCATTCGGTGATCGACAGACCCGATTCGGTGAGCCGGGTGATTCCCCCGACGACGACCATCGTCACGATCATCGCGGCGACGATAAACAGCCAGTGCGCGAGGGCGCGCGGGCGGGCGGTGAGGGGCAGAACGGTCATCTTGAGCACGTACCGCGATGTAGGCCGTGGGGGAAGCCGGCGCTAGCCGCCCAGGGGTGGACTTTCGGGAAGCGCCGGCGGCGCGGGCGGTGGTGCAGGCTGGCGCTTCATCGCGATGTCGATCAGCGTTTCAAGGCGAATTACCCGCTCGCGCGTCTCGATCGAATGGCGGCGGGCCTCCTCTGCGGTGGTCAGCGCCTGTTCTACCTTGTGCTGGAGGAGCGCGACCTGCTGGAGGGCGCGCAGCGCGTCGGTCCAGAAGCTCATGCGCGGGCCCAGCCGGACAGGGCGGTGGACAGCGTGTCCCAGTCGATCGAGGAGTCGGCCAGCAACTGCGCGCGGACCTGGGTGCGGTAGCGGTCCTCGTCGAAGGCAGCGGCCGCGGTGCGCGCTTCTTCAAGCTGCGCGAACGCGACTTCGGTGCGGGCATTGGCCTGTTCGAGCTGGGCAAGCAGGTCGCGCATCAGCGCCCTCTCGGCATCGGTCGGCTCGGTATAGCGCTCGGCGGCGGTGCGCATGAAGTCGCTGACCGTCATGTCTGCGGCTTCCGCATTGGCGGAAATGCGCCGCTTTTCTTCGGGCGATACCAGCACGACGACACGGCTGGAGCGAGTCTCTGGAAGCTGCGTTGCCATGCACATGTACATGACATGTGCGTGTTGGAGATTCAAGGCGGGGCATCCCGGATCCTCCCCCGCGAGGGAGGATCCGGGAGGGGTTACGCTCGCACGCCGTCGGCCAGCTCGGCCTCGTTGTAGCGGAGCGCCTTGAGTACCGTGTCGACGATGTGCGCGGCGTTGAGGCCGGCTTCGTCATACTGCTTTTCGGGCTTGTCCTGGTCCTGGAACACGTCCGGCAAGCGCATCGTGCGCAGCTTGAGGCCGGCGTCGATCAGCCCGGTGTCGCTGGCGAGCGTCAGCACATGCGCGCCGAGGCCGCCGATCGAACCCTCCTCGATCGTTACCGCCACTTCGTGGCTGGTGAGCAGGCGACGGATCAGATCCTCGTCGAGCGGCTTGGCGAAGCGCAGGTCGGCGACAGTGGTCGAAAGGCCCTTGGCGTCGAGCGTGTCGGCGGCCTTGAGCGCCTCGGCGAGGCGGGTGCCGAGCGACAGGATCGCGACCTTCTTGCCCTCGCGGACCACACGGCCCTTGCCGATCTCCAGCCGCTCCGGAACCGCGGGCAGCTCCAGGCCGATGCCGTTGCCGCGCGGGTAGCGCAGGGCGATCGGGCCGCTGTCGTGCATCGCGGCCGTGTGCGTCATGTGGACGAGTTCGACTTCGTCCGCTGCCGCCATCACCACGAAATTGGGCAGGCTGGCGAGATAGGTCACGTCGAAGCTGCCGGCATGGGTCGCACCGTCAGCGCCGACCAAGCCGGCGCGGTCGATCGCGAAGCGGACCGGCAGGTTCTGGATCGCGACGTCATGGACCACCTGGTCATAGGCGCGCTGCAGGAAGGTGGAATAGATGGCGCAGAACGGCCGCATGCCCTGCGCGGCGAGGCCCGCCGCGAAGGTAACGGCGTGCTGTTCGGCGATGCCGACGTCGAAGGTGCGCGTCGGGAACGTCGCCTGGAACTTGTCCAGCCCGGTGCCCGAGGGCATCGCCGCGGTGATTGCGCAAACGGTGGAATCGCGCTCCGCCTCGGCGAGCAGCGCATCGGCAAAGACCTTGGTGTAGGCCGGCGGGCCCGGAGGCGCCTTGGCCTGCGCGCCCGTGATCACGTCGAACTTCTGCACGCCGTGATACTTGTCCGCCGCCTTCTCGGCGGGGGCATAGCCCTTGCCCTTCTTGGTCACGACATGGACGAGGATCGGGCCCTGCTCGGCGTCGCGGACATTCTCCAGCACCGGGATCAGGTGCTCGAGATTATGGCCGTCGATCGGGCCGACATAATAGAAGCCGAGTTCCTCGAACAGCGTGCCGCCGGTCGCCATGCCGCGGGCGAATTCCTCCGCCTTGCCGGCGGCGGCGGTGAGGCGGCGCGAGACCTTCTGCGTCACCCGGCGGGCCAGGCTGCGCAGGCCGAGATATTCGGACGACGAGATCAGCCGTGCCAGATAGGCCGAAAGTCCGCCCACCGGCGGCGCGATCGACATGTCGTTGTCGTTGAGGATCACGATCAGGCGATTGCCGGCGGCTTCGGCGTTGTTCATCGCCTCATAGGCCATGCCCGCGCTCATCGCGCCGTCGCCGATGACCGCGATCGCCTTGCCGGGTGCGCCCTTGAGCTTGTTCGCCGTGGCGAAGCCGAGCGCGGCCGAGATCGAGGTCGACGAGTGGGCGGCGCCGAACGGGTCGAATTCGCTCTCGCTACGCTTGGTGAAGCCGGAGAGGCCGCCGCCCTGGCGGATCGTGCGGATGCGATCCCGCCGGCCGGTGAGGATCTTGTGCGGATAGCATTGATGCCCGACGTCCCAGATCAGGCGGTCGTCGGGGGTGTTGAAGACGTAGTGGATCGCCACCGTCAGTTCGACGACACCAAGGCCGGAGCCGAGATGTCCGCCGGTGGAGCCCACCGCACTGATGGTTTCGGCGCGAAGCTCGTCGGCCAGCTGGCGCAGCTGGGCGGGGGCGAGCTTCCGGAGGTCCTGCGGCGTGTCGACCGTGTCGAGCAGCGGCGTCTTGGGTAGGTCAGCCATGGCGTTTGTTAGCGCAGT
>JAIYAA010000050.1 GCA_027489295.1 Sphingomonadales bacterium | reverse complement strand
GCCTCGGTCGAGGTGCGCGGGCCGGTGGTCTACGCCACTTTCGTGCTGGCGCTTACCATCCTGCCGATCCTGTTCCTCACCGGGCTGCAGGGTGCCTTCTTCGCCCCGCTCGCGCTGGCCTTCCTGCTGGCGACGCTGGCCTCGCTGGTCGTGGCGATGACCGTCACGCCCGCGCTCGCGCTGCTGCTGCTCGGCCGGGGCACGCCGCATGCCGAGCCGCGGCTGCTCACCCGCTTCAAGGACTGGCATGGCCGCACCACGGCCCGACTGCTCCGCTTTCCGGCGGCGATCGCGCTGGCGACCGCCGGTATCGGCGTGACCGCGCTGCTGGTGGCCACGCATTTCGGCGGCGAGCTGCTGCCCGCCTTTCGCGAGCGCCATTATGTGCTGCAGCTCACCGGCCCGGCCGGTGCCTCGCTCGACTGGATGCGGCGCACCGGCACCGGCATCTCGCGCGCGCTGCTGGCGTTGCCGGAGGTGCTGAGCGTCGAGGAACAGATCGGCCGCGCCGAGGCGGGCGAGGACACCTGGGGGCCGAACCGGGCCGAATTCCATGTCCGGCTGAAGCCGGTGGGCGGCACCGGCGAGGATGCCGCGCTGGCGAAAATCCGCGCGCTGCTTGCCAAGGTGCCGGCGGTGCAGAGCGAAGTAACCACCTTCCTCGGCGACCGCATCGGCGAGTCCCTATCGGGCGAAACCGCCGCCGTATCGGTCAGCGTGATGGGTGCCGATCTCGACACCCTCGATCGGGTCGCGGGCGCGGTCGCCGGGGTGCTGCGCAGCACCCAAGGCGCCGCCGATGTGCAGGTCAAGCTGCAACCGGGGACGCCGGTGCTCCGCGTCGCGCTCGATGCCCAGCGGATGGCGGTACGCGGCGTCGATCCCGTCGGTGCGGCCGAGGCGATCCAGGCGGTGTTCGAGGGCGTGGCCGCCGGGCAGCTCACCCTTGCCGATCGCACCGTGCCCGCCGTCGTCGCGGTGCCGCCGGTGCTGCGCCAGGATCCCGAGGCGATCGGTGCGATGCTGGTGCGCGGCGCCGCCGGCCAGGCCGTGCCGCTCGCCCAGATCGCGACGATCGGGCTGGAGGAAGGCCGCACCACGATCGCACACGAAGGCGGCCAGCGGCGGCAGGTGGTGACCGCCAACGTCGCCTCGGCGGACGTCGCTGGCTTCGTCGCGGCGGCGCAGGCCAAGGCGGCGGGGCTACCGTTGCCGCCCGGCGTCTATCTCTCCTGGGGCGGTGCCGCCGAGGCGCAGGTGGCGGCGGCGCGGCAGCTCGCCGGCCATGTCGCGCTCGCGGCGCTGGCGATCGTGGCGCTGCTGATCCTGGCCTTTCGCGGGGTGCGGCCGGCGTTGCTGATCCTCGCCGGCATGCCGTTGGCGATGGCCGGCGGCGTCGCGGCGGTGGCGCTGGGCGGCGGGGTGCTGTCGCTCGGCGCGCTGGTCGGCTTCGTCACGCTGTTCGGCATCTCGGCGCGCAACGCAATCCTGCTGGTCGCGCATGCCGATCATCTGGTCGAGCACGAAGGTGCGCCCTGGAACACCGAGACGCTGCTCCGCGCGGTGCGCGAACGGGTGACGCCGATCCTGATGACCGCGCTGATCACCGCCTTCGGCCTGCTGCCGCTCGCGCTGGAGAGCGGCCAGGCCGGGCGCGAGGTACAGGGGCCGATGGCGGTGGTGATCCTGGGCGGGCTGGTCAGCTCGCTGGTGCTGACGCTGCTGCTGCTGCCGGCGCTGATGGGGCGATGGCGACGACGGTAAACGAAAAGGGCCGCCGGGTTGCCCCGGCGGCCCTCCCTCTCCTTGCGCCTACGCGCTTCAGAACTTCACGCGCATGTCCACCAGGAACGAGCGCGGCGGCAGGAAGCTGAACTGGTCGCCCTGTCCATAGCCGGTCTGGTAGGCGGTGCCGTTGACCGTCGTCGTCGGCGCGCCCGAGCCGCTGGTTGCGATCGAGGTGATCGCCCGGCTGTTGAACACGTTCGAAACGGTTGCCCCTAGCCGCAGATGCTGGCCGATGTCCTGACTCACCGACGCGGTGCCGATGCCGTACGGACGGATCCGATAGAGCCGCGCGCCCGGCGCGCCACTGAACTCGCTGGCATATTGCGGCCCGGTGACCTTCTGATCGAACGACAGGCGGAAGCCGTTCTTGGCGTAGACGAACCCCGCCGCCGCCGTTGAGAACGGCGCCTTCGAGATCTGCGCGTCGGTCGTCACGCTGTGGGCGTAGTTGTACGAACCATTGGCGAACAGCGTCAGCCCATGGAGCGGCATGATGCTCACCCCGCCCTCGACGCCCTTGTAGTGGACCTGGCCGACATTCACGAGCAGCGTCGTGTCGCAGCCTACCGTGGTGCAGGTGCCGATCTTGTTGTTGACGTCGATGATATAGGCATCGGCATCGAGCGACACCTTGGCGCCGTGCCAGACGGTGCCGACCTGATAGTTGGTCGTGGTCTGCGGCCTGAGCGCGTCGAGCGCGGTGGAGAGGCTGCCCGAGGCCGAGTAGAAGCTCGACAGGTCGGGCACATACATGCCCTGCGCATATTGGCCGTAGAAGGACCAGCTAGGCGCCACCCGCCAGTTGGCGGTGAGGAACGGCAGCGTCTTGGTCCAGGTGGCGCTGGTGTCGAGCGGGGCACGGGTCTTCTGGTTCAGCGCGGCATCGACGCCGCGGGTGAAGTGGACATACTTCACGCCCGGGGTGATCGACACGCCGTCGACCGGCCGGATCTCCAGCTCGCCGAACAGCTGATACTGGTTCCAGGTCGAATGCTGGACGAAGTTGATGTTCGCCTGGGTGATCGGCGGCAGTGCATTGGCGGCGGCGGTGCCGCTGCCGTTGTTGAACTTCTCGTTGAAGCTCGGCAGGCCGGTGGTGCGATCCAGGTTGAAATTGTGCCGGTCGGTCACGGCATATTCGTACCAGCCGCCGACGCGCAGCTTGCCCAGCCCGAAATCGTAATCGACCTGGCCGATATAGCCGAACACCCGGTATTTGTTCAGCTTGTTGTAGCCGAGGATGTCGGTCGCCGGGCCGTTCACCGCCTTGTAGGGCGAGGCCGGCGTGCCTGCGCCGGTAAAGCCGGTCACCACCGTGCCGGTGTTCCCCGACAGCGTGTTGTTGGTGTAGCCGTACATGTACGCGCGATTGTCCATCGACACGCCGCTGCCCAGCTGGGTCTGCAGGCGGAGATAGGAGAAATCGGTGGTCTTGTCGGTGCGG
Organism: Sphingomonadales bacterium; assembly: GCA_027489295.1. The sequence goes on along the minus strand of JAIYAA010000050.1, from coordinate 4,350 downwards.
TTGTAGCGCCAGTAATCCTGCTGGGTGGGATCGTTGCCCATCCCGTAATTCTTGCCATAGACGCCGATCTGCGAGGTAGCCGCACAATTCTCGCCGGTCAGCTGGGTGAGCGGCTGGCCATCGGTGCCGAGTGCTGCATTGGCGAAGCCGGTCACGCCCTTGGTCGCGCTGCCGCAGCTCGCGCCCTTCAGTACGTCCGACTGATAGTAGAAGTTGCGGTTCCACGTGCTCATCACAGTGAGCGTGTTGGCGGTGCCGATCGGCACGACTGCCTTGCCGAACAGGTTCTTCGAGCCCACCGGCGACCAGGTGAGCGCGCCGTCGGACTCGAGATACTGGCCGGCCAGCACGAAGCGCGCGCCGCCCAGCTTGTCGATCCGGCCGCTCTGCACCTCGGCGCGGGCGATGAAGCTGTTCCAGTTGCCCAGGATCGCCTCGGCCTGGCCGCCTGCCTTGTCGCTAACCGCGCGCGAATAGAGGTTGACGTTGCCGCCATAGGTCGCCTGGCCGAGCTGGCTGGCATTGCCGGGGCCGCGATCGACCACCACCGTCTCGATCGTGTTCGACGGGAAGAAGGCGGTGGAGTGGTGGGTCGGGTTGTTGGTGTCGGCGAACGGGATCGAATCGTAGGTGACGTTGTATTCGCCGTCCTGGAAGCCGCGGATCGTCACCTTGGTCTCGGAAAAACCGAAGCCGTTGCCGGCGCCGGACAGCGACACGCCCGGGGTCAGCAGCACCAGCGTGTTGAAGTCCGCGGTCGGGATCGCGTGATCGATATAGTCGCGGCCCACTGCCGATTGCGGCTGGGTGGTGGCGAGCGACACGGTGAGCGGCGCGGCCTCGGCGGTGCGCGAGCCGGTGACGATGATGTCCGACGAGGTGAGCGACTGCTTGTCGTTCGCCTGTCCGGCCTGGTTCGCGCTGCTCGTCTGGTCGGCGGGCGGCGCGGGCGGGTTGGTATCGGAGCCGGCATGGGCGACGGCCGGCAGCAGGATAGCGCCTGCGGCAAGCAGGGCGGCGCGCGACGAAAGCAGTTTCATGGTATTCCTCATCATCGGCTGAAGTTCACGGGCTGGGCACGGCCGTTCCGCCGCGGTGAGGCCGACACCATGGGCGCGCGACGGCGACCGGCGATCCGCACGCGCGGCCGCCGCCAGCGATCTGGCAATCATCGATGCTTCCCCTTGTCCCCAGTTTCCCGCCGGTCGGGTCCGCCGCCGGGTACCCGTTCCGGCTAGGTCTGGCCGATGACGCCTCTGTTACGTTCGGGGGTGGAAGCAGGCGGAAATCGGCTACATTGCAAACTTAGAATGTTGTCATCATCCCGCTGTCATCGTCGCCATGCCACAAGCCCACCGGGCGCGGCACGGGGTCGATTGCCCCGTTCCGTTTCGCAGGAAAGATCGTCGATGCGCCGCTGGCACAAGTTTTTCGCTCCCTGGTTCGCGCTGATCCTGTTCGTGCTGGCGCTGACCGGCGTCGCCACGCAGGTGACCTCGCTGCTCGATACGCGTCCCGCCGCGACGGCGCCGAAGGACGGCCAGGAGGCCAAGGCACCGACGGACGCCAAGCCTGCGCAGAAGCCGCAAAGCGCGATGCGCAGCTGGAACCGCTGGGTGAAGCATCTGCACTCCGGCGAGTCGCTCGGCCCGGTGGGCATCGCGCTCAACCTGGCGGGGGGCCTGGCGCTGCTGTTCTTCGCCGCCTCGGGCTTCTGGATGTACCTGTCGATGGCGCTCAGGCTGCGGCGGGGCCGGCGGGCGCGGCTGCGCTGACCGGATCGTTCGCCGGGATCCGCACACGCACCACCAGGCCCGGCGCCGCATCGCCCAGATCGAGCCGGCCCTGATGGAAGCGCACGATCGCCTGCGCGATGGCGAGCCCCAGCCCGCTGCCGCGCACATCCCCCGCCGCCGCCCCGCGCTCGAAGGGCCGTACGACACGGGCATGATCGCCCGGCGCGAGGCCGGGTCCGTCGTCGCGGATCGTGATCACCGCCCCCTCCTCGTCCCGCTCCAGCGACAGACAGGCGCTGGTGCCGGCGGGGGTGTGCGTCGCGACATTCTCCAGCAGGTTGACCAGCAGCTGGTTGAGCAGATCGGCATCGCCGGTGACGGTCACGTCGTCGAGTCGGCCGACCTCGAGCCGGCCGCCATGATCGGCCAGCACCGGCTCCATCGTGTCCGCCACATCCTCGATCAGCGGGCGGAGCGGCAGCGGCGCCATCGCGCTTGGCAGCCGCCCGGTCTCGATTTCGGCAAGGCGGAGCAGCGCGTCGAAGATGGCGATGATGGCGGCGCATTCGCGCTCGGCCCGCTCGAACGGCACCGGTCGCCCGCCGGCGCCCTGCGCGAGCAGTGTCCGCAGCCGGGTCAGCGGCGTGCGCAGATCGTGCGCGAGGTTGCTGGAAAACAGCTGCTGCGCGCGCACCAGTTCCTCCATCCGGTCGAGCATGCGGTTGAGGCTGTGCGCCTGCACCGCGAACATCCCGTCCAGCCGGTCGGTAGGAATGCGCCGGCTGAGATCGCCGGCCGCGATGGCATCGGCGGCGCTCTGCGTTTCCAGCAACCGGTTGGCAGTGAGCCGCGCGAACAACAGCGTTGCGGAAACCCCCATCACCACCGCGACGAGCGAGATCAGCAATACCACGCTGGGCAGCAGCGCGTGGAGGTTTTCCGCCGCCTCGCTGTGCTGGACGATCACGAACAGGCTGCCGCCCGGCGTCCGTGTCGCCATCGCCCGGCCGGTCTGGGGCGACCGACCGCCGCCATAGAAGCTGACATCGGTCAGTCCCGGCGCGGGTGGCGCGAGTTCCAGACGGCCTGCCAGCCGCCGCCCTTGCGCATCGAACAGCAGATAGGTCCGCTCGCTCAGCACCTTGCGGCGCTGCCAGTCCGTGATCCGCTCGATCAGTTCCGTATCGGTGACGCGGTGGCCGTCCGGCGGCGCGAGATATTTGGCCGTATGGTAGCGCAGCGACGCGTCTATCCGGCTCGACACCCAGGCGTCGGCGGCGCTGAACGCGATCATCCCCACCGCCGCCATCGCCAGCGCGAAGGCGATGCCCGCCTGGATCGCCAGCCGCCCCACCCCGCCGCGTGGCGCCGCCAGCCGCGGCGTCAGAGGCATCGGTCGGACCGGAGGATATAGCCCGCCCCCCGCTGCGTCTCGATCGGGTCGCAACCGAGATCGAGCAACGCCGCGCGCAGTCGGCTCATGTTGCTCTCGACGATGTTGGTGGTCGGCGAGAAGCGATAGGCCCAGACGCGCTCGAGCAGCATCGAGCGGGTCACCAGACGATCGGCGTTGCACATCAGATGCGCCAGCAGCGAATATTGCTTGCGGTTGAGCACCAGCGCAGCGTCGCGGAAGCTGGCGCGGTGGCCGGCAGGATCGAGCTGGAGCCTGCCCACCTCGATCCGCGCGCCCTCGGGCCGGGGCTGGGTGCGGCGCGCGATCGCCGCGAGCCGCGCGGCCAGTTCGTCGATGTCGAAGGGCTTGGTCAGGTAATCGTCGGCACCGACGCGCAGCCCCTCGATGCGATCGTTCACCGATCCCAGCGCGCTGAGGATCAGCACCGGCACCGTGCTGCCCTTGCTGCGCAGCCGATCGAGGATGGCGAGGCCGTTGGTATCGGGCAGCAGGCGATCCAGCACGATCGCGTCGTGCGCCGACGGCTCGAACGCGGCCAGCGCCTCCCCGCCGCTGCGGGCGAGAGTGACGTCATGGCCGTGCTGGTGCAGGCCGGCAAGGATGTGATCCGCGATCACCGGATCGTCTTCGACGATGAGAATGTGCAAGGGCGCCGCTCCGAAAGCGCATGGGTGCGCCCCGGATGTTACGGTTCCGTGGCGCTCGATGCGCCACCGCGTGGTGGCGACACGCTTGCGCTCCGTGCCGCGACTGGACTGTTGTAGTTGGTCGACACACCCGCTAGCCTCCCTGCCAGATCAGGGGGATCCGTCATGGAAGCGTTGCGCCTGCAGAACGTGGCCAAGCACTTCGGTGCCTTCACGGCGGTGGAGGATCTGAGCTTCTCGGTCGAGGCCGGTGAAGTGTTCGGGTTTCTGGGCGGCAATGGCGCCGGCAAGACGACCTCGCTGCGCATGGTGCTCGACATCCTGCGCCCCGATGCAGGGACGATCGCCGTGCTGGGCCGGGCGCCGGGGCGCGGCAACAGCGCCCTGCTCGGCTTCCTGCCCGAGGAGCGCGGCCTGTACCGATCGATGACGGCGATCGACACGATCGTCTATTTCGGGCGGCTGAAGGGCATGGCCGCGGCGGACGCGCGCGCCGAGGGCAAGGTGCTGCTCGAACGGTTCGGCCTTTCCGAATTCGCCAGGACGTCGG
>JAIYAA010000152.1 GCA_027489295.1 Sphingomonadales bacterium | reverse complement strand
CTGGTAGACGCGCAACGTTGAGGTCGTTGTGGCCGAAAGGCCGTGGAAGTTCGAGTCTTCTCGACCGCACCATGAATACAGGACAAATGGGGGCTCCGGCCCCCATTTTCGTGTCTGCAGCGCAGGTGCGACATTTAATCCGACAATCCGGCACAGTTTTGCGACATCTGCGTCGTACCCGGCGATCGATAAAGGCGGGCCTGCGGGCCCGCTTGTGATTCGAACAAGGGATGGAACAACGATGAAGCGACTGGGGGCCACCCTGGCAGGATTGTTGGCGGGCGTATCGCCGCTGGCAGCGCAGGCGCAGACGACGCAGCAGCAGACCGGCAGCACCGCCGCACCTGCTGCGCCGCAGCCCCAGGCCCAGACGCAAGGGGCGTCGACCCAGCAGGCCGGCAGCCGCCGCCCCGCCCAGAGCAGCGCGGCCGAAGATCCCTATACCGACGAGATCGTCGTTACCTCCAGCCAGCAGCGCGGCGCGGTGCCGGGCGACATCCCGCCCGAAATCCAGCTGAACCAGGCCGATATCCGCGCCTATGCGGTCTCCTCCGTCGCCGACCTGCTCAACGAGCTCGCACCGCAGACCGGCAGCGGGCGCGGCAGCGGCATGCCCGTGGTGCTGCTCAACGGCCGCCGCATCTCCAGCTTCGCCGAGATTCGCGACCTGCCGACCGAGGCGATCGAGCGCGTCGACATCCTGCCCGAGGAAGTGGCGCTCAAGTTCGGCTATTCGGCCGACCAGCGCGTGGTGAACTTCGTCCTGCGCGAGCGCTTCCGCGCGCTCACCACCGATCTGGAAGGCGGCGTGCCGACCGAGGGCGGCAACAGCACCCAGGAGGTGCAGGCCGACCTCCTCAAGATCAACCGCGACCGCCGCGTCAATCTCGACGTCAAGTACCAGGGCACCACCGGGCTGCTCGAGAGCGAGCGCAACATCCTGCCGACCACCAGCGACGGCAGCGGCGTGAACCAGGCGCCCTATCGCACGCTGGTCTCGCCCAGTCAGGACCTGAACATCAACGGCTCCTATGCGCGCAACCTCAGCCAGAAGGTGAGCGCCACCGTCAACGGCACGCTGGAAGTGCAGCAGAGCGAGGCGCTGCGTGGCCTGCCGACGTCCCTGGGCGCGCCGATCACGCTCTCGGCCGATCCCAGCCCGCTGACCGCCAGCAGCCGGACGATCACCAGCCATTTCGGCACCACGCTGAACGGCGACGGGCTGCCCTGGAGCAGCAAGTGGAGCTGGTCGCTCACCGGCAATTATGATCGCGTCGAAAGCAGGACGATCACCGATCGCGGCTTCGATGCGCTTGGTGCCGCGCGCCCGGCCGATCGCGGCAACTCGACCTCGAACACCGGCAACATCGATGCGCTGCTGCGCGGGCCGCTGTTCCGGCTGCCGGCGGGCGAGGTCAACACCGCGCTCCGGATCGGCGGCTCGCTGAGCGGCTTCGACAGCACCGCGTTCCGCAACGGCACCCCCAGCAGCGCCGCGCTCTCGCGCAACATCGCGAGCACCCAGCTCAACATCGACCTGCCGATCGCGAGCCGCCGCAACGACGTGCTGCAGCCGCTCGGCGACCTGACGATCAACGGCAACGTCGCGGTGCAGCAGCTCTCCGACTTCGGCACGCTGACCACCACCGGCTACGGGGTGAACTGGTCGCCGCTCAAGCCGGTGCGGTTCATCGCCTCCTGGACCAACGCCGAGGATGCGCCGAGCACCGCCCAGCTGGGCAATCCGGTGATCGCCAGCCCCAATACCCGCGTGTTCGACTATCGCACCGGCCAGACGGTGACGGTGACGACGATCACCGGCGGCAATCCGCTGCTCACCGCCGAGGAGCGGCACGTCACCAAGCTCGGGCTCGAGTTGCGGCCGTGGGAGAAGACCGACTTCTCGTTCCGTGCGGACTATGTCAGCACCCGCATCCGCAACGACATCGCCACCTTCCCCGCCGCCACCGCGGCGATCGAGGCGGCGTTCCCCAGCCGGTTCGTGCGCGATGCCGACGGCGATCTGGTGAGCATCGACAATCGCGCGGTGAACTTCGCCGAAAACAACACCCAGCAGCTGCGCTGGGGCTTCAACCTCTCCGTGCCGATCAAGTCCTCGCTCGAGAAGAAGATCGCCGCGCTGCGCGCCCAGCGCGAGAAGGAGCGCGCCGACGCGATCGCCTCGGGCAAGCCGCTGCCGCCGGAAGGCCAGGCACGGCTGTTCGGGCAGCAGGGCCAGAACGGCCAGCCGCCGCGCTCGCCGTTCGGTGGCAGCCTGTTCGGTCCGCCGCCTCAGGCGCCGGGTGGCGCGGCACCGGGCGGCGCACCCGCCGGCCCGGGAGCAGGCGGCGGGCGGCCGGGTGGTGGCTTCGGTGGCGGCCGCGGCGGCTTTGGCGGACCCAACGGCGCGCTGGCCGGCCGGCTGCAGTTCAGCCTCTACCACACCTGGTATTTCAAGGATCAGATCAAGATCCGCGACGGCGTGCCGGTGCTCGATCTGCTGAACGGCGATGCGGCGGGCAACAATGGCGGCCAGCCGGCGCATCAGATCGATGCCCAGGCCGGTTTCACCAAGGATGGCTTCGGCGCGCGGCTCGGCTTCAAGTGGCAGAGCAGCACCAGCGTCTATACCGGGCTGAACAACACCAACCGGCTCGATTTCGGCGATCTCGGCACGTTCAACCTGCGGCTGTTCGCGGACCTCGGCCGCCAGTTCAAGCTGGTACGCGAGCATCGCTGGCTGCGGGGTACGCGGGTGAGCCTGGGGGTCACCAACATCCTCAACACCCGCCAGCGCGTGACCGACCAGACCGGCGCGGTGCCGGTCAACTACCAGCCCGACCTGCTCGACCCCACCGGCCGCGCGGTGCGCCTCAGCATCCGCAAGCTGTTCTTCTGAGCCCAAGCGGGCGCGGCGCCGGTTGCGCGCCGCGCCCGCTTGCCCCATCACCCCTGCCGAACCGAACGGGGGGATGGCGAATGAAGCGTGGGTTGCTGCTGGCGGCATGGGCCGCGGCGAGCGTGCTGGCGGTGCCGGCGCAGGCGCAGGTGAGCGCCGATTGGGTGCGCGCGCACGAGACCTTCCTCGCCGGCGACGAGCTGCGTGGCCGCGGCAGCGCGACGCCCGACGAGGCGATCGCCGCGGCCTATGTCGCCGCGCAGTTCCGCGGCTTCGGCCTGCAGCCGGCACCCGGCATGGACGGCTATCTCCAGAAGGCCGAGATCGTCCGGCTCAAGCTCAAGGCCCCGATCACGCTCACCGCCAACGGAGCGCCGGTGCCGGGCGCGGTGCTGCTGGTCGGCGACGGCACGGGCAGCGAAGGCGTGGCGCGCCTGACCCCGGCCAAGGCCATGTCGCGCATGGCCCCGGCTCCGGTGATGCTGATCACCGGCGAGATGCCGGCGATGCAGCTCTACCGGCTGGCAAGGTCCTTCAAGACGCCGCGTCTGCTGCTGATCCGCGAAAGCGCCGATACCCAGGCGATGGTCCACGCCCTGCACGGCGAACCGCGCCTGCCCGGCGGCTTGCGCAGCGAGCCGCGCGACCCGGCACCGTCGATTGTCGTGCTGCCCGCCGCCGCCTTCGATGCGCTGGCCGCGCTGAAGGACCCCAAGGTCGCGCTGACCGTGCCGATCGAGGAGAAGGTCGCCACCACCACGAATGCGATCGGCTTTCTGCCGGGCACCGATCCCAAGGCCGGCGTGCTGCTGCTCAGCGCGCATCTCGATCACCTCGGTGTCCAGCCCGACGGCACGATCATGCACGGCGCCAATGACGACGCCTCCGGCACCACCGCCGTGCTCGAACTGGCGCGCACCCTCGCCGCCAAGGGCAAGACCAGGCGCGGCATCCTGTTCGTCGCGTACGGCGCGGAGGAAATCGGCGG
>JAIYAA010000286.1 GCA_027489295.1 Sphingomonadales bacterium | reverse complement strand
GGCGATCGACACGATCGTCTATTTCGGGCGGCTGAAGGGCATGGCCGCGGCGGACGCGCGCGCCGAGGGCAAGGTGCTGCTCGAACGGTTCGGCCTTTCCGAATTCGCCAGGACGTCGGTCGACAAGCTTTCCAAGGGCATGGCGCAGAAGGTCCAGCTGGCGACCGCAGTGGTCAACAGGCCGCAGCTGCTGCTGCTCGACGAGCCCTTTTCCGGCCTCGATCCGGTGAACCAGGGCCTGCTGGAGGACGAGATCGTCCGCGCGGCCAAGGGCGGCGCGGCCGTGGTCTTCTCCACCCATGTCATGCAGCATGCCGAGCGGCTGTGCGATCGCCTGCTGCTGCTCGCCCGCGGGCGCAAGCTGTTCGAGGGCACGCAGGATGCGGCGCGCGCGACGCTGCCGGTCGAGATCCACCTTGCTGCACAGCGGTCGCCGGAGGGGCTGCCCGGCGTGATCGACGCGCACGCGCTCGGCAGCGACGGCGGCTGGCAGGAATGGACGGTGCGCCTGCAGCCGGGGCATGATCCCGGCGACCTGCTCGAATATTGCACCGCGCACGGCGTGACGCTGCGCCGGTTCGAGCAGCGCCGCGCCAGCCTGCACGAGGTCTTTCTCCATATCGTCGGCGGGGAGGCACGCTAATGCTCCAGCACATCCTGCTCGTGGCAGCGCGCGAGTTCCGCCAGATCGCAATGACGCGCAGCTTCTGGTTCACCCTGCTGATCCTGCCGGCGGCGTTCGGCTTCGGCCCGGTATTCTCGCGATTCCTCGACAAGTCGGATACCGAAACGGTGATGCTGGTCGACCAGTCCGGCGGCGGCGCGGGCGCCGTGCTGCGCCAGCGGATCCAGCTGGACGAGCAGCGCGCCACGCTGGATGCCCTCGCCCGCTACGTCCGCCGGCACGACCTGCAGAAGGCGGCGCCGGATGCGCTCTGGGCACAGCCGGAGCGCTGGTACAGCGACGCCGATGTCGCACGCTTCACGGCCGAAGGCGGCATCGACGGCGCGCGGCAGGCCATAGCCCGCGTCTCCAGGGAGGATGCCGACGGGTTCAAGGCCCCCGAGGCCGACTATCGGGTGGTGGAGACACCCGCCACGGTGGCGCGCGCGGCACCGGGCGCGATCGACAAGGCGCTGGAACCGCTGCTCCACCCCGGGGACAAGTCGCAGGCCAAGCCGATCGACTATGTCGTTCTGATCCCGCGCGACTTCGGCGCTTCGCCGGCGGTGCGCCTCTGGGCCAATGGCGTGCCGCGCGGTTCGTTCGTCGCCAAGCTGCAGACCGTGCTCACCCAGGAGCTGCCCAGCCGCTATCTGATCGCGAACGGCCTGCCGCCCCAGGCGGCCGCAACCGTCGGCGCGATCGGCCCGGCGATCCAGGTGACGACCCCGCCGGAGGGCAGCGGGCGCGAGCGGGTGCTCATCCGTTCGATCCTGCCGCTGGCCTGTGCCTATATCCTGATGATGTCGCTGGTGCTCTCGGGCAGCTGGATGCTGCAGGGCACGGTGGAGGAGCGCAGCAACAAGCTGCTGGAGACGGTGCTGGCCTGCGTCTCACCCAACGAACTGATGTACGGCAAGCTGGTCGGCACCGTGGCGGTGGGCCTGTCGATGATCGTCACCTGGGCGGCGTGCGGCGCCTTCGCTGCCTATGCCACCCACGGCGCCATCGCCGAGCTGATCCGCCCGGCGCTGGCCCCGGTATCGTCGATCGGCAGCGTCGCCGCGATCCTCTACTTCTTCACCGCGGGCTATGTGATGGTGTCGATGCTGTTCCTGGTGATCGGGGCAATGAGCGATTCGATGCGGGACGCGCAGGGCTATCTGACGCCGGTCATCCTCGTGATCATGATGCCGTTCACGCTGCTGGTGCAGGCGGTGCTGCGCGGTGCCGGCGGCATGGGGGTCGAGGTGCTGACCTGGATTCCGCTGTACACGCCCTTCACCGTGCTGGCGCGGCTCGGCAGCGGGATCCCGACCTGGGAGGTGCTGGGCTCCGGCGTGACGCTGGCGGCGTTCATCGTCCTGGAAGTCTGGCTGCTGGGCCGCGTGTTCCGCGCCAGCCTGCTTGCAGGCGGGGGCAAGCGGAGCCTGGGCCAGATCGCGGCCCTGATGCGGCGCGCCGACGCCTGAGCGCCGCTAGACCCGCTCGGCCCAGGCCACCCGCCGCCACGGCCCGCCATATTCGGTGCCGCCAAAGGGAAAACAGGTGGTCAACGCAAGGCGCGCGCGCGCGGGATCGAGCGGGTAGGTGAACCGGTCCCAGCGCACCGTTTCGAACCGGGTGACACGGTAGCGCTCCACCACGCCGTTCACGAACTGCAGGCGGACATCGTCGCCCTCGCGCAGGTCGCGAACGAACAGGAAGTGCGTGTCGCGGTGGGCGGCCAGGACGATGACGGGGCTTTCCGCATCGCCCTGACGGATCATCGTCGGCCCTTCGGCAAGCTGTTCATGCGTGCCGTCTCCGGCGAGAACGATGTCGCTCACCCCCAGGCGCGGAACGGTGATCCGCGCGATGGGGCCCCCGGCCGGCAGGGCAGGCACCGCCGCCCGCCGGCGCGTGTTGCTGGCCCGCGCGGCTGGCGCCACACGGGCCGCTGCTGCCAGGCGCTGCTCGAAACCTTGCCGTAGCCGGGTTTGCGCGCGCTCCGCCGTGATCGGCACCGCAACGCCTTCGGCCAGGCTGATCGCCCCGCCGAGGCAAAGTGCGAGCGAGGCGACCCAGAGTGCGCGCCGGCTCACCGGCGCACCCCCGTGCTGCCGCGGCGACGCGCGGCGGCAAGGCCGAGAACGCCGAGCACCAGCATCGCAAGCCCTTGTTGAATTCGGCCCAGGAAGCCGGTCGCGGTCTGCGGCAGGTCCATCTGCTGCTCCGCCTCGGGGGCCCCGGCGGCGGGGGCTGCGGCCGGCGCATCATGCCCGAGCAGCGCGTCGAAATCCCAGCCCTTTGGCAGCAGCAGCGGCAGGTCCTCGCGCGTAAGCTTCGCGCCGTCCGGCCGGGCCGGGGTCTCGTCGACCGCCACCAGGCTGGTCTGCGTCGTCACCAGATCATAGGCGAGACCGAGCTGCGCGATCCTGTCGTTCGCGGCATCCTCCTCGAGTTGCCCGGACCAGCGCTGCGCCTCCACATCGGCCACGCTGCGGCTGGCCCAGAGCCGCGCGACCGCCGGGCTGGCGGCGGCCCGGGCCAGATCGATCCGCTGGCTCCAGCGCGTATCGCCGATCTTCCCGCTGACCACGAGCACGCCCTGCAGATCCTCGCCCTTGCCCAACAGCACCAGCGGCTCCCCGGCATAGAGATCGGGGAGGTCGTGCGGCGTGAGATCCAGCGGCGCACCTTCCACACGGACCGACAGGTCGTGCATCGCCGGTGCCTTCAGCCGGTCCAGCAGCGCGGTCATCCTGGCCGTGACCTCGCTGCCATCGCCGATATTGGTGTAGGTGCCGCGCCCGGCCTCGGCCAT
>JAIYAA010000229.1 GCA_027489295.1 Sphingomonadales bacterium | reverse complement strand
TGGAATCGCGTGCTACTGGGGCAGCAGAAGCCTGTTGATTGGCGTGATTATCGCTAGCTTATGCATTGCCGGATTCGGTATCTTCTGGGCGCTCCATATTTGAAGTCGCCGTCGTTAACGGCACTGCTGCCTTGATCGGGGCCAGCAGCAAATAGCAGGTTGCGTAAAGCGAAACGATGCGCAGAAATCGAGGCATTCACATCCTCTGCCAGAAGAAGGTTAACGACAAGATCCGTCGTGCATGGACCATCGCACGTTAACAGCAATGGCGCGCAGACCAGTTGGTCACTATAATCGCAGATCTTTGGACATCAGGCTTCTTGACAAAACGCCAAGCTCCACCTCCTGAGAGAGCGCTTCATGTTCTGCGGCTTGGCTGCCCTCAGCGCGACACGCACGAGCGCTAAGGAAAATTGGTTGCGGCGTTGGGCGGAATATGGCGTCTGGGTTGCGATGCTGGCCATACTGATCGAATCGGGGTTTTCCGACGATCGGCAGCACATGATCAAGAGCACCACAGTACGCGATACGGATTCGGCAGCGGGCGTTAAGCGCGCAGATTGAAAAGCTCGTCGGCGTTGGTGAAGTGTGCGGCCAATTCCTTACCGAAGCAGGAACGGCGCGTACGCAGATAAGCCGTCCAGGCAGCAAATCACCTTATCTGCCCTCAACAAAGTATCATCAAGCGGGAAGAACGGCGTCGTAGGACGTTCCGGTAGCGTTCGTGCGGAGTACGTATGTCTTGGAAAAGTTATAATCCGCAAGTTCCCACAAATTCATGTCACGAGCGTTGTACCACGGAGTTTTGAAATGATCTTTTTATGGACTCTCGCACTCAAGCAGTTCGGCGAGACGCCAGACCTTGTTCGTCATCTTCAGAATAGCAACGCTATTTCGGCCCCAGCCGAGCAAATCGATGAGAAAAGCACCAATCTGAGTGATCATCGCGCAGTTGACGTGGGTCGTCCTTCGCGCGTCAGAAGCAGCGGAAAGGCTGACGATGATGCCGGTCACGCCTATCAGGGCGAGGACGGTGATCAGCATGCCGCTCGATCAAGCCAACCACACCTCGCAGGTCGAAATGGCATTGGATTCGACCGCGATCAGATCGCCGACACGCACATCGCGCAGCTGGAGACGAGCAGGGCACAAGGACGCGGTCTTCTCCTCAGCCTAGCCCTGGCCGTCACCGCCGCGTGGTGCATCGTTACGGGCCGGCGCTTCCTGACGATAGCGGGTTGCGCAGCGTTGATCTTTTCTGTTCTGTACGTCGCTATAATAGGGGTGAGCATCGTACGTGATCGCCCCTCCTTTGAGAGGGTAGTTCGACAGGAACCCGCATCCGTTCATCACCGATAAGCAGGATGACTGACATGCATCTGAAAGCCCTTATTCCAGCCTCGAGAGCCTAGTTCGGACGAGCTGATCAAGGCTCTTGCATACGGATGAGCCGGTGATACCTCGTTGACACGACCCAACCTATGCAGGCGCTCCGCGGTGGAGCGCCACTTTTTTGAAGCCAATGATGCTGTGTCGTCCTAGCTAAAGCGGACTGCTCACGGAGCTTCACGTTAGCCAACGAAGTTCACATTAGCCGAGCTCGCGTTACCCTCCTAAAGCATTGCCACCAGAGCGCATCGCGCGAGATAGACGACTTTTATGACCCATGCTGGCTCCCCCTCATCCCGAAGCATCTTCAACGGTCTCCCCGCTCAGCGCGCTCGCTGCCTCAGAAATCATATTTGATGCAGCGCCCTCCCCGATCGTAAGCCTTATTCCTGCATTACAGTGCCAACGTAATGAAGAGGTTCCCCAGCCTGGGCCGGGCATGCCTAGACGCGACAAGAGCGTTGATGGGTTTGATGGGTGTTTAACAGGTCGTTGTTGGGTCTTCACGTACATGCAAGTGAGTTTGGAAGCAGGGAAATGGCGGAATTCCGCCGGTTTTCTTTGAGGCCAAAACAGTGTCTTGTCGGGTCCGATCACACCCCTCCGCAGACATTCAGTACCGTCCATGTCGCTTCGCCCATAAGAGGTGAAGCTCGCGCCAATATGTGCTCACATCCTCGCGACCCATGCGAAGCCGCTATTTCCTGACGGTTCGCGTGATGACCCTTTATGGGAAATGCGTCACGAAGGCGCGCTGAGACGGCAAGAAGATCTGCGAAACGCCCGGTTCCACCCTATCGCCGCCTGATCGCACCCGTCCGAGCGCTCCGTCGGTCCGCAGGATGGGCGAAGGGCACCGGACGAGTGCTGCCGGTGATCCGGACCGCGGTGGCAGAAAGCGGCGCAGCGAGGGTTTCGCTGCGCCGCCCGGTCGTTCTCCGTCAGCGAGCGGATCAGTCCGCGGACTTGCGCACCTCGCCGCGGCCCATGGCGGACACCAGTGCCTCGCCCGAACCCGTGAAGTTGGCCGCCGGCAGGGTGGCGGTCTTGTCCTTGACGCGGACGAGCACCTGCTGAACCGCACCGGTGCCGGAGCTTCGCACCGACTGTACCGTCCCGATCAGCCGGCCCTTTGCATCCGTGACGGTCATTCCGGCCGAGACCGGGAAGGCACCGGTGCCGCGCGCCGCCGCGGAGCCGGCAAGCGCCAAGGTGCCCGTGCCCACCGCGATGGCACCGTTGGCGGCATGCGCCGCCCCGGCGGCCGCGTCGCTCGGGTTGGGCGCCGCATTGCGGACGCGGCTGAGCGTCGTTTCCGTACCCGTCCGCGCCCGGCCGACCGGACCGCCCGCCGTCTCGCGCACGCCCGTCGCCGCCGCGCCGGCGGTGCTGCGAGTGCCGTTCACCGCCTTGCTCGCCGCGCCGCGCACCGCATCGGTGCCGATCAGCTGCGCATCGGCGCTGCCGCTGCCGCTGGCGCTTCCCGACGCGCTGCCGCCGAGCGCGCGATCGCCGACGCGGGCACTGTTCGCGACCGCCGAGTCCAGGCTGCTCTCGTTGGACGCCTTGACGTGCCCCTTGCGGGTGTCGACGCTGCGCTCGCTCCGGGTCGAGCCGCGCAGGCTGCCGGTGGCGTCGCCGGCGATCGGCAAGTCGCGCGGGGAGCGGTCGATGGTGCTGCCGAGCATGCCGGGACCGCCCATCTGGCCGCCAAGGCCGCCGAGGGTGCTGCCCAGGTTCCCACCGAGCCCCCCGCTGCCGCCGAGGATCTGCGCCGAGGCGGGGGTTGCGACGGCGATCGCGAGCAGTGCGCTGGCACCAAGGATCTTGATCATGTCCATTCTCCCATAAAGGCTACTGACATGGGGAGAACGGGGCCCGTCTTTGGTTTAATCCCACGGTGCAGAAGATTTTTTCGCAGCGGATTTCCCCTGCAGGATCGGCCTATCGGGCAGGCGTGCGGCACGCCTCGCAGACGATTCCGCGACCGAATATCGGGTCCGGGCCGCGCGCGCCGGCGTCGCGCGCGACAGCGTCCACCTTCGCAATCGCCGCCTGGAGCTGGCCTGCGCTTGCCGCCGGATAGAAGCGCGCGAGCGTGGCCGCGACCAGCGGCGCTGCAAAGGAGGTGCCGCGTACCCGCATCGTCCGCCCGCCGGCCGCCATCGCCAGCATGTCGGCACCGGGCGCGGCATAGTCGAGATGGCCTGCCCGCCCGGCCTCGATCAGCACCCGGCCCCGCGCATCCACCCCGGTGACGGCGACGACGCCCGGATAGGATGCCGGATAGGCGGGCGGCGCCGCCGGCCCGTTGTTGCCCACCGCGGCGACGATCGCGGTGCCGCGCGCCTGCGCGGCCGAGATCACCTTGCCCAGCACCGGATTGGCAGGCCCCGTCAGGCTAATCGTCACCACGCTCACCCGGTTGTCCACCATCCAGCCGATCGCGCGGGCGATCGCAGTGGCGTTTCCACCGGCCGGATCCGTCCCATAGACATCGGCCGAGGCGATCCGCGCGCCGGGCAGACCGCCACGCACGATGCCCGCGCCGCTGATTAGCGAGGCGACGGCGGTGGCATGGTCGCTGTCGCGCGGCGCACCGCTGGCGAAGCCTGCGCGGAGCGTCGCGCCCGGAACAGCGCCATCGATGACGCCTACCACCGTGCCGCTTCCCGTTGCGGCGGGCGCGGGACTGGCCGGCACGTTGCCGCTCGTTGCATGGAGCTGGTCCGCAGTGACGTTGCCGGCCCCCAGCTTCCGCAGTTCGCGGATCGCCTGGCCAAGCGTGCGGCCCCGCGGCACGGCGAGGCGGGTATAGCGGACGCCGAGCACGTCTTCCCGAGCGAGCACGGCATAGCCCTTGGCGTGCATCGCCGCGAGCAGTGCCGCGTCCGGATCGTCGACCACGACCTCCCCTGCGCGGGCGGGATTACCATCCGGATCCAGCACGATGCGATCGGGGTAGGCGCGTACCAGCCTGGCCGCTGCGTCGCGCCGTATCGCCTCCAGCCGCTGCGCAACGCGACCGGCGCCATTCTCCAACGCGTCGTCGACACGGCCGAGCAGTTGACCGGGAGCCAGCGACGTGGGCAGGTTCGGAACGGACGGTATCAGCTGGGCAAGCGCTGGCGTGGCCGCGAAGAGCGGAACGAGCCCGATCGAGTGCCATAACCGTCGCATCGTCCCATTATCCTTGCACAAAATTTCGAAGCTGTGGATGAAACGATGCAAGCCAGGCGTTTCATCCACGAACAAGGGACTGTGCGGTTGGCGGCTTTCGAGGACGATCTGCTCGCGTTACTGCCGCGTTTGCGGCGGTTCGCGCGTGCGCTCGCTCGAAACCCCGCCGATGCCGACGATCTGTGCCAGATGGCAGTGGAAAAGGCGTTGCAGGGCAAGGCGTCCTGGCAGCCGGGCACGCGATTGGATAGCTGGATGTATCGGATCATGCGCAACAGCTGGATCGACATGGCCCGTCACCGGCAGCGCGCCGGGCAAACGTTCGTCGATGCCGATGCCGGGGCCGATATCGGCGTGGACGGCGGTGCCGAGGCGCGGATTGCGCTCGGCGAGGTCGATGCGGCGCTGCATGCGCTCCCCGATGAGCAGCGCGAGGCGGTAGCGCTCGTGCTGGTCGAGGGGCTGGCCTACAAGGAAGCAGCGGCGGTGCTCGACGTGCCGATGGGCACCCTCACCTCGCGACTGGTGCGCGGACGGCAGGCGTTGATGGCGCGGTTGGGAGAACCCTTGTGAGCATCGATCCCGAATTGCTGATGGCCTATGCCGATGGCGAGCTGGGCCCCATCGAGGCGAAGCGCGTCGAACGGGCAATCGCGGCCGATCCGGCGCTCGGCGAGGAGGTCGCGCGCCATCGCGCATTGCGGGCCAGGCTCGACGGCCATTTCGCCGCCGTGGCGGAGGAGCCGGTGCCCGATCCGCTCGCGGCCCTGATCCGGGCGAGCGTCGTCGACCTGCCGACGCGGCGCCGTCCCGTTCGGATCCCGGCATGGGCGCCGTGGAGCGGGGCGGTCGCGGCGGCGCTGGTGCTCGGCCTCTTCGTGGGCAAGGGCCTGCCGGAGCAGGGCGTGGTGCAGACGCGCGGCGGGCAGCTCTATGCCGCCGGCCCCTTGGCCGGGGCGCTCGACCAGCACCTTGCCGCCAATGGCGGCACGGTGCAGATGGTCGTGAGCTTCCGCGATCGCCAGGGCCGCTATTGCCGCGTGTTCCGGTCGCAGCCCGCCGATGGCATTGCGTGTCGCGAGCCGAATGGCTGGGCGCTGCGGCAGATGATGGGCGGCAGCCACGCATCGTCGAGCAGCTATGCGCAGGCGGGCTCGGCGGATCCCGCGCTGATGGCCGCGGCACAGGAACTGATGGCGGGTGATCCGCTCGATGCCGCGGCCGAGACAAGGGCCCGCGCTGCCGGATGGAAATAGCGCGAGCGGGCGTTCAGCCGTTCCACGCGGGTTGGGCGTGCGCCTTGCCGCCGCTGGTGGCCCATAGCGCCACCAGCCCGATCAGCGAGGTCGCGGCTCCGGCCAGTGCCACGGCGGGATAGCCCAGCCCCGCGGCGATCACGCCGCCGCCCAGCGCCGCACCGAACGCATTGCCCAGGTTGAACGCGCCGATATTGACCGCGGAGGCGAGGTTGGGCGCGTCCGCTGCGGCGGTCATCACCCGCACCTGCAACGGCGGTACCAGCGCAAAGCTTGCGACACCCCAGAGGAAAATCAGCACCGCGCTCGGGCCCGCCTGCGGCATCAGCAGGGCGAAGGCGATCAGGATGGCGGACAGACTTGCCAGCGTGATCAGCAGGGTGCGGTCGACCGAGCGATCGGCGAACCGGCCGCCCAGCCAGTTGCCCGCCGTCAGCCCCAGGCCATAGAGCATCAACATCGCGGTGATGAAGCCCAGCGATGCGTGCGTCGCCTCGCGCAGGATCGGCGTAATGTAGGTGAACACGGTGAACATCGCGCTCGATCCGACCACGGTCAGCGCCAGCGCACCCAGCACCTGCTTGCGGGTGAGCACCCGGAGCTCTGCGAACACGTTGCCGCTCTCGGGTGCAGCGAGCGCAGGCAGGGTCAGGCGCAGGGCGGCCATCGTCAGCACGCCGAGGCCGGCAATGCCCCAGAAGGATGCGCGCCATCCAAGATGCTCGCCGGCCCAGGTGGCGAGCGGCACGCCCACAACATTGGCGATGGTCAGCCCCATGAACATCGAGGCGACCGCACTGGCCCGACGCTCGGGGGCCACCAGCCCCGCCGCGACGACCGAGCCCACGCCGAAAAAGGCACCGTGGTTGAACGAGGTGAGCACCCGCGCGACGAGCAGCATCGCATAGCTGTCGGACACCGCCGCAAGCAGGTTGCCGGCGGTGAAGATGCCCGCCAGCCCGATCAGCAGCGTCCGCCTTGGCACCCGGCCGGTGGTCAACGTCATCAGCGGCGCGCCGATCATGACGCCCAGCGCATAGGCGCTGATCAGCAGCCCCGCCGCGGGGATGGAGACTTGCAGATCGCGGGCGATGACGGGCAACAGCCCCATCGGCGCGAATTCGGTGACTCCGATGCCGAAGGCGCCCACCGCGAGCGCCAGCAGGCCGAGCTGGTTCTTCCGCTGCGCCTCGGTCATGCGAGCCTCGGGGCCAGGCGGGCAAAGCCTTCCTGCTGGCGATAGGGGGTGTGCGGATAGGGCGGCAGGATCTCGCTGGCGCGATCGAGCGTGGCGATCTGCTCCGCGCTGAGCACCCAGCCGACGGCGCCGAGATTCTGGCGAAGCTGCGCCTCGTTGCGCGCGCCGATGATCACCGAGGAGACGGTGGGGCGCTGCAGCAGCCAGTTGATCGCGACCTGGGGTACGGTCTTGCCGGTCTCTTCGGCAACCGCTTCCAGGGCATCGACGACGCGGTAGAGATGCTCGACCTCGACCGGCGGCGCGAACTGCTCGGTCGCATGCAGGCGGCTGCCTTCGGGGATCGGGCGATCGCGGCCGATCTTCCCGGTCAGCCGGCCCCAGCCGAGCGGGCTCCATACCAGCGCGCCCACGCCCTGGTCGGCGGCGAGCGGCATCAGGTCCGCCTCGTAGGCGCGGCCGATCAGCGAGTAATAGACCTGGTGGGCGACGAGCCGCGGCCAGCCATGGCGCTCCGCCACCGCCTGCGCCTTCATCACCTGCCAGCCGGGATAGTTGGACACGCCGGCATAGCGGACCTTGCCCGCCGCGATCAGCAGGTCGAGGGTGCCCATCACCTCTTCGGTAGGCGTCGAGGCATCGAAGGCGTGGAGCTGGAGCAGGTCGATATGGTCGGTGCCCAGCCGGCGCAGCGCATCCTCGACGGCGCGGATGAGCCGCGCGCGCGAGGCGCCCCAGTCCTGCGGGCCGTCGCCCAACGGCAGGCCCGTCTTGGTCGAGACGAGCACCGCGTCGCGGCGGCCGCGGATCGCCTGACCCAGGATTTCCTCCGAGGCGCCGCCCGAATAGACGTCGGCGGTATCGAACAGCGTCACCCCGGCATCGAGGCAGATGTCGATCAGCCGGCGTGCCTCGGTCGCATCGCTCTGCCCCCATGCGCTGAACAGCGGCCCCTGGCCGCCGAACGTGCCTGCGCCGAAGCTGAGCGCGGGCACGCGCAGACCCGATCGCCCCAATTGCCGATATTCCATGATTACCATCCTGTTGCTTGTTCGGGGCAAAGATGGACAGCGCGACAAGTGCGGTGTAGCAGGAGCGGACGCGAAGGATTTTTGCGATGGACGCAAAGCTGAGTGGAGGCAGCGACCGGGCGCATGCGCTGGCGCTGTTCGCCGCGGTGATCGAGCAGGGCAGCTTCTCGGCGGCGGGACGGCTGTTGGGCATGAGCCCATCGGCAGTGGCGCGCGCGGTCGACCGAATCGAGGCGCGGCTGGGCGTGCGGCTGTTGCTGCGCTCAACCCGTGCGCTCTCGCTCACCGCGGAGGGTCGCGCCTATCTGCAGGCGGCGCGGCGGATCCTTGCCGATCTCGACGATGCGGAACAGCAGATTGCCGATCAGGGCAGTCCGCGCGGGCGGCTGCGGGTCAGCGCAGCGCTGTCGCACGGGCGGCTGTGCGTGGTGCCGCTGCTCGGCACGTTCGCCGCGCTCTATCCGGACATCCTGATCGACATCGCCTTGACCGACACGCTGGTCGACATCGCCGCCGGGCAGGCCGATGTCGCGGTGCGGTTCGGCCCCTTGCCGGACAGCTCGCTGACCGCCCGCAAGCTCGGCGAGACCCGGCGCGTGATCGTCGCCGCGCCCGACTATCTGGCACGCCACGGCACACCCCGGGTGCCCGAGGACCTGTTCGCCCATAACTGCCTGAACTTCAGCTTCCGTCGCTCCGAACCCGTCTGGCCGTTCCGCCGCGATGGTCACGACTTCGCGCTATCGGTCCGCGGCGGGTTCGAGGCCAATAACGGCGAGACGCTGGGGCAACTCGCAGCGATCGGGGTCGGCATTGCGCGGGTCGGCGCCTTCAGCGTGGCGGAGGAGATCGCGGAGGGGTCTCTCGTACCGCTCCTCGAGGCGTTCAATCCCGGCGACGTCGAGCAGATACACGCGGTCTTCGTCGGCGGTCCCAATGTACCGGCGCGCGTGCGGGTGTTCGTGGACTTCCTGGCCGCCAACCTCCGCTAGAGGCCTAGGCGCGTCACCCACCCTGCGCGGCGTGTGTGATACCGGTGAACGCCGCCACGAGCGCGTCGAACGTCAACCGATAGCGGCTGCCGTTGCGCAGGTCCTCGTGCATCACGATCCATATCGGCAGGGGCAGATCGAATGCGTCTGCCAGCACGCGGCAAAGATCTGGCTCGCGCCGCGCTACGGCGGTCTGGCAAATGCCGATGCCGAACCCCGCGCGGATGGCTTCGAACTGGGCGGCCGCGCCGTCGACGCGCAGGGCGAACATCGAGCGGTCGATCCCCGGCAAATGGCGCATGCCCGCGCGGGTGAACGGTGTCTCGGTGTCGAAGCCGATCAGGTCGTGTCCGGCCAGATCCTCCAGCCGATGGGGTACGCCGCGTCGCTCGAGATAGCTGCGATGCGCGTGGAAGCCGAGGCGAACGGCACCGACGCGCTTCGCCACCAGCGATTTCTGCTCGGGCTGCGCCATTCGTATCGCAATGTCCGCCTGACGCTGCAGCAGGTCGTCCAGATCGTCGGTCAACGCCAGCTCGAAGTGCAGCCCGGGCTGGGCGCGCCGCAGATCCGTCACGATCGCCGGCAGATGGTGCGTTCCCACTGCCTGGCTGGCGGTGATGCGCACCGTGCCCTCCGGCATCCCCGGTGCGCCTTCGGCCGACCGGCGGAGCGCTTCCGCGGCGGCGACCAAGGCCTCGGCGTGCGGGCGCAGCGCCAAGGCACGGTCGGTGGCGGAGAGGCCCCGCTGCGAACGGACGAACAACGTGCCACCGATCGCCTGCTCCAGCGCGTCGATGTGCCGCGCGATGCTGGGCTGGGTCAGGCCGAGCGCGCGCGATGCAGCGGAGAGCGAGCCCTGCTGCAGCACCGCGGCAAAGCTGCGATAGACGTCCCAACTAGGCTCTCTGCTCATCTATTTCCGTATAGCAGATACAAGCCATTCGGCAATTCTCGTTTATCTACATCCGCTTCATCTTGCCTCCAGACAGACAAGGAGGCGAACGATGAAGAAGACAGCGTTGGTTCTGGGTGCGACGGGTGGCGTGGGCGGTGCCGTGATGCGTCGCATGATCGCGGGCGGTTGGACGGTCCGGGCGCTGACCCGCCGTGCCAATGTCGACCTGCCCGACGGATGCGAAGCGGTGGTGGGGGATGCGATGGATGCTGCTGCGGTCGCATCCGCTGCCGAGGGCGCCTCGGTCCTCGTCCATGCCGTCAACCCGCCGGGCTATCGCGACTGGGATCGCCTGGTCCTGCCGATGCTCGACAACACGATCCGTGCCGCGTCCGCCACCGGCGCCCGCATCCTCCTGCCGGGGACCGTCTACAATTACGGTCCAAACGTGTTCCCGGACATCGCCGAGAACGCGCCGCAGATGCCGAGGACGCGCAAAGGCCTGATCCGCGTGGCGATGGAGCAGCGGATCCGCACCGCGGCGGATCAAGGCAACTGCACCGCGCTCATCGTGCGGGCGGGCGACTTTTTCGGCCCCGGTGCTGCCAACAACTGGTTCGGACAGGGCCTGGTGACCCCCGGGGGACGTCCGAAGGTGATCCGCAATCCGGGCACGCGCGGCGTCGGCCATCAATGGGCCTACCTGCCCGACGTCGCCGAAACCATGGTCCGGCTGCTGGAGCGCGCGGATCTGCCCGCCTTCGCTTCGTTCCACATGGAAGGGCACTGGGACCATGATGGGCGCCAGATGGTGCAGGCCATTGCCCGTGTGCTCGGGGATCCCGCCGTACCCGTTCGTCCGCTGCCCTGGTGGCAGCTTCGCCTCGCCGCGCTGATAGCGACCACGCCGCGCGAGATGATGGAGATGCGCTATCTGTGGCGGCAGCCGGTCCGCATGACCAACGACCGGCTCGTCGCGACGCTGGGCGGCGAGCCGCGGACGCCGCTCTTGGAAGCGGTGCGGGCCACGCTGACCGATCTGCGATGCGTGTGACGGCGCGGCTGGGTCGCGGCGGCGGCGCCGATGGTCTTGGCCCCTCCCGGAAGCAGGTCCGGTGCCCATGCTCTCTCGAACGCAAATATATCTGGGCGGATGTTCAACTTCGAGATTACCAAGCGCTTCTGAGCACAAGACGTACAACGGGAGATGCGAGCATGAAGGCATGGATGACGGCGCTGGCCTGCGGGGTCGCGGCGTGCGCGATCCCCGCCGCGGCACCGGCGCAGACGAGCGGTCCGGTCGTCGCGACCGGCGCGGGCAAGGTGCAGGGCGCGGTGGAGGACGGCGTCGCCAGCTGGAAGGGCATCCCCTTCGCGGCGCCCCCCGTTGGCCCCTTGCGCTGGCGCGCGCCGCAACCGGCGGCAAGCTGGCAGGGCGTGCGCCCGGCCACCCAGTACAGCCACGACTGCATGCAGAAACCCTTCCCAAGCGACGCCGCGCCCCTCGGCACGACGCCGGCCGAGGACTGCCTGTATCTCAACCTGTGGAAGCCGGCGACGGCGCCCGCCGCTGCCAAGCTGCCGGTGATGGTGTGGATCTATGGCGGCGGCTTCGTGAACGGAGGCGCTTCCCCGCCCACCTATTCCGGTGCCAGCATGGCCAAGCAGGGGGTGCTGTTCGTCAGCTTCAACTATCGGGTCGGGCGCTTCGGCAGCTTCGCCCTGCCCCAGCTCAGCCGCGAGAATCCAGACGGCGGGCTGCTCGGCAACTATCATTTCATGGACCAGATCGCAGCGCTCAAATGGGTGCAGCAGAACGTCGCGGCGTTCGGCGGCGACCCGTCGAACGTGACGATCATCGGCGAGAGCGCCGGCGGCATGTCGGTGCACACTCTGGTCACCTCGCCCTTGTCGCGCGGACTGTTCAGCAAGGCGATCGTGATGTCCGGCGGCAACGCCCAGACTGCCAAGAACGCGACGCTGAAGGACGCGGAGGCGATCGGCGAAAACCTGGCGCGCGCGCACAATATCGACCCTATGGCACCCGATGCGCTCGCCAAGCTCCGCGCACTCAGTGCCGAACAGGTGACCGACGGCCTCAGCATGGTGGAGCTGTTCCAGCCCAAGCCGGGCCCGCGCACCTATGGCGGGCCGATCCTCGACGGCAAGCTGCTGATCGATCAGGAAAAAGCCTATCTCAGCGGCGATTTCGCCAAGGTGCCGATGCTGATCGGCGCGACCAGCGCCGACATGGGCGGCAAGTCCGGCTTCATGATCGCCGGCGCGCGGGAGGCGAGCGCGATGGTCGCCGCGCAGAAGGTGCCGGTCTGGGAGTATCGCTTCTCCTATGTCGCGGACTCGGTCGGACAGCCGGGTGCGGGACACGCGACCGACATCCCGTTCTTCTTCGACAATGCCCGCATCAAATATGGCGCAGCCACGACGGCCAAGGACGTGCAGGTCGGCAAGACGATCAGCGCCTATCTCGCCAACTTCGCCAAGAAGGGCGACCCCAACGGCGCGGGCCTGCCGGCCTGGCCGCGCTTCACGGCATCGGGCGACGAGATCCTCGACTTCGCCCCGGACGGAAAGGCAGTCGCGGCACGTGACCCGTGGGGCGCGGAAATCGACGATCTGCACGCCCGCACCAAGGCCGCATTGGCGTCGGGCAAATACAACAGCCTGACCACCCCGCTGGGTACGATGCTCGACGACCCCGCCGCACGCGCGGTCCTCGCCAAGCATCTGCCGGAGATGGTCAAGAACCCGCAGATCGACATGGCACGCGGGCAGACGCTGGTCGGCATCCAGGGCTATTTTCCGGCATTGCTTACCGATGCCAAGCTCAAGGCGATCGATGCGGATCTGGCTGCGATACCCGCCAAGCCGAGCTGAGCTACGGCGCCAAAGGCCCGTTCACGCAGCAGGCGGCGGCATGGACCGCGCCTGCTGCGTGAACCTGGGGGTCGATGCGACCGGCATGCTCAATCGAAATGTGCTGTGTTGGACACTGCCTGCCGATCCTGCGCAGCCGGCCTGAGCGCGAGGAGTTCGGCGGGCTCGGCACCGCGTTGCGCACCAAGAGGATGGCGCGGGCCGGCGCCTCAACCGGCCCCGCGCGTGTCGATCAGAAGCTCGTGCGCAGCAGGAAGGCGATCCGGCGATCGGTGCTCGTCCAGCTGTAGCGCGGTTTCAGATCGGCGTCGCCGACATCGAGATAGGTCTTGGCCTTGAGCAGGTTGGTGCCCTGCACGCCGATCTTCACATGCCGGGTGAGCGAATAGAGGATCGACCCGTCGAGCTGCCCATAGCCTTCGGACCATACCGGGTAGTTCAGATTGGCCGCCGAGGTGGTCAGGAGGTAGGTCGAGCGCCAGTTATAGGCGGCGCGCGCCGAGATCCCGTATTTCTCGTATACCACCGCGACATTGTACGAATAGCGCGAGAGCCCCTCCAGTGGCAGCGGCTTGGTGGCGTTGCTGGTCTGGTTGGCGTCGAACACGTTGACGGCCGTGTTCTTGCCGCCGCTCGAATCCACGAAGGTGTAATTGCCGGTCAGCCCCAGCCCGCCCAGCGCGCCGGGCAGCCGGTCGAAGAACTGGGTATAGCCCAGCTCGAACCCCTTGATGGTGCCGTGTGCGCCGTTCATCTGCTGGGTCACGTCGAAGGTGATCGTCTGCCCGCCGCTGGTGTAGCTGCGCTGGGTGACGCCGGCGAAGATATAGTCGGAGATGTCCTTGTAGAAGGCGGCCAGCGTCAGGCTGTTGGCACGGCCGAAATACCATTCGAGGCTCGCATCGAATTGATTGGAGCGCGTCGGCTTGAGATTGGGGTTGCCCGCCGTGCCGGTGAACGCCGTGGTCTGGCCGTTCAGCCCCACCCCGTTCGCCTTGCCGTTCGAATCGAACGAGAAGCTGAGCGTGGTGAAGGGGTTGAGCTGCGCGAAGGTGGGGCGCACGATCGCCTTGGCCGCGGCGAGGCGAAGCTGCAGCCCCTCCTTCAGGAAGAAGCGCAGATTCAGGCTGGGCAGCACGTCGGTATAGCTGCCGCTCGAGCTTTCCCCCGCCTGTGTGGTGCTTCCCTGCGAGAAGGCGACCGCCTTGGCGAACAGCGCGCAATCGTCCGCGGTCGCCCCGCCCACGCCGACGGTGCAGGTGCCGCTGGTGATCGAGGCCACCGTCATCGCCGCACCCGACGCGCCGGTCTCCGTCCGCACGACGCGCACGCCGACATTGCCGTCGAAATGGCCGATGGCGCTCTGGTCCATGCCGAAGCGCAGCAGGCCATAGCCGGCGAAGGTGCGCTCGGTCTGGTCGTTGACGCCGCCAGTGACGTTGTCGCTGCCGGGCTTTGCCTGTGCATAATCGTCGCTGATCGGCGCCCAGCCCCAGCCCGCGGACTCGGTGCTCTTGAGATAGCTATAGGCGTTGGCGCGACCGTTCGAGACGAGCGACGCCGACGGGAACCAGAAGCCCGAGCCGGTGGAGACGTTGCCGGAAAAGAAGTTGCTGTAGTTGAACAGCGTCGACTGGCTGGGCAGGCCCGCATTCTGCACGCCGCCGGTAAAGCCGGTGGCGGTGAGCGCGACCGGCGTGCCGCCGCCCCAATAGGCCGCCGACAACAGGCTCCAGTTCCAGCCGGTCTGCCGCGTGATCGCGGTGCGATCGGTGATGCGGCCGCCGAACCGGAAGGACTTGAGGAAATCGCTGTCGGTGAAGCTGTATTCCCCGTCGGCCTTGCCCGCCCATTGGTGCGCCTCGTTGTCCTCGATATGGTCCATCGCGGCATACCACCAATAGGCGCTCTTGTCGGAAAGCGAGGCGCCGTTGCTGGACGCGATGCTGAGCTTCGGCACATCGCCGCTGAGGTCGAACGCGATCGTCGCCGGGGTACTGGTCTCGGTATAGACCGTCAGGCTCTCCGATTTGGCGGTGGAGTGGACATATTGCAGGTCGGCGCTGAACGACCAGTGCTCGTTCGGCGTCCAGCGCACCTTGCCCGAATAGTCCTGCGTCTGGTTTTCCGCCGTGCCGTAGCGGGTGTCGAAGTTGAGCCGCCGGTTGGTCAGCGTGCCCGAGGTCAGTGCGTTGTTGGCCCCGAAGGTGTAGCTGGCATCGTCGGTGGGCAGCGTGTCGTTGTCGCCGACGGCATGTTCGATGTCCTTCGGCGTTGCCTTGGCGGCAAGCACCTCGAAGGTGAATTCCAGCGTATCGCTTGGGCGCCACTGGAGCGAGGAATCGAACGCGGTCCGCTTCTGCTGCCAGTCGACCTGGCGCACACCGATCGTGCCGGGAACATAGACGGTGCTGCCAGCGCTGAGCCCGTCCTGCGCCGCGGAAAGGGTGCGCGCCGAATATTTGTCGGTCTGAACGCTGTTGGTGCGGTTGCCGACATTGCTCAGCGAATAGCTGACCAGCAGGCCCACCTCGCCCAGCGGCGTCTGCCAGCGGCCGCTGGCCAGCGCATTGCCCGAATAATAGGTGTTCTTGCGCAGATCGGCATAGTTGGCGTCGCCCGACGCCGCGAACACATAGCCCTTTGCATCGAACGGCTTGCGGGTGCGCAGGTTGATGCTGCCGCCGACCCCGCCCTCGACGAGGTCCTCCGAGGGATTCTTGTACACGTCGACGCCGGAAAGCAGATCGGCCGAAACGTCCTCGAACGAAAGGCCGCGGCCGTTGCTGGCGGAGAAGACGTCGCGGCCGTTCAGCTCCGATCGCACCCAGGAAAGCCCGCGGATGAACACGCCGCCGCCTTCCGCCGAAAGCCGCGCCGGATCCCGGTTCTGGTTGGTGCGCTGGAGGGTCACGCCGGGCACGCGCTGCAGTGCCTCCGAGACCGACCGATCGGGCAGCGCGCCGATGTCCTGCGCGGTGATCGAATCGATCACCTGCTCGGCGGAGCGCTTGCGATCGCGCGCGCCCTGCAGCGAAGCGCGAATGCCGGTGACGATGATCTGGGCGTCGCCGGTCTGCCCGTCACTGGTGGCGGTGCCCGCCTGAACGGCGCCGTCCCCGGGGGCGGGCGCCGTCTGCGCACGGGCCAGCCCCGGCGTCGCGCATACTGACAGCGTTGCCAGCGAAGCGCCGGCACGAAGCGATGCGGTGCGCATGCGGCGGTGTACGGAATGTAACATGGTGTCGATCACGTAGGTCCCCTCCTTCGGCACATCGGCTGTGTCCGATACTGCGGCGTGCAGGCGCTGCATGTCCGAAGCCCCGTGGGGCAGCATTGTCGTTCCTGCACGGCACACGGCCCGGTCGGCCGAGATGGCCAGCCCCGGATCCGTGCGACCGGCCCTGTCTGCGTTGCGATCCTCACACGGCGTTTGCGCGGTGTGGCGATCGGTTGCACTTGTGTGACGGCGGCGGAAACGCGATGCCCGGCGCCTATGGCAAGGACGCGTCGCAAGCAGTAGACTGGCGTTGCAAAATTTGGGGGACGAGCATGGGTTTCGTGCGTTCGGGGATTTCGGCGGTCGTGCTGGCAGCGTTGCTGGCCGGCTGTGGCGGGGGCGGCAGCGGC
>JAIYAA010000265.1 GCA_027489295.1 Sphingomonadales bacterium | reverse complement strand
GGCAGCGAGCGGCAGCGCCGCCGGCAGCGTGCTCGCCCCGCTGGAGCTATCGGGCGATGCCACCCGCGGCTATGCGATCGCCGGGCTGCCCGGCCTGTCCGAGACGCTGACGCTGCTCACCGCCGCCGACCGCGAGGCGATCACCAGCGATGTGGGCTTCGACGTCTATCGCAAGGCGCTCGCCGCCGGCACCGTGCAGGCGCGTATCTACGATGCCGGCAAGGGACCGCTGGCGCTCAGCTACGCAAGCTTCGCCGAGCTGAGCTACCTCGCCAGCAACGCCGCCGCAGGAACCGATCCGCAGCGTTGGTACCTGCCCTTCGGCCAGCGCACCACGGCGGACCAGATGCCGCGCACCGGCACCGCCAGCTATGCCGGGCTGGTGTTCGGCAGCGGCACCGCCGGCGGGGCGGGCTACAGCCTGAGCGGCACCAGCAGCTTCGCGGTCGACTTTGCCCGGGCCAGCGCCAGCGGCAGCCTGGCGATCACCGGCAGCGGTGCGGTGGGCACCCGCGATTTCGGCAGCTTCGGCTTCCAGGCGGCGGGCATTTCGGCCAACGGCTTTACCGGCACGCTCTCGGCGAGCGGCGGGTCGGGCAGCCTCACCGGCTGGTTCTTCGGGCCGCAGGCCGACGAGATCGGCGCGAAGTTCGATGCGGTCCGCGCGCTGGCGAACGGCGACAAGGCGGTGCTCACCGGCGCGACGGTCGCCAAGAAGGGCCAGTGACCCAGACGATGGTGCTCGCCGTGGCGCTGGCCGTGCTCGCGCCGGCGCCTGCCCTCGCCCAGACGACCGAGCAGCGCCAGGTCTCGGCGGTCGAGCTGTTCGCGCTCGCCGCCAGGGCCGAGGCCGAGCGGCGGCCGGACGATGCCGAGACCATGTACCACGCGCTCGGCCGCGATCCCGATGCCGAGATCCGCAGCGAGGCGCGCTTCCGCCTCGGCCAGCTGCTGGAACGGCAGGGGCGCCCGCGCGAGGCGGCGACGATCTATCGCGCGCTGCTCGACGAAAAGCCCGATGCCGCACGCGTCCGCCTCGAACTCGCCCGCCTGCTCACCCAGCTGGGCGACGACGGCGCCGCCCGCCGCGAGCTGCGCCAGGCGCAGGCCGGCGGGCTGCCGCCGCAGGTCGCGCAGATCGTCGACCAGTTCGCCGCGGCGCTGCGCTCGCGCAAGCCCTGGGGCGCCAGCCTCGAAGTGGCGCTGGTGCCGGACAGCAACGTCAACCGCGCCACCGATGCGGCGACGCTCGACACCGTGCTCGCCCCGCTTCAGCTCTCGCGCGACGCCCGCGAGCAATCGGGCGTGGGCGCGCGCATCGGCGGCCAGCTATATGCCCGCGTGCCGGTGGCGACCAACCTCGCGCTCGTCCCGCGCCTCTCAGGCCAGGGCGACTTCTACGGCCAGGGCCGCTTCAACGACGTCTCGGCCTCGGCGCTGGTCGGGCTGGAATGGAGCATCGGCCGCGACCGGCTGCGCCCCTCGATCGGCGGCACCCAGCGCTGGTATGGCGGCAGTGCCTATGCCCGCACCGCCACCGCCGCGATCGACTGGCAGCATCCGCTCGGCACCCGCGCCCAGCTCACCACCAGCGCGACGATCGCCGACACTTCGTATCGCGGCAACCGCCTGCAGGACGGGCTGCTGCTCAATGGCGCGGTCGCCTATGAGCGCGCGTTCAGCGCCCGCGCCGGCGGCAGCCTCACCCTCTCCGCCACCCGCCAGACCGCCAGGGACCCCGGCTATGCCACCGCCTCGGGTGCTGCGAGCCTGCTCGGCTGGCGCGAGTTGGGCCGCACCACGCTCTACGCCACGGCCGGCCTGCGCCGGCTGGAGGGCGATGCGCGGCTGTTCCTGTTCCCCGAGCGCCGCAAGGACTGGAACGTCAGCCTCGGGCTCGGCGCCACCTTCCGCCGCCTCCAGATCCACGGCTTCGCGCCGATCGTGCGGCTCGACTGGGAGCATAACCGCTCCACCGTCGGCATCTACGATTACACCCGCAAGGCGGCGGCGATCGGGCTGACGCGGGCGTTCTGAAGCCCCTCCGAGGCCATACGGAATGGCCCAAGGAACAGGGCCCCAAAGCAAAGATTCGTAACGCGGCGCGCCGCTCCGCCCACCGACCCCCCTCTATAAATGGCGCAAGTACCCTTTCGCACGACCATAACGAGGAGTCGCACGTGCACCCGGAACTCACCACGCGCCTGGAATTCGTCGGCTACACGGCCGACAAGCGTGCCCTGCTCTCCGAG
The DNA here is from genome assembly GCA_027489295.1 of Sphingomonadales bacterium. Next base: position 6,957 of record JAIYAA010000265.1, on the reverse strand, counting down.
GCGCGCGACACCATCCAAAAGGCGTTGGCCCCTGCGCTCGACCGCCTCTACACCCAGATCGCCGCGCATCCCGAGACGGCGAAGATGTTCTCCGGCCCGACCCACATCGCCAAGGCCAAGCAGCTCCAGTCCGAACACTGGGCGCATCTCTCCGGGGCAGCCTTCGATGCCGACTATGTCGCCCGCGTTAAGCGGATCGGCGCTCGCCACGCGCAGATCGGCCTGACGCCGCAATGGTATATCGGCTCGTACGCGATCATCCTCGATTCGATGATCGAGAGCCTCGCCGCGATGGACAGCGGCCCGCGCCTGCCCTTCGGCCGCCGCAAGGCCGACAAGCGCTTCGACCAGCTCCGCGCGATCGTCACCGCCGCGCTGATCGACCTCGAGATGTCGGTGTCGATCTATTTCGAGCAGGAACAGGCCAGCCGCGCCGAGGCGATGAACGCGCTGAAGGAACGCGAGAACGCGCTGTCCGGCCTGCTCGTCGCGATCAACGAGACGGTGGAGGCGATCAAGACCGGCTCGCAGGAGATCGCCCAGGCCTCGGGCGACCTGGCCCGCCGCACCGAAGCCAATGCCGCAAGCCTGGCCCAGACCGCCACCTCGGTGCAGGAAATGGACCAGCGCCTCAAGGCCACCGCCGACAGCGCCCGCCGCACCGTCGAGCGCGCCGACGGCGCCAAGGCGACGATCGACACCGGCCGCACCATCACCGAACAGGCGGTCTCGGCGATGGAGCGCGTGTCGGACAGCGCCAAGGGCATCGACAGCGTGATCGAGGGCCTCGACAAGATCGCCTTCCAGACCCGCGTTCTCGCGATGAACGCGGCGGTGGAGGCGGGGCGCGCCGGCGAGGCGGGCCGCGGCTTCGCGGTCGTCGCCGATCTCGTCTCCGCGCTGGCGATGCGCGCCGAGGAAGAGGCCGGCCGCGCCCGCGACCAGTTGACCGCGACCCAGGCCGACATCGTCACCGCCGTGGGCATGGTGGAGAAGGTCGATGGCGCGCTGTCCAACATCTCCGGCGACGTGGGGACGGTGAACGAACTGCTGACCGCGATGGCGCGCGACAACCAGGTCCAGGCCGGCGCGATCACCGAGGTATCGGCGACGATCGGCGAGATGGACCGCGCCACCCAGCAGAATGCCGCGATGGTGGAGCAGACCTCCGCCGCCGCGCAGAATCTCGCCCGCGAGGTCGATCGGCTCGCCCGCCAGGCGAACGGGTTCAACGAAGGCGGTGCCGCCAGCGCCGCCGGTGGACCGAGCGCCGGCGCCCGCGCCACGGTCAAGGCCCTCAGCGCGATGGCGAGCTTCTAGCCGCCTGCCGGGCCGGGGGGGCCTCTCTCCCGGCCCGATCGCCTTGAACGGCGGCGCCCTTCGCCGCTATGCCGGGGCGTGCGCCGCTGCTGCCTTCTCCCCCTCCTCGCGCTCGCTGCGTGCAAGCCCGCCGCCCCTGCGCCGCAGCTGGTCGTCTGGGCGTGGGAGCGGCCCGAGGATCTGCGCTTCCTGCCGCCGGGAACCGAGATCGCCGTCCAGACCGGTTTTGTCGAACTGGCCGGCGACGGCTTCCTCGCCCGTGGCCGCCGCTATCCGCTGCGCAGCGATCGCCCGCCCGCCACGGCCGTCGTCCATGTCCAGATCGACGATCGCCAGCCGCTGCGCTGGACGCCGGGCCTGCGCGCCCGCGTGGCCGCGGCGGTGCTCCATTTCGCCCGCGTCGTGCCCACTCCGCGCGTCCAGATCGATTTCGAGGTGCGCCGCTCGCAGCGCGCGGTTCTGATCGACCTGCTCCACGATGTGCGCGCAGGCCTGCCGCGCGGCACCCCGCTGTCGATGACCGCGATCGCCAGCTGGTGCCAGGAGGACTGGCTGGACGGCCTGCCGGTGGACGAGGTGGTGCCGATGCTGTTCCGCATGGGCCGCGGCGATCCCGCGATCCGCACGCGCATCGAAGGCGGCGGCGACTGGGCCGCGCCCGCCTGCCGCAAGGCGCTGGCGATTTCCGCCGATACCCCCATTGCCCGCGCGCCAGCCGGGCGTAGGATCTATCTGTTCGCACCGCAGAGCTGGACGCCCTCCACCTTCGACGCGGTACGCAGCCAGGTGGAGCGATGGCGATGAAGCGCGGGATGTGGTTCGCGGCGGCGGCCGGGGTGGCGATGCTGGCGGGGACGCAGGCGATCGGATCGGGCGATCCCGGCCCGCTGATCGACTATGTCACCAGCCACGCGCTGCACCCGATCGATCGCGCCGCCTTCGCCGCCGGCAGGGTCGGCATCGTCAAGCCCAGCGCGCCCGAATCGGTCCGCTATCTCGACTGGCGCCTACTCACCGGGCTGGAAGGCGGCGCCGCTGCCGCCGACGCGCTCACCACCCCCTGCTGCGGCGACCGGCAGGACCTGACCGGCGTCTGGCTGGAGGCACGCCGCGCCGTGCCCGGTGTCTCCACCGAGCTCGCCTGGATCGCGACCGAGCGGCAGGGGCCCAATTATACCGCCATCCCCACCTGCTTCGCCGATGCCTTCACCACCGCCGCGGCGACGCTGAAGGCGCGCATCGCAGCGCACGGCGCGGGCGCCCCCGGGGTGCGCGCATGGGTCGCCGCGCAGGATGCGGTGTTCGAATCGTGCAGCAAACCGGGGGTGACGCTGCCGCCGCTCGATCCCGCCGCGCCCGCATGGCTGCGCGCCGATCGGCTGTACCAGCAGGCGGCGCTGGCGCTCTATGACGGCCGCCTGCAGGATGCCGAGCAGGGCTTCGCCGCGATCGGCCGCGACCCGCACTCGCCCTGGCAGCCGCTCGCCCTCTACCTCCAGGCCCGCACCGTGCAGCGCGCCGCCTTCACCACGCGCGATCCCGCCGCCTTCGCCCGCGCCCATGCCGCCATCGCCACGCTCGCCGCCGCGCCCGCCGGCACCTATGGCCAGGGCGAGGTCGAGCGGATGCAGCAGGTGCTCGACTATGCCGAGCACCCCGCCGCGCTGCGCGACCGGCTGGACCAGGCGCTGAACGGCAGGGCCGTGCCGGCGGACGTCGCGGTGAAGTTCAAGGACTATTGGAGCCTGTCGGCCGACAAGCCCGACAAGCCGGAGGCGGCGGACTGGATCGCGACGCTCGGCACGCGCAGCCGTACCGAGGGTCTGGCCCACGCCACCGCGCGCTGGCAGGCGACCCACCGCACGCCCTGGCTGCTCGCGGCGCTGGGCTTCGCGCGGCCGGGCGATGCGGAGGCGGCCCAGCTCGTCGCGGCGGCGGAGCGGGTGGCGGCCACCGATCCCGCCTGGCTCACCGCGCGCTATCACCTGTTGCGGCTGCGCATCGGCCGCGCCCCCGATGCGACGCTGCGCGGCGAGGCCGACGCGATCCTGGCGCGCGACGATCTCACCCCGTCGGACCGCAACATCTTCCTGGCGGTCCGCGCCCAGCTCGCCACCGATCTGGACGATTTCGCGGTGCATGCGCTGCGCCAGCCCTATTGCATGCTCGATTCGGCGGACTGTCTGGGCAACGACACGCTGGCCAATGTCGCGCTGGTCGCGCGGCAGGGCACGCACTGGGTCGGCCTTGGCGACGATGCGCGGCTGGTGATCGATCGCCTGCCGCTGCCCGAACGCCTCGCGCTCGGACGCAGCCCGCGCCTGCCGGACGCGCTGCGCCTCGACGTGACGCTCACCAACTATGCCCGCGCGGTGCTGCTGCGGAACGACGCCGCGGTCGACGAAACCGCGCGGGCGCTGGTGACGCTGCTGCCCCAGGTGCGCGGCGACTGGCAGCGGATCCTGCGCACCCGGCCGGGCCCGGACAAGCGCTTCGCCGCGATCTTCGTGATGGCCAAGATTCCCAGCCTGCGTACCGATCTGGCCGACTATGCCCGCCCCTATGGCACCGAGCCGTCGTTCGGGGGCTATTGGGACGACTGGCTGGTGCAGGCGCCGCGCCGGGCGCCGGCGGGAAGCTTCCCGGCGGCGACGGCGTACGATCAGGGCATCTGGTGGAACGACGCGCCGAGCGAGTCCGTTGCCGACCTCACCTGCAGCGGCAAGTGCGGCGACGCCTTTCCGGTGCACCTCGCGCCCTTCGCGGCACCGCTGCAGGCCGCGGCGCTGCACGAGCGGGACGCCTTGCGCACCCATGCCGGGCTGCCCAAGGGCGTGACCGGCGGCACTACGCTGTGGGAATCGGCGCTCGCCTGGGTCGCCGCGCATCCACGCGATCCGCGCGCGGCCGAGGCGCTGTATCGGCTGAACCGCGTCGGTCGCTGGGGCGGCGGCGCCAACCATCTGAGCAAGCGCGCATTCAGCCTGCTCCATGCCCGCTATCCGGGCACGATCTGGGCGAAGCGCTCACCCTATTACTACGATTGAAGCAGGCCGTTCGGCCAGAACAGGACGAGCGGACATGCCCAGCCCCCCGGCCTTGGACATGCCCGCCCGATGGGGCGCCGCGCTCCCCCGAATGCGGCACCCAGGGAGACCTGGAGCACCGAGGGCCAATGGGAGAAGGCTCCGGTGCTGCCGCCCTTCTGCCACCCCGCCATGCCCCCTGCGCGTGACCGCCGTCACGCCCACGCAACGATATCGATTGCCGCGCTTCCCCATCGTCCCCCTCGCACCCGGCGCGTCGGCTTCCTATCTCCGCTACTGGAAAACCATTCAGAACAAAGCTAGAACCCTACCCTATGGCACTGACAACGATCTCCGTCCGCGGCGCGCGCGAGCATAATCTCAAGGGCGTCGACATCGACATTCCCCGCGACACGCTGACGGTCATCACCGGGCTGTCGGGTTCGGGCAAGTCGAGCCTCGCGTTCGACACCATCTATGCCGAGGGGCAGCGCCGCTATGTCGAGTCGCTCTCGGCCTATGCGCGCCAGTTCCTCGAGCTGATGCAGAAGCCCAATGTCGAGCATATCGAGGGCCTCTCGCCCGCCATCTCGATCGAGCAGAAGACCACCAGCCGCAACCCGCGCTCGACGGTGGCGACGGTCACCGAGATCTACGATTACATGCGGCTCCTGTGGGCCCGCGTCGGCGTGCCCTATTCCCCCGCCACCGGCCTGCCGATCGCCGCGCAGACGGTGAGCCAGATGGTCGACCGCGTGCTCGCGCTGCCCGAGGGCACCCGGCTGCTGCTGCTCGCGCCCGTCGTGCGCGGGCGCAAGGGCGAGTATCGCAAGGAACTCGCCGAGTGGCAGAAGGCCGGCTTCAGCCGCGTCCGCATCGACGGCGAGATGTACCTGATCGAGGAAGCCCCGGCGCTCGACAAGAAGTTCAAGCACGACATCGAAGTGGTGGTCGACCGCCTGGTGGTCGGCGGCGATATCGGCACGCGGCTGGCGGAAAGCTTCGAGACCGCGCTCAAGCTGGCCGAGGGGCTGGCCTATGTGGACCTGGTGGATACCACGGTCGAGGCGCTGCAGGGCACGGGCGCGGCTGTCCGGGAGGCACCCCAGACGTTCGATGACTCCCCCACCCCAAACCCCTCCCCTGAAGGGGAGGGGCTTAAGAAGGCGAAGAAGATGAAAGGCGTCGGCATCCCCGACAACCGCATCGTCTTCTCCGAGAAGTTCGCCTGCCCGGTCTCCGGCTTCACCATCCCCGAGATCGAGCCGCGGCTGTTCTCGTTCAACGCTCCCCAGGGCGCCTGCCCGGCGTGCGACGGGCTCGGCGAGAAGCTCGAGTTCGACGAGGACCTTGTCGTCCCCAACCACGATCTCAGCATCAAGAAGGGCGCGGTGGTGCCCTGGGCGAAGTCCAACCCGCCCTCGCCCTATTACATGCAGGTGCTGGGCAGCCTCGCCCGCGAATTCGGCTTCAAGCTCGACACCCCCTGGCGCGACCTGCCGGGCGAGGTGCAGCTGATCATCCTCCACGGCACCGGCGGCAAGCCTGTCACCCTCACCTTCGTCGACGGCCGCAAGAGCTACGACGTCAAGAAGCCGTTCGAAGGCGTGATCGGCAACCTCAACCGCCGCATGCTGCAGACCGAAAGCGCGTGGATGCGCGACGAGCTGGGCAAGTACCAGGCGTCGCACCCCTGCGAGGTCTGCGGCGGCGCCCGCCTCAAGCCCGAGGCGCGCGCGGTGAAGGTCGCCGGACAGGACATTTCCTACGCCACCCACCTGTCGGTGATCGACGCGCTCGCCTTCTTCAAGGCGCTGCCCGAAACGCTGACCCCCCAGCAGCGCGAGATCGCCCGCGCGATCCTCAAGGAAATCGACGAGCGGCTTGGCTTCCTCAACAATGTCGGCCTCGACTATCTCAACCTCGATCGCACCTCGGGCACGCTCTCGGGCGGCGAGAGCCAGCGCATCCGCCTCGCCAGCCAGATCGGCAGCGGGCTGTCGGGCGTGCTCTACGTGCTCGACGAGCCCTCGATCGGCCTGCACCAGCGCGACAACGACATGCTGCTCGCCACCCTCAAGCGCCTGCGCGACCTGGGCAACACCGTGCTCGTCGTCGAGCATGACGAGGACGCGATCCGCACCGCCGACTATGTGATCGACATGGGGCCGGGCGCCGGCGTCCATGGCGGCGAGGTCGTCGCCAAGGGCACGCTGGCCGAGGTGCTCGCCACCGAGGGCAGCGTCACCGCCGATTACCTCAACGGCACCCGCGAGGTGCCGCTCCCGGCCAAGCGCCGCAAGGGCAACGGCAAGAAGATCACCGTGCACAACGCCGTCGCCAACAATCTCAAGGGCGTGACGGCCAGCATCCCGCTCGGCACCTTCACCTGCATCACCGGCGTCTCGGGCTCGGGCAAGTCGAGCTTCACGCTCGACACGCTCTACGCCTCGGCCGCGCGCCAGCTCAACGGCGCGCGCATGCTCGCCGGCAAGCACGACAAGATCACCGGGCTCGAAAACTGCGACAAGGTGATCGACATCGACCAGTCGCCGATCGGCCGCACCCCGCGCTCGAACCCGGCGACCTATACCGGCGCCTTCACCAACAT
>JAIYAA010000221.1 GCA_027489295.1 Sphingomonadales bacterium | reverse complement strand
TTCTCGCCCTCAAGTTCGGAGAGAATATGCCCCTGCCCGTCCCGCTTCGCATTGGTGGCGATCACGTCGTCAAAGCCCAGCCGCTTCCCGATCGCCTCGGCATAATAGCGGTGCGAGGCGGTCGCCATCACCAGCCGGTAGCCGGCGGCGCGATCCGCTTCGATCTGCGCGCGGGCACCCTGCAGCACGCCCTTGCGCAGCTCCAGCTCGGCAAAGGCTTCGGCGACGCGCTGCATCTCCGCCGGCGCGAGCGCACGGCCGAGCAGCAGCCGATGCGACAGCCGCTTCAGCCCCGCGCGATCGACGCGGCGGGCGAGATAGGCGATGCCGCCCAGTCCCACCACCGGGAACAGCCCGAGGCGCCACGGTGCGCGGGTGCGCGCGACGTGCAGCAGGAACCGCGTCCAGGTGGGTTTCGCGGTGATGGTCTTGTCCATGTCGTAGATGGCGAGGCGTTGCATTGCGCTCTCTAGCCACGGAGGAACTTGCCGTTCCAGCCGGAATCGCGGAAAGGGGGTATCGATGAGGGCACCCGCCGACTTCGAACGCACCGATAGGAACGGCGAGGCGGTACTCCGCTTCTCCGGCAACCTTTCCCTTTCCTGCCTCGGCGACCTGCCCGATCGGCTGGAGGCCGTGGACGGCGCGGTCGCCCGGCTCGACCTGAGCGAGGTCGGCCAAATGGATACGGTCGGCGCCTGGGTGGTCCACCGCTTCGCCCGTGAACGCGGCGCGGCGATCGAAGGGCTGAACGCCGACGAGCAGCACCTGCTCGAGCAGGTGGTCGCCGCCGAGCATCCGATCCAGCTGCCCCCGCCCCCGCCGGGATCGTTCACGCGCGCGCTCAACGAGATCGGTGCCGCGGTGATCAATTCGGGCAAGACGCTCTACGGCCTGCTCGGCTTCATGGGCGCGACGGTGCTGGCGCTGTGGCACGTCATCACCCATCCCCGCCGGTTCCGTTTCAACGCGACGGTGCAACGCTTCGAAGTGGTCGGCGTCGGTGCGCTGGGCATCATCGCGCTGATGAGCTTCCTGATCGGCATCGTCATCGCCCAGCAGGGATCGGTGCAGCTGCGCCAGTTCGGTGCGGAGATCTACACGATCAACCTGCTCGGGCGACTCACCCTGCGCGAGCTCGGCATCCTGATGACCGCGATCATGATCGCCGGCCGGTCGGGATCCGCCTTCGCCGCGCAGATCGGCACGATGAAGCTGACCGAAGAGATCGATGCGATGCGCACGATCGGCGTCTCGCCGATGGAGGCGCTGGTGCTGCCGCGCGTCTTCGCCGTCGTGTTCATGCTGCCGTTGCTCGGTTTCTATTCCTCGATCATCTCGATCCTCGGCGGCGGTCTGCTGTGCTGGATCAGCCTCGACATCCCGCCGATCACCTTCATCCAGCGCGTCCGCGAAGTGGTGCCGCTCACCGATCTGTGGGTCGGGCTGGTCAAGGCGCCGGTGTTTGGCGCAATCATCGCCATCGCCGGCTGCTTCCACGGCATGCAGGTGGAAGGCGATGCCGAACAGGTCGGCCAGCGCACCACCACTGCGGTGGTGCAGGCGATCTTCCTGGTAATCGTGCTCGACGCCTTCTTCGCCGTGTTCTTCACCAATGTGGGCTGGATATGAGCGACGACGGTACCGATGATCGCGAAGTCCTGATCCGGGTCCGCGGCCTGCGCAACGGCTTTGGCGACCAGATCGTCCACGACGATCTCGACCTCGACGTGCGCCGCGGCGAGATTCTGGGCGTGGTTGGCGGATCGGGCACCGGCAAATCGGTGCTGATGCGCTCGATCATCGGCCTCCAGCCGCCGCTCGACGGCACGGTGGAGGTGTTCGGCGAGAACACGATCGGCCGCGAGGAGACCGAGGCGCTGGAGATCCGCAAGCGCTGGGGCATCCTGTTCCAGGGCGGCGCGCTGTTCTCGACGCTGACCGTCTCCGAAAACGTCCAGGTACCGCTCAAGGAATTCTATCCTGGGCTGGACCCGGCACTGCTCGAGGAAATCGCCGCCTACAAGGTGGTGATGACCGGCCTGCCGCCCGAGGCCGGCCCCAAATATCCGGCCGAGCTGTCCGGTGGCATGAAAAAGCGCGCCGGCTTGGCCCGCGCGCTCGCGCTCGATCCGGAACTGCTGTTCCTCGACGAGCCGACCGCCGGGCTCGACCCGATCGGGGCGGCCGCCTTCGACGAACTGACCGCGTCGCTCCAGAAGACGCTGGGACTGACCGTGTTCCTGATCACCCATGACCTCGACACGCTCTACGCCATCTGCGACCGCGTCGCGGTGCTGGCGGACAAGCATGTGATCGCGGTGGGCACGATTCCGGAGCTGCTGGCGTTGGATCACCCGTGGATCCAGGAATATTTCAATGGGCCGCGCGGACGCGCTGCGGTCGCGGGCCCGAACCGGCCGGTGCACGAGGATAAGAGGGGCTGATGGAAACGCGTTCCAATCATGTGCTGGTCGGCGCGGTCGTGCTGATCCTGCTCGCCGTGCTCTGCCTGTTCATCGTCTGGCTCTCGCGGCTGGGCGGCGGCGACGAGCGCCAGTACGACATCTTCTTCAAGCAGTCGGTCGACGGCCTGAGCCAGGGCTCTTCGGTGACCTTCTCGGGCGTCCCGGCTGGCCAGGTGAAGGAAATCCAGTTCTGGCGTCCGGACCCGAGCCTGGTGCGCGTGCGCGTCAGCGTGCGGCCCGACGTGCCGATCCTCGAGGGCACCAACGCCACGATCCAGGGCAGCTTCACCGGCCCCAGCACCGTGCAGCTGGACGGCGCGGTCAAGGGCCAGCCGCCGATCGAGTGCCCCAAGGACAATCCCCGCGCCGCCTGCCCGCTAGGCGTGCCGGTGATCCCGACCAAGCAGGGCGGCCTCGGCGCGCTGCTGAGCTCGGCGCCGAAGCTGCTCGAACGGCTGACCACGCTCACCGAGCGCGTGTCCGACCTGCTCGACGAGAAGAACCAGGCTTCGATCTCGGGCATCCTCGCCAACACCAACCGGCTGACCAAGTCGCTGGCGGATCGCGGGCCCGAAATCGCCGCGACGCTCGCCGAAACCCGGATCGCCATCCAGCAGGCGGGCGCCGCCGCGCAGCAGATTGGCCAGCTCGCCGAGACGACCAACGGCATGATGGCGAGCGACATCAAGCCGACCATCGCCAATCTCAACGCCACCATCACCTCGGCGCGCAAGAGCGTCGAGACGCTGGATGCGACGATCGGCGATGCCCGGCCGGGGATCCAGGCCTTCTCGAACAAGACCATGCCCGAGGTCGGGCAGCTCGTGCAGGATCTGCGCGAGATGTCGCTCGCGCTCACCAATGTCGCGCACAAGCTCGATCAGGGCGGAGCCTCCAGCCTGATCGGGGCGCCCGCGCTGCCCACCTACAAGCCGAAGAAGTGAGGTTCCGGATGAACAAGTCTGTCATCGCCGCGCTGCTCGCCGCCGTGCCGCT
>JAIYAA010000017.1 GCA_027489295.1 Sphingomonadales bacterium | reverse complement strand
GACAAAGACGATGGCGGTACTCTGGCGCACGTCCACCACGGCAAGGGTCACATTATCCGGCGCACCGCCCTGCAGGCAGCGCTGCAGCAGCGCGTCGGCCGCATCGTCCGGCGCGTAGGCCGAAAGCAGCGCGGCGATCTCGGCTTCGGGCACCACGCCGCTCAGCCCGTCGCTGCACAGCAGAAAGCGGTCATCGGGAGCGATGCTGTCGGTAATTCCGTCCAGCTCGACGGTCTCCGTCACGCCCAGCGCGCGCGCCAGGACATGGCCGAGCGGGTGATGCGCGGCTTCTTCCGCCGTCAGCAGTCCGGCGTCCACCATCACCTGCACCTGGGTGTGATCCACCGTCAGGCGATGCAGGGCGCCGGCGCGCAGCAGATAGGCCCGGCTGTCGCCCGCCCAGAGCAGCGCGAAGCGATCGCCGCCGATCAGCAGCGCGACGACGGTGGAGCCCATCTGTCCCTCGACCACGCCACGCTGGTACACACGCGCATTGGCCCGGTGGATCGCATCGGCGACTCCGGCGAGCTGATCCTCGAAATCGGAGAGCGCGGGCACCTCCGCCAGGCTTTCGACGATGCAGGAGGATGCCCATTGGCCATGGGCATGGCCGCCCATGCCGTCGGCCACCACCCACAGCCCGATATCGGGCCGGGCAAGCACCGAATCCTCGTTCTTCTCGCGCACGCGCCCCGTGTCGGTACGCACCTCGCCTTGCACGCGCAGCGCCGTGATCATGCCATCTCCCTTGGCTCGAGCATCGTCCGGATCAGCCCGAAAGGCCGCTCGCCGGACAGCGCGCGTTCGGGAAATGCCGCGTTTCCCGGAGTCCACCACTGCGCCGGTCCGGGCTCGGCGGCGTCGCCGGGCAGCGCTGCTGCGGCGGCGTGCAACTGGTCGACGGTCCAGGCATCACCCAGCGCATCGTACAACAGGTCCTCGCACGCCGCGCTGTCTCCGCCGCCCGCCACGACCAGCGGAAACCGCCGCCCGACGCTGTCGACCGACAGGGCAAGCGCCCCCGCCTGCGCATCGTGCGCGAAGCGCCAGACCGGCGCAGCCTCATAACGGTCGTCGAACGCCGGCCCATGGGCCGCGCGCGCCAGTTCCATCTCCGCGGCCAGCCACTGGTCCCAGGCCGCTGCCGCGAGGGGGTCGAGCCCGCGGGTGACGAAATCGCCATGGGCGGGCAGCTTGCCGAACACGAAGCCGCTCACAGCGTCAGCGGGCAGCGGAAGGTCCACATGCCGCCCCGGCTGAACGGGTTATGCTCACTCGGCAGCCCGACCCGGAAGGTGACCGAGCCCGATGCGTCGCCGAAGGTCGCGAGGAAGCTGGTCGCGCCGCTGTTTTCCCGCCGCGCCTTGTCCATCAGCCGGAACAGCGCCCACACGCCCTGCTCCTCGAAGGTACGGACCTTTTGCCCGCCGCGCAGCAGCGTCACGCTCGCCGACGGTGCCCCGCCCTGGGCGGACCAGCGCATCTGCTTGGCCGCGCGGTCGCTCGACGAGAAGGCAAGGTTCGCGTCGCCGGACTGGAACTGCACTGCATCCACCCCGCCGGCGAACGCGCTCGGCTCGATCCGCAGCGCCAGCCCGCCGACGATCAGGTCGCGGACTTCCTGGGCCTTGGCGAAGCTGTCCGGCGTCGCCGGATCCAGCGTCGCGGCGACCGGATCGCCTGCCTTCCAGCGCCAGATCGGCCCGCTGGTGTCGAGCAGCGGCTTCAGGCGCTGCTGCACGAAGCTATCCAGCACGCCGCCCATACCGAACACCCGCTGCAGATCGATCGTCGTCACATCGTTCGCCGCGCCCGCGAAAAAAGGGAAGCGGTCCTGCGATGCCTCCTTGCACGCGGGAGCGACCTGATCGGTGTAGACCTGCGCCAGCGCGCCCTTGGAAAGATCGACCGCGCTGGTGTCGCCGGTCTTGGTGATGCCGGAAACGAAGCCCTGCAGCAGCGGCGGCGCGCCGGCGGCCGAGAGGCCCACCTTCGCCATCGCGGCGCTCATCGCGGCCTGCACCGCCTCGCCGCCCATCGCGCCCGATCGCCGCGCCGTCTCCATCGCCGCGCCCGCTTCGCCCAGCGCCGCGACAAAGGCATCGATCGGCGCCGGGGCCTTGCCGTCGCCGACATACTCGTGGATCGAACTGAAATAGGATTCGATGGTCGTGCCCGCGTCCACGCCCACTGCGGTCGGCACGACGCCGTTCACGTCGCCCAGCTTGCCGAAGCTGCTCAGCTTCGATTCGATCTTGCGCTGGGCCAGCACCTGCACGCCGCGGGTGCCACCGCCGAAACTGGTGTTCTTGCGCAGCTCGAGCAGCACCAGCTTGAGCGGGGACGGCGTCTTGCCGATCGCCGCCAGCGCCACCGGATCGTTGAAATAGTTCTTCGGCTTGAGCAGCGCGATCACGCCTTCCCAGGCGGCGATATAGTCGCGGGCGTAGAGCTGCGCGACGCCGCCGCGCACCTGCCCCAGCTGTTCGCGCATCGACATGGTCTGGGCATCGTTGCCGAATACCCACAGATCTTCCTTCAGATCCTTCTGCACCGTGTTGACGCCGATCTGGTAGGATTTCTCGTAGCCGGCACGGGTGTAGAAATAGGGTACCGTCGCCTGCAGCAGCGCGTCGCCATTCTCGAATGCCTGCGCGTCGCCGCTGGCGAGCACGTTCGCCGCCGACCAGGACGGGTTGGCGGCCGCCATGCCCTTCTGCTTCAGGATCGCATAGGCGCGTTCGGCCATCGACAGGTTGCTGATCGCCGCGCGCGACGATGCGACGAGGGCGCCATCGATCGGCGCACGCCGACCCGGCCAGGCCACCGCCAGATCGGGGTCGCCCAGCAGCACGTCGAGATGCTCGCCCAGTTCCTTGCGCACTTCCGCCGCATCGGGACCCGGATACGCCTGGCTGGCCCAATAGCCGCTCACCCAGCTGCGCACCGCCGTCTTGTCGACGGCATGCTGGCCGCCGAGCATCAGATACACCTTGAGCGGTTCGTAGACGGCCAGCGGGTTGCTCTGGTTGGCCTTGAGCGACCGTTCGAGTTGGAGCAGGATCCGCGGCAGCAGCACGCGGCGCAGCGTGTCGCGATAGGCCTCGACCGCGCTGTCCGACAGCCCGCGCTCGAATAGCCCCAGCTGCATCGTCAGCCCAGGTCCGCCCGCCTGCATCTCGGCATAGCCCTGCGGCAGCGTGCGCATCGCCCGGAGCAGGTCGAGCGACTGCTCGAGCCCCGGATCGCCCTCGCGCACCTCCACCAGATCGATCCCGCTGTCGTGCACGATCTGCTTGGCCGCGTTGGCCTTGCCGAGCAGTTCCGCCTGGAAGGCGCGGTTGCGCGCGAAGCTGACACCCCAGCCGGACAGGATGACCAGCGTCAGCACCGCCACGCCGGCAAGCGCGCTCACCAGCTGCAGCCGCTGCCGCTTGCGCGCGGCCGGATCCAGCTGCACCAGCCCGGCCTCGGCGAACATCACCTCGCCCAGCAGACGATTGAGGAAATAGGCCCTGCCCGATCCCTGCGCGGCGGCGGCCTGGGGCTGCTCGTAAATGTCCGCCATGCCGGCCAGCAGGCGATCGAGCGGTGCGCCCTGCTGTACGCCGCTGGTCAGGTAGAAGCCGCGCAACACGCCGATCGGCATGTCGCCGGCCACGAACACGCCGTCAAGAAAGCGCAGCAGCCGTGCCCGCAACGCGTTGATCTGGCCGGGGAAGCCAAGGATCCGCGCGCTGCGCACCGGATCCTGTTCCTGGGCGAGGCGGCCCGCCTGGCGCTTTTCTACCGCCAGCGCCATCGCGTCGAACGCCTCGGCCAGCTGCGCGGGCTCGGGTCGCTTGTCGGCGAAGGGCAGCGTGTGCCCGAGCACCGCGCGTCGTCCCTCGACATCGAGGTCCTCATAATATTCGACGAAGCCGGAAAGCAGGTCGGCCTTGGTGACGAGCACATAGACCGGCACGTTGATTTCCAGCGTGCGCCGGACCTCCGCCAGGCGCCGCCGCACGGTGACCGCGTGCTGGTCGATCGCCGCACGATCGCCGCCGAGCAGCAGGTCGGCGCCCAGCGCGACGATCACGCCGTTGATGGGCTGCAGCGGCCGGTGCTTGCGCAGCAGGCCGAGAAACCCCTCCCAGCCCTTCGCATCCTCGGTCGCGTCCGAATCCTGGCTGGTGTAGCGGCCGGCGGTGTCCACCAGCACCGCTTCGTCGGCGAACAGAAAGTCGAGGTTGCGGGTGCCCCCCACGCCTTTCAGCGCCTCGCTCGAAAAGGGGAAGCGGAGTCCCGAATTGACCAGCGCGGTGGTCTTGCCGGCGCCCGGCGGGCCGATGATCACGTACCAGGGGCGGCTGTAGAGATAGTCGCGCCGCTGCTTGCCGGACGCAGTCTTCAGCGTGCGCAGCGCCTCGACCATGCGCTCGCCCAGCACCTTGGCTTCGCCGTCGGTGGCCGCCTGCGCGCCCAGTTCGCCTTCCAGCGCCTCGCTTGCCTTGCGCGCCTTGCGCAGCCGCCACCAGGCAAGGCCGCCCCAGATCCCCGCGATCAGCACGAACAGCAGCAGCCGCACCCACCAGGGCCGCAGCGCCGCCACGAAGATGGGCAGGCCGATGCAGAGCAGCAGCACGGCGATCACCGCCGCAAGGGCGGAGACGAACCACCAGTTGGTCAGAACGCGCTTCATCGCCAGCCTCAATTGCGCCGCGGGACGACGATCTCGACCCGCCGGTTTTCGGATTTGCCCGCAGGCGTGTCGTTCGACGCGATCGGCCGGGTGTCGCCATAGCCCTTGGCGACGACGCGGCCGGCATCGCTCAGCCGGCTGCGCAGGATCGCGGCGACGGTTTCGGCACGCGCCGCCGAAAGCGCCATGTTGTCCGGGAAGCTGAGCGACGCGACACGATCACTGTCGGCATGGCCTTCCACCGTGACCTGGCCCTTTTCCTGCTGCACCGCATCGCCGATCCGTTCGAACAGCGCGCGCCGGCCGGGCTCGAGCTGGTCCGACGCCGACGCGAACAGCTGCCCCTCGGTCGTGCGCACGCGCACCGTGGACGCATCTTCCTCCACCGTCACCAGCCCCTGGCGGCGCTCCGGCTCCAGAAACTTCTTCAGCCCTTCGAGCTGGCCGCTGGCCGGCGGTGCAGGCGGCGGCGCCGCGCTGCGCGAGAGCCGCAGCGGCGCCGCGGGGTTGATCGCGGCCACCGCATCGTGGCTCGCCCCGCCCGACGCCATCAGCAGCAACCGTAGCACGATGAAGACGACCAGCAGGAATGCGGCGGCCGCCGCTGCCGCCAGCGCCACATGACTCCAGAGCCCGACCCGGCGAGGCGGTGCCGTCTCGCCGCGCCAGTGCGGCACCAGCTCGACGGTGGAAATGCTGCGGGCATGGTCCAGCCGGGCGAACAGCGCGGTCATTTCCTCGTGCAGGCCCCGGCGGCCATTGGGCAGCACGCGGTATTTGCCCTCGAATCCCGCGGCGAGGCAGGCGTGGTAGAGCTCGGCAAGATCGCGCGAATCCCCGCCCGGCGCGGCAGGATCCCGAGCCAGCTGCCAGAAGCGGTCCCCGCCGATATTCTCGTGGAAGAAGGTGACGACCATCGATCGCCGCGCCCACTCCGCGCCGTCCGCGCCGAGGCCGGGCAGGTTCTGCACCACGTCGTCGGCGGTGGCGCAGACCGCATATTTCGCGCGCATCCGCGTCTCTTCGGGATACTGGCCGGCGATCGCCTGGTCGCAGGCCTGGATCGCCGCCACCATCTGACGATGGAGTTCCGGGATCGGGGTCCGCGCCCGCCCTGCCCGCACGCTGGCGGCGAGGGCCAGCACCGGCGAGGCGGCCGCGAGCAGCCGGTTGTGGAAGACGCGCGGCGTTGCGGGTTGCGGGATGTCGTCCACGCCCAGCCGTACGGGCGCGGCAACCGGCGCCGGGGCGACCGGCGCGGCATATGCCATCGGTGCAGGCGGGGCCGGCATGGAGGCCGGGGCCGGCACCGGCGGGGGCGGTGCGCCCCAGCCGGCCGGCGGCTGCTGCGGATCCCCCGGGGCGGACTGGCCGCGCTGCTGCAGGGGAGAAGGGCGGAATACCGTACGATTGCCGCCGCCGTCCGAACCGCTCATCGGCCACCTCGCTTGACGCACCAGAGTTCCAGCTTGATCTGCGGCCACTCACCGGCAACCTGCATGCCCAGCGCCGGCGCGCTGGCCAGTTCCTTCCAGGCCGGTGCGCTGCGATCGAGCTCGAAATAGACATAGCCCGGGATCACCCGGATCTGCGGCGGCGGGGTCGGCACGTGCCGCAGCGGCACGCCGGGCAGCGCCGCCTGCACGATCTCGCGCATCCGCGTGATCGGGCCGATCTTCACCACGCTGGGGAAGCGGGCGCGCACCTCGTCGAGCGGCACCGCCGCGCTCACCGCCAGATAGAAATAGCCGGTTTCGTACAGCGCATGGTCCCGGATAGTGGAGACATACGCCCCGGGGCCTGCCGCATCGAGCGACATCTGCTCGGCCGAGCGATTGATCATCACCCCCAACATGGTCTGCAGCAGATCGAGCAGCGGCTCGAAGCAGCCCTGCAGGTTTTCATGATCGTAGCGCGGCAGCCGCGGCGGCCGGCGCTCGTCGCGCATCAGGGTGGAAAGCTCGCCGGCCAACCCCAGCAGCGCCTCGAAGAAGCGTTCGGGATGCACCGTCGGCAGCGCCTCGATATGCTCGAGCACCGCCGACCATTTGTTCAACGCCTGCAGGATCAGGAAGCTGGCAAAGGTTTCCGATCCGCCGTCGGTCGCCTGCACGGCGCGCTTGGCGAGCTCGGTAACGCGCTGCTCGGCACGCCCCAGAACGTCGGACAGCGCCCCCTTCAGCTTCTGCACCGCCGCCACGTCCAGCGCCGGCGGAATGTAGCGCTCGTCGAAGACGACCCGCTTGTTGCTAACCTCGCGGACGCGCGCCAAGCCCAGCGTCACCCGCCCATAGGTCTGCTCGCGGGTGATGCCGAATTGCAGATTGGGGCGTGCGACCTCGATCACCTCCTGCGCGCGATCGTCGGCGAACGCGTCGGTGATCTCGCGCTCGTCCACCAGGTAGCGGGTATCGGCGCTGCGCCGGTCGCTTTCGCGAAACTCCACCGCACCGGCCTGGGCGGCCGGCAGCACCAGCGACACGACGGCGTCGCGCGCATCCGGTGGCACGTCGATCGGATCGGGCGGCGGCATGTCGTCCGGGATGGCGAATGCCGTGCCATCGGGCAGAATCCCGACGCAGCGGGTAACGCCGAACTTGCCGAGCGCGGCAAGGTCTTCGTTGATGGAAAGCGCCGTAACCCCCCATGGATACGGGCGAATTACCGCAGCCCGAGCATTCAACGCCGCATCAAAAGCCCGGTCTTG
>JAIYAA010000255.1 GCA_027489295.1 Sphingomonadales bacterium | reverse complement strand
GGTGCCCATGCAAGTCCTGCAATGGGTTGGCTGCGGCGCGCTGTGCGGCCCGCAGGCCAGGCGAAACATTGGACGCGATGGAGATTGCCGGCACTTGTGCTGTTGCGCTTCCGCCCCGATCCGACGTCGGCAACGCGCCTTCGGGCTGCCGATCCTGCCTGGCACCGGCGATTCCTCGGGTCTTCTCCAGCTATGGAAAAGGAGAGCCCGGCGCCGTCTCCAATCACATCGCACAGACCGTCGATAGACTAGGAGCAACCTTGGCCACATCCCCCAATATGCAGCGTTCGAACGACGCCGACAGCGTCGAAGCGCTGCATAGGCTCGTGCTCACCTCGCTGGAAGACGATCAGGCGGTGGAAACCGTCTCGATCCCGCTCGCCGGCAAGAGCAGCATCGCCGACTATATGGTGATCGCATCGGGTCGCTCGACCCGGCAGGTCGCCTCGATGGCGATGAAGCTGGCCGAGAAGCTGAAGGCAGAGCAGGGCCGCACGCCCCGCGTCGAAGGCCTGCCGGCCGCAGATTGGGTGCTGATCGATGCGGGCGACGTGATCGTCCACCTGTTCCGCCCGGAAGTGCGCAGCTTCTACAATCTCGAGCGGATGTGGTCGTTCGAGGGCCAGGCCTGATCTGATTCCGGAAGCGCGCGCGCCATGTTGCTGCACATCGTCGCGCGCGGCCGGATCGGGCGCAGCCCCGAGGCCGAACTGGTCGACCGCTATCTGAAGCGGGTCACTTGGGGCACGCGCGTGACCGAACTGCCCGATATCGGCGGCAAGATGCCGGTGCTCCCCCCCGGCACGCGGGTGGTGATGCTCGACGAACTCGGCGAGAACCTGCCTTCCAAGACGCTGGCGACCCGGCTCGGCGCCTGGCGTGACGACGGGGTGCGCGAAACGCGCTTCCTGATTGGCGCCGCCGACGGTTTCGACGATGCCGATCGCCAGGCGGCGGACATGCTGCTCAGCTTCGGCAAGGCAACCTGGCCGCACATGATGGCCCGCGCGATGCTCGCCGAGCAGCTCTGGCGCGTGGTGTCGATCCTTTCCAACCACCCCTATCACCGCGAAGGCTGATGGGCCCGACACGCAGCCTCGGCATCGCGGCCGCGCTGGTCGCGATCGCGGTGACGGGCGTGATCGCGCAGCCGCAGCCCGATGCCACCCAGCAGACCGCCCGGACCGCGACCGAAGCCGCCCAAGCGGCGAAGGTCGCCGAAGCGCGTGCGGCCGAACTCGATCGCGCCGCCGCGACCGAGCGCGACGCGGAGGCGCGCGCACGTGCCGAACAGGCGGCGGCGGCGCAGCGGATCGAAGCCGCCGAAGCCGAACAGACTGCCGCGGAAGCGCGCGTTGCGATGCTCGACCGGTTACTTGCCCGCCAGCGCATCGCCTTTGCCGAGCGCCAGCGCCCGGCACTGGAGCTGGTTGCAGCCCTGCAAGCGATGGCCCGGCGGCCGGCGGTGCTGGCGCTCGCCCAGCCGGGTTCGGCACAGGACCTCGTCCATGTCCGCGCGACGCTCGCCAGCCTGCTGCCCGCGATCGAAGCGCGGAGCGCGAGCATTCGTGCCGACCTCGCACGGTCGCGCGTGCTGCGCATCGCCACGGCGCGGGCGGTGGACGATCTGCGGAAACGCCGCATCGATCTTGAATCCCGGCGGCTGGCGGCGCTTCAGCTCGAATCCGAACATCGGCTGCGGGCCATGACGCTCGGGCGCGACGCGCTGGTGGAATCGGACCGGGCGCTCGCGTTGGGCGAGAAGGCGCGCGACCTCGCGGCCGACCAGGATCGCAGCCAGAGCGCAGGCCAGGTCCGGTCGGACCTCGTCGTGCTGAGCGGCCCGCTGCCGCGTCCCGGCGCCCCCGCCCAGGCGTCGAATGGTCCGGGCTCCTATCGCCTGCCCGTTGCCGGCCAGCTCGTCACCGGCTTCGGCGAACTCTCCCCCGCAGGTGTCCGCGCGCGCGGACTGAGTTTTGCGGTTGCGCCGGGGGGGGCGGTCGTCGCGCCCGCCGCCGGCACGATCGCCTATGCCGCTCCGTTTGCCGGCTATGGTGCGGTGGTGATCCTCGATCATGGCAAGGGCTGGACCAGCCTGCTCTCCGGTCTCGCCACCGTCGCGGGGCGTCCCGGGCAGAAGGTCGGGCAGGGCGCCCCGCTTGGCACCGCCGGCCCCCGGGTCACCGTCGAGCTCCGCCGCCGGGGGCAACCGATGGACCTGACCCAATTGCTCGACTGACACCGCGTGCAAATCCCGTTAGTCTGGCCTACATTAGCCAGATCGCCCTTCCGGAAAGTCTCTTGATGCTGCGTTCGTTTCTTCAGGTTTCCGCCGCTGTCGGCGCACTCGCGATCATTCCCATCACATCCGGTGCCATGGCGGGGGTCGATACCAGCAGCTATCGCGAGCTCGATACCTTCATGGAAGTCTACAACACCGTGAAGGCGAACTATGTCGACAAGGTCGACGACAAGACGCTGGTGAAGGGCGCGATCGACGGCATGCTCGCGGCGCTCGATCCGCACAGCAGCTTCGCCGACGGGCTCGATTTCGACAATCTCAAGATCCAGACCGAGGGCAATTACGGCGGCCTCGGCCTCACCGTCACCCAGCAGGACGGCGCGGTGAAGGTGATCGCGCCGACCGAGGACGGGCCGGCGGCCAAGGCGGGCATCAAGTCGGGCGACTTCATCACCCATCTCGACGGCAAGTTCATCGTCGGCGGCAGCCTGGACGAGGCAATCACCCAGATGCGCGGGGCACCGGGCACCAAGATCGCGCTGACCATCGTGCGCCCCGGTGCCGAGAAGCCGCTGCAGTTCACGCTCACCCGCGAGATCATCACCCAGAAGCCGGTGAAGTGGGAGATCAAGGACGGCGTCGGCATCCTCAACATCAACACCTTCACCGCGCATACCGGCGGCGACACCGCGCTCGCTATCGAGGCGATCGAGAAAAAGCTCGGCCACAAGCCGCTCGGCTATATCGTCGACCTGCGCGAGAATGGCGGCGGCCTGCTGAACGAGGCGATCGCGGTGGCCGACGTGTTCCTCAACCATGGCGAGATCGTCTCGCAGCGCGGTCGCGAGAAGACTGATATCGAGCGCTATTATGCCGAGAGCGTGTTCCCGGGCGATCTCGCCAAGGGCCTGCCGGTGGTGGTGCTGACCGATTCGGGCACCGCCTCCGCCTCCGAGATCGTCGCCGGCGCGCTGCAGGACCATCACCGCGCGATCGTGATGGGCGTGCGCAGCTTCGGCAAGGGATCGGTGCAGACCATCCTGCCGATGGGCCAGCGCGCCGCGCTGCGGCT
>JAIYAA010000293.1 GCA_027489295.1 Sphingomonadales bacterium | reverse complement strand
GCTGGATGCTCACCCGCTGATCGCCATTGTAGATCACGAACCCGGCGATCACGCCGCCGAGCAGGAGCCACAACAGCACCTTCAGAAACCGCATTCCGCTCCCTTCCTGGAAAACCTCGTCCGCCTTCTAGGCCCGAGCGGCCCCGCTTGCCAAGGCTCAGCCGATTTCGCCGCGCAGCTCGGCGATCAGGTTGGCGATGGCGGTGAGATTCGGCGCCTCCTCGTCTAAGATGGCGTGGAAGGCACGGCGCTTGAGCGCGGCGACATGGTCCGCGCCCGGTCGCGCGTCGGCGTCGAGCGTTGAGAGAACGATGTCGATCAGCCGGTCGGCGCCGTTGAGGCGGCCCCAGAGATAGTCGTTCTCGCGATAGGCGCGGCTGAAAAACGCGCCGAAATTGTTGAACTGATTGCCCTTGAGCATTGCCGCGACGCCGCCGGTGCGGATCGCGCGGGCATCCTCGGGCGAGATGCGATCGACCCGGATCGGATCGAATTCGTCCATGCCCTCGCCCTGCAGCAGCGGCAGCGTGGCGATGTCGAAGAAGGGAAAGCCGAGATAGGCCAGCAGCATCGGCCGGCGCAGTTCCTTCGACAACCCGCTGAACCCAGCTGAGAGGACCTCGTCGGTCTGCCGGTCGAGCGCGCGGAGCTGCATCCGCTCCGCCAGCGCATCGAGCAGTGTCCCGGGTTCGTCCGACGTGCGTTCGCGAAGATCGGCGAACGTGTCGGATCGCTTCAGTTCCAGATAGGCGGCGAGCGCGCCGTAGATGGCGTCGCGCATCGGCCGCATCGCGCCGCGCGGTGCCGATTGCTCCAGCTCGGACAGCCGTCGGGCGAGCAGACGCAGGCGGCGGATGCGGAAACCGAGATCGTGGCCGCGCAGGAAATCCAGCGCTTCGGGCGAGGCGCCGCCAGGCAGCGATGCGCCGAAGCGATCGGCACCCCGGGCCCGCACCGTCTCGCGCAGCTGGCGGCAAAGCGCGCGCAGCCGCTGTCCGTCGTGCTGCCCGCCCAGTGCCTGGAGCAGATTCGCGGTGCGGTCCACCGCGCCGTCGACCTTGAGCAGCGCATAGGCGGTATGGCCATAGCCCGCCTTGGCGGCGGCTGCGACCTGCGCCCGCTTGCGCCACGCCGCGAGCCGCTTCGGCGTCGGGTAATCGAGCCACAGCGTGTAGCCGAACAGCGCTTCCACCTGTGCTTCGACTTCGGCGCGGATCTCGGCGACGATGGCGAGCATCCGCTCGATCCGGTCCGAGCGGGCGGCGATCGTCTCCAGATTGTCGCGGATCGGCTGCTTGCGCGGCAGCTCGGAAAGCGCGCCGATGATCGTCGAGAAGAAGCCGGGACGTTCCTGGCGCGGCCCGTAGAAATCGAACCGCATGTCCGGTGTCGGATCGAGGAAGACGAAGCGGCGATCGACCTGGCGGCGTGCAGGGCGCTCGCGCAGCGCCGCCATGGCGGGCGCGAACGGCGCGTTGGCGAGCACCGACCCGTCGATCAGCACCGCCTTTTCGGCCCGGCTTTCGGCCCATTGCTCTGGGAGCGTGCGCTGCAGGAAGGCGTCGCGACCCGCCCAGCTTTCCCCGCGATCGGCGAGCACCTTGTCCAGCTCGCCTACCATCATCGGCGGGAAGGCACCAGGGAAGCTGGACGTCGCCCGCGCGGCAAAGGCCAGCGCGGCCGGGTGGGCGACGCCCCGGCCGCGGCCATGGTCGCTGAAGCTGAATACCAGGCGATGCTCGGTTTCGATCACCTCGGCCGGGCTGTTGAGCCTCAGCGTTTCCGAATGGCCGCGAAAATCGGTGGCGGTGACGAACAGGTCGAGCGGCTGGCCGTCGGGTAGCAGCCGGCGTTCGGCAGGGCCCTTGGCCATCGCATCAAACGCATTGAGCAGCGTGTTCAGCAGCTGGGCGCCGCCAAAGGGTGGTTCGAACCAGCGCGACCGGACAAAGCGTTCCAGCTTCTCCCGCACTTCCACGCGCGCGCTCGACTCCACGATCTCCTCGATCGTGCTCGAGCGATTGGCGAGCATCCAGGCGATCGGCTTCGCCCACACCTTGGCGAAACGGTGCGACGGGCCCTGGCTGGGAGCGAGCAGCGCATCGACATCGGCATGGTCCAGCCACATCGCGGTGAGCGGATCGAGCGACTGGCCGGTGGCGATCGCCTGCGCCAGGAACACCGCGTTGATCCCGCCTGCGCTGGCGCCGGAGAGAATGTCGACAAGCACCCGCAGGTTGAGCCCGCTGCGCTCGCGGATCTCCTCGATCAGATCGCGATAGACGCTGTGCAACGGCGTGCCCTCACGCTCGGCGCAACTGGCGCGGGCGAGGTGCCACACCTCCTTGGTGATGCCGTGCATGTAGACGGCGAGGCTGATCCCGCCGTAGCAGACCAGCGCGAGCCGCAGTTCCTTTTCTTGGCTCTCGTGCATCAGCGGTGCCGCACCTCCGCCCACACAGGCAGGTGATCGGAGGCGGTGCGCGCGGCAAGGCTGTGGTGCACGCCGGCGTCCCCGATCGCGAGATCGGGCGAGGCCATGATCCGATCGAGCCGCGCCATCGGTCGGCGGGCATGGAAGCTTTTGCCGGTGGGGGCGAAGGCGAAATGCTGGGCGAAGTCGCGCAGGCAGCCGCGCTCTGCGGTCCATTCGTTGAGATCGCCCATCATCACGGTGGGCATGGGCTCGCGATCGGCCAAATCAGCGAGAATGGCATGCGCCTGGCGGCGACGCCACAGGCCGGACAGGTCGAGATGCATGCCCACGACTCGCAGGCGTTCGCCGCGTAACAGCAGCTCGGCCATCACCGCGCCGCGCGGTTCCAGCGTCGGCAGATGCAGCGCCGCGCACCCGAGGATTTCGGCCTCCTTGCGCACCAGCAGGGCATTGCCGTGCCAGCCCATCGACCGTGCGCGCATGCCGAAATGCACCGGCTTCCAGGGGCTGTGTTCGGACAGCAGGCTCTGCGTGAGCACGGCCTCGCGCGCACCGAAGCGACGATCGGCCTCCTGCAAGGCGATCACATCGGCGTCGACCTCGAGCAATACCTCGAGCGTCCTCTCCGGTCGGCGTCGTCGGTCGGTGCCGATCGACTTCCGCATATTGTAGCTGGCGACCTTAATCATCCGCGCCCCTTATCGGCGCCGGCAGTATTGCTGCACAAGTCTAATAACCCGTTTCCCCGCGCGCACGCTGGTCCGCGGCCACTTCCGCGGCGGCGAGCAGGCTGCGCCCGGTGGCTTCCGCGGCTTCGGGGGTCATCGCGACGGCGACGCCATTGGGGCCGTCGAGCAGCACAAGGCCGAGTTCGGCGGTGGCGATGCCGCCTTCTTCCTCTGGCATGAGCGCCGAGTCCTTGGGCATGATCCTCGTGTCCCCTGTGAGGTTCTGAAGGGGAGACAACGCCGGATCAGCCGCAAATATCCGCGCGTTTCAGCCGCGCAGCCAGGCCGCCAGGGTCTGCACGTAGAGCTTGTGCTCCTCGGCGAGGACGCGGGCGGCGAGCGTATCGGGCGTGTCGCCAGCAAGGATCGGCACGCGCGCCTGTCCGAGCACATCCCCGCCATCCAGCTCCTCGGTGACGAGGTGCACCGAGGCGCCCGCCTCGGTATCGCCCGCCTCGATCGCCCGGGCGTGGGTGTCGAGGCCCTTGTACCTGGGGAGCAGCGAGGGGTGGATGTTGACGATGCGGCCGCGCCAGCGCGCGACGAAGTCGTCCGACAGCAGCCGCATATAGCCGGCAAGCGCGATCGCCTCGACGCCCGCCGCGCGCAGCGCCGCGTCGATCTTCGCTTCATACTCGACCTTGGGCATGCCCTTCGGGCTCTGGGCGAAGGTCGGCACGCCGCGTTCGGCTGCCCAGGCGAGGCCGGCCGCTTCCGGCTTGTCGCTGGCGACGAGCGCGACCGTGTAGGGACAGTCCGGCGCCGCGGCGGCCTCGACCAGCGAAGCCATGTTCGATCCGCGGCCCGAGATCAGGATGCCGAGTCGCTTGCGGGGGCTGGAGGCGCCGGCGGACGCCTCAGCCATGGTGCGTGGCGCTCCACGGCGCGCGGGCGCTCCAGGTCTCGTCGCCGCCCACCACAGTGCAGCCGCGCTCCCCGGCCTCGATCGCGCCGATGGTGAACACGGTTTCGCCCGCCGCGGTCAGCGCCGCCGTCACGGCCTCGGCCTGGTCGACCGCGACCGCCGCCACCATGCCGATGCCGCAGTTGAAGGTGCGTGCCATTTCCTCCGGTTCGATCTGGCCCTGCGCCTGCAGGAACGCCATCAGCCGCGGCAGCGGCCACGCATCGGCGTCGATGCGGGCATGGGTGCCCTCGGGCAGCACACGCGGCACGTTTTCGAGCAGGCCGCCGCCGGTGATGTGGGCGAGGCCGTGGATGGTGCCCTTGCGCAGTTCGGGCAGGAGGCTGGCGACGTAGATCCGAGTCGGCGCCATCAGCGCGTCGATCAGCAGCCGCTCCTGGTCGAACAGCGCCGGACGATCGAGCTTCCAGCCCCTGTCCGCTGCGAGTCGCCGCACCAGCGAGAAGCCGTTCGAGTGCACGCCGTTCGAGGCGAGGCCGAGCAGCACGTCGCCGGGGGCGATCTTCTTGCCGTCGAGCAGTCGGTCGCGTTCGACCGCGCCGACGCAGAAACCAGCGAGGTCGTAATCGCCGTCCGCATACATGCCCGGCATCTCGGCAGTCTCGCCGCCGATCAGCGCACAGCCGGCCTGGCGGCAGCCTTCGGCAATGGAGGCGATCACCCGCTCGGCGACCGCGTTGTCGAGCTTGCCGCTCGCATAATAATCGAGGAAAAACAGCGGCTCGGCACCCTGCACGATCAGATCGTTGGCGCACATCGCGACGAGGTCGATACCGACGCCGTCGTGGTGGTTGTGCTCGATCGCCAGCTTCAGCTTGGTGCCGACCCCGTCGTTCGCCGCGACCAGCAGCGGATCGGTGAAGCCCGCCGCCTTGAGGTCGAAGATGCCGCCGAAGCCGCCCAGATCGGCGTCCGCGCCGGCGCGCCGGGTGGAACGGGCAAGCGGGCCGATCGCGCGCACCAGCGCATTGCCCGCCGCAATCGAAACGCCCGCCTGGGCATAGGTGTAAGGGCCGTCGCCCGCCTTGGTCTCGCTCATGGGCGTTGGCCCTAGCCATAACGCGCTTGGATTTCCACGCCCGGTTCGCCAAAAGGGCGCCCGCATGCAGTTCCGCCGTCCCAAAACCGTAATTGGCGCCGTTTCGGCGCTCGCGCTTGCCGGCGCGGGCATCATGGCGGCACGCGGGCAGGGCGGGGCGCCCGCCGCGCCTGCGGGCGCGGTCGGCAGCTTCGAGATCAGCGGCGTGAAAGTCGACGTGTCGGGCAAGACCGCCGACCTTGCCCGCCAGGGCGGCTGGCGGATCGCGCAGCGCAAGGGCTGGTCGATGCTGTCGCAGCAGCTCACCGGGACGCCGGGCACGCTCTCCGATTCGGCGCTGGACGCGATCGTCACCGGCATTGTCGTTGAGCGCGAGCAGATCGGCCCCAACCGCTATATCGCGAGCCTTGGCGTGCAGTTCGATCGCGCCAAGGCGGGATCGATCCTCGGCGTGTCGATCGCCGTTACCCACTCGCCGCCGATGCTGCTGGTGCCGCTGCAATATTCGGGCGGCGTGGGGCAGGTGTTCGAGCGGGACACCGCCTGGGCGCGCGCCTGGAACCGGCTCCGCGCCGCCGGCAGCACCATCGATTATGTCCGCCTGCGCGGCACCGGCGCCGACCGGCTGCTGGTCAATACCGGCCAGACGCTCCGCCATGGCCGCAACTGGTGGCGCACGATCCTCGACCAGTATGGCGCGGTCGACCTGCTCGTGCCGGAAGTGCAGCTGCGCCGCGACTATCCCGGGGGCCCGATCGTCGGAATCTTCTCTGCGACGCATGGGCCGGACAAGGTGCCGATCACCAGCTTCGCGCTCCGCATCGAAAATGGCGACGCCATCGACGCGCTGTTCGACACCGCCGTGGCGCGGATCGACAAGGCCTATCAGGCAGCGCTGACCGATGGCCGGCTACACACCGATGCGGTGCTCGCCGCGCGGCCGCCGGTCGCGCAGCCGGCACCGGTCGTGGCCGAGGAGAGCGACAGTCCGACCGCGACGCCTAGCGTGGAGGCAAGCGCCGCCGCCGCGGCGACCGCGGCGCTTTCGGTGCAGGTCGAAACGCCCAACGCCGCTGCCGTCAGTGCCTCCGAAAGCGCCGTGCGTGGCGTACCGGGCGTGCGCAGCGCCACCACCACCAGCCTGGCGCTCGGCGGCATTTCGGTGATGCGTGTGTCCTATGACGGATCGCAAGCCGGCTTGCGTGCCGCCCTGGAATCGCGCGGGTGGAATGTGCAGGAAGGCCCCGGTGTGCTTCGCATCCGCCGCGCCGCCGCACCGCAAGCATCGCCGTCGCCCAAGCCCCAATGAGCCAGCTCCGCCTGCCGCTGGGCCTGCCCGAGGTGAGCGAGACGGACTTTCTGGTCAGCGACTCGAACGCCCGCGCCGTCCACCAGCTCGAACATTGGGCCACCTGGCCGGTAATGGCCGCGCTGCTGATCGGCCCGCGCAAGTCCGGCCGCAGCCTGCTCGCGCGCATCTTTGCGGCGAAGACGGGCGCTGCCATCATCGACGATGCCGAGCGCGCCGACGAAGCCGACATCTTCCACGCCTGGAACCGTGCGCAGAACGAGCGCCGCCCGTTGCTGATCGTGGGCGACACCGCGCCGCCGCGCTGGGACGTGGCGCTGCCAGACCTGCGCTCGCGGCTAGCCGCCTCGCCGCTGCTGGAGATCGGCCCGCCCGACGATGCGCTGCTCCCGCTGTTGCTCGAACGGGCCTTCACCCGCCATCTGCTCCACGCCACCCCGACGGTGGTCGCCTGGGTCGCGAAGCGGATCGAGCGCAGCCATGTCGCCATCCTCCGCGTTGCCGACGTGCTGGAAATGGAGACGGACGGTCGTTTGTCGATCCCCGTCGTGAAGTCTACACTGGAGGCTGCAAGCCTTTTGACGCATTCCGACGATAGCGAGAGCGAATGACCGAATCCGCCGCACCTGCGACCATCGCCCCCGCCGATCCCACCGAAGCGCGCTACTTCAACCGCGAACTCTCCTGGCTGGCCTTCAACCGCCGGGTGATGGAGGAGGCGTGCAACCCCGCGCACCCGCTGCTGGAGCGGCTCCGCTTCCTGTCGATCTCGGGCAGCAATTTCGACGAATTCTTCATGGTGCGCGTCGCCGGTCTGATGGGCCAGCAGCTCCAGAACATCGATACGCGCTCGGCCGACGGCCTCACCCCCGCCCAGCAGCTGGAGGCGATCTCCGCCGAGGCGGCGACGCTTGCCGACGAGCAGCAGGCGGTGTGGGTGGACATCCGCGCCCAGCTGGCGCTCGCCAACATCTTCGTACTCGAGGCCGATGCGATCGAGGGCGAGACCGAGGCTTGGCTCGCCAACCATTTCCGCGAGCAGATCTTCCCGATCCTGACACCGCAGGCGCTCGATCCCGCGCATCCCTTCCCGTTCATCCCGAACCAGGGATCGAGCGTGATCTTCAACCTGGTTCGCACCTCCGACAACGCGCCGATCCAGGAACTGGTGATGCTGCCGACGACGCTCAAGCGCTTCGTCCGCCTTCCCGGCAGCCCGGCGCGCTATGTCGCGATCGAGACGCTGATCAAGCATTTCTCGAACCTGCTGTTCCCCGGCTACCAGATGCTCGCCGCCGCCACCTTTCGGGTGCTGCGCGACAGCGACATCGAGATCGAGGAAGAGGCCGAGGATCTGGTGCTCACCTTCCGCTCGGCAATCAAGCGGCGCCGCCGCGGCCGGGTCATCCGCCTCGAGATGGAAGAGGGCATCGCCCCCGACCTGGAAGCGGTGCTCAAGGAGGAGCTGGGCGGCAGCGATGCGCTGCTCACCGAAACCGGCGGCTTCCTCGGCGTGGGCGACCTGTCGATGCTCGTCGACGAGGATCGGCCGGACCTAAAGTTCACGCCCTTCTCGGCGCGCTTCCCGGAACGGATCCGCGAATATGGCGGCGACTGTTTCGCGGCGATCCGCGCCAAGGACATCATCGTCCACCATCCGTACGAGACGTTCGACGTCGTGCTCAGCTTCCTCCAGCAGGCGGCGGCGGACCCGGACGTGGTGGCGATCAAGCAGACGCTCTACCGCGCCGGCAAGCAGCCCGCGGTGATCAACGCGCTGATCGCCGCCGCCGAGGCTGGCAAGTCGGTCACGGCGGTGGTGGAACTGAAGGCGCGGTTCGACGAGGAGCAGAACCTCTACTGGGCGACCGCGCTGGAGCGCGCCGGTGTGCAGGTCGTCTATGGCTTCATTGACTGGAAGACCCACGCCAAGGTCTCGATGGTAGTCCGCCGCGAGGGGGATCGCTACCGCACCTACTGCCATTTCGGCACCGGCAACTACCACCCGATCACCGCGCGCATCTATACCGATCTCAGCTTCTTCACCGCCGATCCGCGGATGGGGCGCGATGCGGCGCAGATCTTCAATTACGTCACGGGCTATGTCGAGCCGCAGCATCTGGAGCTGCTCGGCATCTCCCCGCGCGACCTCCGGAAGCGCCTCACCGCGCTGATCGAGGAGGAGATCGAGCATGTCCGCGCCGGGCGGCCGGGCATGATCTGGGCGAAGATGAACTCGCTGGTCGATCCGGCGATCATCGAGAAGCTCTACCAGGCGAGCGCCGCGGGCGTGCAGATCGAGCTGATCGTGCGCGGCATCTGCTGCCTGCGCCCCGGCGTCGCCGGCATGAGCGAGAATATCCGCGTGAAGTCGATCGTCGGCCGCTTCCTGGAGCACAGCCGCATCTGGGCGTTCGGCAACGGCAAGGCGCTGCCCAACGACGGGGCCAAGGTGTATATCTCGTCGGCGGACTGGATGCAGCGCAACTTCGATCGCCGTGTCGAGTTCATGTTGCCGCTGCTCAACAAGACCGTGCATGATCAGGTGCTCGACCAGGTGATGGTCGCCAACCTCCTTGACAACGAGCAGAGCTGGCTGCTCGCACCCGATGGCCATTACGATCGGATCGTGCCCAGCGACGAAGGGGAATTCAACCTGCATCGCTATTTCATGACCAACCCCTCGCTGTCCGGCCGCGGCGCCGCCGTGGACGCGCGCAAGCCGGTGCCGAAGCTGTCGCCGCGCAAGCGTCGCCTCGCGGCGAAGGCTGGCTGAGCGGGTGGCGACAGCCTTTTTCCGCAAGCCACGCGCCGAATCGAATGGCGCCCGGCCGCGTACGGCGATCATCGACATCGGCTCCAACTCGATCCGCCTCGTCGTCTATGAAGGCCCGGCGCGACTGCCGGCGACCCTGTTCAACGAAAAGGTCATGGCGGGGCTGGGCAAGGGGCTTGCCGAAACCGGCGCGATCCATGCCGGTGGCCTCGCCAGCGCCCGGGCGGCGCTGGGCCGCTTCGCGCTGCTCGCCCGCGAGATGCAGGTCAGTGAACTGCGCACCGTCGCCACCGCCGCGGTGCGCGACGCCTCGAACGGCGGCGAACTGATGGCGATGGCCGAGGGCTTCGGGCTGGAGGTGGAACTGCTTTCCGGCGTCGAGGAGGCCACCGCTGCCGGATTCGGCGTACTTTCCGGCATTCCGGAAGCCGATGGGGTCGTGGGGGATCTCGGCGGCGGCAGCCTGGAACTGGTCCGCGTCGTCGCCGGCACGGTGACCGACCGCGTCTCCTTTCCGCTCGGCGTCCTCCGGCTGGGGGCCATCCGCGCGCGGGGTCGGGGCGTGCTGGAACGCGAGGTCGCCCGGATGATCGAGGCGGTGGGCTGGAAGGGGCGGGGCAAGGGCCTTCCCTTCTACATGGTTGGCGGGTCGTGGCGCTCGCTCGCCAAGCTCGACATGCACCTGACCAACTATCCGCTGCCGATCGTTCACCATTACCCGCTGGCGATCCCGCGGGTGGAGGAACTCGGCCGCCGCGTCGAGGGCGCGACCAAGGCCGATCTCAAGACGGTGCCCGATCTGTCGAGCGCGCGCATTCCGTCGCTGGCCGATGCGGCGGCGCTGCTGGTGTCGGTGACCCGTCAGCTGGGCAGCAGCGGCACGCTGGTCTCCGCCTATGGCTTGCGGGAGGGCCTGTTGTTCCAGCGGCTTTCGACCGAGGAGCGGCTGCAGGACCCGCTGATCGTCGCGGCGCGGGAGGAAGGGCAGCGCTCCGGCCGGTTTCCGGAACATGGCGACCTGCTGGATGCGTGGCTCGCGCCGCTGTTCCGCGACGGGCCCGAATGGGCGCGGCTGCGCCATGCCGCCTGTCTGCTCGCCGATGTGGGCTGGCGCGCGAACCCCGAATTTCGCGCCGAACGTGGCATGGAGATCGGGCTGCACGGCAACTGGGTCGGCATCGATGCGGCAGGCCGCGCGATCGTGGCGCAGGCGCTCTACACTTCGCTCGGCGGCGCGACCGACAGCCCGGCGCCGCTCGAACGCCTGGCCTCGGCCGAAGCGCTGACGGAGGCCAAGCGCTGGGGCTTGGCGATGCGGCTGGGCCAGCGGCTGAGCGGCGGCGTCGCGCGCCCGCTCAAGCGCTCGCGGCTGCGGCTGGAGGGAAATGCACTGGTGCTGAGCCTCGCCGATGGCGACGAGCCGCTCTACGGCGAGGCAGTGGAAAAGCGCCACCGCGCGCTGGCGGTGGCAATGGCGAAGGAGCCGGTGCTGGAGACCTGAGCGTCGCTCAGGCCGCCAGCCAGTCCTTCAGCGCCGCGCGGGCGCGATCGGTATACATGCGCTTGCGATCGGCCTTCTTGGTGCGACCCTCGATCGGCGGGAACAGGCCGAAATTGACGTTCATCGGCTGATAGGTCTCGATCTCCGCCTCGCCGGTGATGTGCGAAAGAAGCGCGCCCAGCGCCGTCTCGCGCGGCGGTGCCGGCAGCTCGGTGCCCGCGATCTCCGCCGCGGCGAAGCGGCCCGCGAGCATCCCGATCGCGGCGCTTTCCACATAGCCTTCGCAGCCTGTGATCTGCCCGGCGAAGCGGATATGCGGCGCGCTCTTCAGTCGCAGCGTGCCGTCGAGCAGCTCGGGCGAGCGCAGGAAGGTGTTGCGGTGGAGCCCGCCGAGGCGCGCGAACTCGGCATTTTCCAGCCCGGGGATGGTGCGGAACAGGCGCACCTGCTCGGCATATTTGAGCTTGGTCTGGAAGCCGACCATGTTCCACAAGGTGCCGCTGGCATTGTCCTGGCGCAGCTGCACGACCGCATAGGGCCAGCGCCCGGTGCGCGGATCGTCGAGCCCCACGCCCTTCATCGGCCCGTAGCGCGGCGTATCGAGGCCGCGTTCCGCCATAACCTCGATCGGCATGCAGCCTTCGAAATAGGGGACATTCTCCCACTCGCGAAACTCGGTCTTTTCACCGGCCATCAGGGCGGCGTGGAACTCGAGATACTGTTCCTTGGACATCGGACAGTTGATGTAGTCCTTGCCCGATCCCTTGTTCCACCGGCTCTGGAACCAGGCGATCTCCATGTTGATCGAGTCGCGATGGACGATCGGCGCGATTGCGTCGAAAAAGGCGAGGCTGTCCTTGCCCGTTGCCTGCCCGATGCTCTCGGCGAGAATCGGCGCGGTGAGCGGCCCGGTAGCAATGATGGTGCGCCCTTCGCTCGGCAGGGTGTCGACGCGCTCGCGCACGATCGTAATGTTGGGATGCTGCGACAGCGCCGCGGTCACGCCATCGGCGAACCCGTCGCGGTCCACTGCCAGCGCCGAGCCGGCTGGCACCTTGTGGATGTCGCCCTGGGTGAGGATCAGCGAGCCGAGCGCGCGCATCTCCTGGTGGAGCAGGCCGACCGCGTTGCTGTCGGCGTCGTCCGAGCGGAAGCTGTTCGAGCAGACCAGTTCGGCCAGGCGGTCGCTCTGGTGCGCCGGGGTCATTTCACCCGAACCGCGCATTTCGGAGAGGCGGACCTTATATCCCGCCTGGGCGAGCTGCCACGCGGCTTCCGAGCCGGCGAGGCCGCCGCCGATGATATGGATGTCGTGAGTCACGTGCCGGCCCATAGCGGCATGACGGCGCGATGACAAAGGAGCGCAGATGCAAATCTACACGATCGGCTACGAAGCCACGACCATGGCCGAGTTTCTCGCCGCGCTGACCAGGGCCGGGGTGCAGCGGGTGATCGACGTGCGCGCGCTGCCCTTGTCGCGACGCCCCGGCTTTTCCAAGTCGAGCCTCGCCGCAAGCCTTGCCGAGGCGGGGATCGACTATGTCCACCTGAAGCAGCTCGGCACGCCCAAGCGCG
Source organism: Sphingomonadales bacterium (assembly GCA_027489295.1). The sequence goes on along the minus strand of JAIYAA010000293.1, from coordinate 15,700 downwards.
GACGCGATGCAGCGAAGAAGGGCGATGTCGCGACGCTGCGCGACGTCTACGACGTGCAGCTGGGTCTTCCGGAGGCGCAGGCGCAGGCGGCGCAGATGCGGACGCTCGCCGCCGAAAAGCCGAGCGCGCTGCTCTGCTACGAGCGCGATCCTTGCCATTGCCATCGGACGCTGCTGCTGGAAGCGGAGGGCGAGGGGGTCGAGGTGATCGACCTGTACGCCTGATCCCGAAAAAGGCCGGGGCAGCTCCGTGGAGCTGCCCCGTTCAGTTCGGGGAGAGTCGACGCGAGGGGGAACAAACGCGCCGACGAGAAGGGATCTGCACCTGTCATGTTGCAGATGCATGTCGCTTCGTTGCGTTTGCTCGCGAAATTGTCGCGGGGAATCGCATCGGGGGATTTCGGCGTGTTAATTCGGCGGAAACGGTCGCCGCATTTACTCCCTCGCAACCCCCTGTGGTGCAGAGGGGTGCTCAACGCACTTCACTGGAGCGCATCATGGGCATTGCGGCACGGCTGTATCAGGACGCCCGCTGGGCGGAGCGACATCCAGTCGAACTGGAAGCGACGCTGCGCGACTCGGCGTGGGCGCCTGTCGATGTGGCCATCGAGGATCTTTCGCACGGCGGCTTTCGCGTCGTCTCCGGCGCCAAGCTGGCGGTGGGGGATACGATCGCGCTGGGCATCGCGGGCATCGGCACGCGTGAGGCAAAGGTCGTGTGGGGCGCGGCCGGCATTTACGGCTGCGAATTCCTCACCCCGCTGAGCGACGGCGACCTCAAGACGGCGGTATCCGGCCCGGTCGCCACGCCGATCGCCTTCCCCAAGACCCCGCTGCCCACGCCGCAGCCGCCGGTGGTCGAAGGGTGGACGATGCCGCGGGAAGAGAAATTCTCCGTCCGCACGCGCCTCGCGATCATCATCGGCAGCGCGGTGATCGCCTGGATGCTGGTGTTCGCTATCGGCTATGGCCTCTGGGCGCTGGCGGGCGCGCTGCTCCGCTGAGCAACGCGCCGCCGGTGCGTCAGGCGGCGGCCTTGCGGCGCTCTGCCATTTCGTCGTTGAGCATTTCGGCGAGCAGGAACGCCAGTTCCAGGCTCTGACCCGCGTTGAGGCGCGGGTCGCAATGCGTGTGGTAGCGGTCCGCCAAGCCCTGCTCGGTGATCGCGATCGCGCCGCCGGTGCATTCGGTGACATTCTGCCCGGTCATCTCGGCATGGATGCCGCCGGCGAAGGTGCCCTCGGCGCGGTGTACGGCGAAGAAGCCGCGCACCTCGGCGAGGATCCGGTCGAACGGCCGCGTCTTGTAGCCGTTCGCCGCCTTGACGACGTTGCCGTGCATCGGATCGCAGCTCCACACCACCGGATGGCCCTCGCGCTTCACCGCGCGGACCAGCTTGGGCAGGCCCGTCTCGATCTTGTCATGGCCATAGCGGGTGATCAGCGTCATCCGTCCCGGCACGCGGCCCGGGTTGAGCGTGTCGAGCAGCCGCAGCAGCGCGTCGGGTTCGAGGCTCGGCCCGCACTTCATCCCGATCGGGTTGCCGATGCCGCGCAGGAACTCGACATGCGCCGAGCCTTCGAAGCGGGTGCGGTCGCCGATCCACAGGAAATGCGCCGAGGTATCGTACCAGTCGCCGGTCAGGCTGTCCTGCCGGGTCAGCGCCTGCTCATAGGGAAGCAGCAGCGCCTCGTGGCTGGTGTAGAAGTCGGTGCCCTTGAGCTGCGGCACCGTATCGGGGTTGATCCCGCACGCCTCCATGAAGTCGAGCGCCTCGCCGATCCGGTCGGCGACGTCGGCGAACTTGGCTGACCAGGGGCTCTTGCCCATGAAATCGAGCGTCCACTTATGGACCTGGTGCAAATTGGCATAGCCGCCATTTGCAAAGGCGCGCAGCAGGTTGAGCGTTGCCGCCGACTGGCTGTAGCCCTGTACCATCCGCGCCGGATCGGGGATCCGCGACTCCGGCGTGAAGGCGATGTCGTTGACGTTGTCGCCGCGGTAGCTGGGCAGCTCGACGCCGTCGATCACCTCGGTGTCGGCCGAGCGCGGCTTGGCGAACTGGCCGGCCATGCGGCCGAGCTTCACTGTCGGTAGCTTCGACGCGAAGGTTAGCACCACCGCCATCTGCAGGATTACCCGGAAGGTGTCACGGATGTTGTTCGGGTGGAACTCGGCGAAGCTTTCGGCGCAGTCGCCGCCCTGGAGCAGGAAGGCCTCGCCGCGGGATACCTTCCCCAGCTCCGCAGTGAGCCCGCGCGCCTCGCCCGCGAACACCAGCGGCGGATAGCTGCTGAGCTGCCGCGTCGCCGCATCGAGCGCGCCCTGGTCGGGATATTGCGGCATCTGGCGCGCTTCGGCGCGCGTCCAGCTATCGGGGGTCCAGCTTGCCATTGCACTCTCCACATCGCGGACGGCCACGTGCCATTCCGCATGATCGGCGATTCCCATCGCCGCAATCTGGTTCATCACCTTGGTATTGGCGCGCTTCCCGTCGGTCTCCCAGCCCTGCACGGTGGAGCCCGGGGTGTCGAACCACGCGCCGAAGGCAGCCCGGCTAAGCGTGCGCTCTTCGCGATACTGGCGGATTTTGGAACCGGCTAACGTCGTCATGGCACACCCTTACCCGCACGGGGTAACGCGACGCAAGCGTAAATTTACCCGTTCAGGGTAATCGATTTACTGCAGAATTGCCTAGCGCCGCGGGCGGGTGTAGCCGCCGCGCGATGGACGCATTCGATGCACAGGCCCGCGACCTTGCCGCATTGTCGGCGCGCGGGCGGGGACGGCGGCTGATCGCCCGCGAGGGCGCGGATTTCGCCTCCAACGACTATCTCGGGCTCGCCGCCTCGCCGCTGCTCACCGACGCGGTGGCTGCAGCACTCGCGCGCGGCGTGCCGATCGGCTCGGGCGGATCGCGGCTGCTGCGCGGCAACCACCCCGAGCACGAAGCACTGGAAGCCGAGGCCGCGACGTTCTTCGGCCGCGAATCGGCGTTGTATTTCTCGAGCGGCTATGCGGCCAACGCCGCACTGCTGGCGACCTTGCCCCAGCGCGGCGACCTCGTGCTGTTCGACGAACTCGTCCACGCCAGCGCGCATGAAGGCATGCGGCTCGGGCGCGCCGAGGTCCGGCAGGCGGCGCATAACGACGTTGCCGCCTTTGCCGCGGTGATCGCCGCCTGGCGCCGCGCGGGCGGGACGGGACGCGTGTGGATTGCGGTCGAGAGCCTCTACAGCATGGACGGCGATATCGCGCCGCTCGCCGAGCTTTCGGCGCTGGCCGAAGCGGAGGGCGCGGTGCTGATCGTCGACGAGGCGCACGCGACCGGGGTCTATGGCCCGCAGGGGCAGGGGCTCGCTTATGGCCTGCAGACTGCCAACCTGATCACGCTGCACACCTGCGGCAAGGCGCTGGGGTGCGAGGGTGCGCTGATCACCGGCCCGGCGATCGTCCGCGACTTTCTCGTCAACCGAGGCCGGGCCTTTATCTTCTCGACCGCTCCGTCGCCGCTGATGGCCGCCGCCGTGCGCGCGTCGTTGCAGATCGTCGCGGCGGGCGATGCGCTGCGCTCCGGGTTGTTCGAACGGGCCGGGATGGCCCGCAAGGCGCTCGGGCCGCTCGGCGTGTCCGCCGGCGAAACCCAGATCCTGCCGCTGATCCTCGGCGACGACGTCCGCACCATGGCCGTGGCGGGCGCGCTGCAGGACAGCGGCTTCGACGTGCGCGGCATCCGCCCTCCGACCGTGCCCGCCGGCACCTCGCGCCTGCGCATCTCGATCACCAACAACGTCGCGCCGGCCGAGATCGCCGCACTTGCGGAGCGGCTGGCCACCCTGATCCCCGCAACCGAAACCATGGCAGCATGACCCAGACCTTTATCGTTACCGGTACCGACACCGGCATCGGCAAGACCGTGTTCGCCGCAGCGCTCGCCGGCGCGCTCGGCGCACGCTACTGGAAGCCGATCCAGAGCGGCCTCGACGACGGCAGCGACAGCGAGCGCACCGCCGCGCTCTCCGGCCTGCCGATCGGCCACATTCTCCCCGAGGCCTATCGTCTGGTCACGCCCTGTTCGCCGCATCTGGCGGCCGAGATCGACGGCGTGACGATCGATCCCGATCGGCTCGCCCTGCCGGACGTCGACGGCCCGCTGGTGGTGGAAGGCGCGGGCGGCGCGCTGGTGCCGGTGACGCGCGAGATCCTGTATGCCGACATGTTCGCGCGCTGGGGCAAGCCGGTGGTACTGGTCGCGCGCACCGCACTCGGCACGATCAACCACAGCCTGCTCTCGATCGAGGCACTGCGCGCGCGGGGTGTCCCAATCCAAGGCATCGCGTTCGTCGGCGATCCGGTCGAGGACAGCGAGGCGACCATTGCCGCGATCGGCCAGGTCAAGCGGCTCGGCCGCCTGCCGATGCTGCCCGACCTCACCCCCGAAGCGCTGGCGGCAGCCTTTGCCGACGCGTTCGACCTAGCGGACTTCGCCTGATGTCGTCGGTCTGGCACCCCTTCACCCAGCATGGCCTGGGCGAGCCGATCCCTATGGTCAGCCATGCGAAGGACGCGGTGATCCACACCGCCGACGGCCGCAGCTTCATCGATGCGATCTCGTCCTGGTGGGTGACGACGCACGGCCACTGCAACCCGCGCATCCTGGCGGCGATCGCGACCCAAGCCGGCAAGCTCGACCAGATCATCTTCGCCGGCTGGACGCACGAACCGGCCGAGACACTGGCCGCGGGCCTCCGCGCGATCCTGCCGCCGGCGCTGGAGCACGTGTTCTTCAGCGACAGCGGCTCTACCGCGGTGGAAGTCGCGCTCAAGATGGCGCTGGGATACTGGCACAATCGCGGCGAGGAGCGGAGCCGCATCCTCGTCCTCGAGCACAGCTATCACGGCGACACGATCGGCGGCATGTCGGTCGGTGCGCGGGGCGTGTTCAACCGGCCGTACCAGCCGCTGCTGTTCGACGTCGGCACCATCCCGTTCCCGGTAGCGGGCGCCGAGCAGGCGACGCTGGACGCGCTGGAGGCGGAATGCCGCGCTGGCGCCGCCGCGTTCATCGTCGAGCCGCTGGTGCTGGGGGCTGGGGGCATGCTGTTCTACACCCCGGCGCTGCTCGCCGAGATGGCGGTAATCTGCGCGCGCCACGAGGTCCTGTTCATCGCCGACGAGGTGATGACCGGCTGGGGCCGCACCGGCACGCTGACGGCGTGCGAACAGGCGGGCGTGGTGCCCGACATTCTCTGCCTGTCCAAGGGCATCACCGGCGGCGCGATCCCGCTGGCGGTGACGCTGGCGACCGCGCCGATCTTCCAGGCGCACTGGTCCGAGGATCGGGCGCGGATGTTCTTCCATTCCTCCAGCTACACCGCCAACCCGATTGCCTGCGCAGCGGCGGTGGCGAACCTCGCCATCTGGCGCGAGGAACCGGTGCTGGAGCGGATTGCACGGCTGGGGGAATGGCAGCAGGCGGCGCTGGATGGGCTGGCAGCCGTGCCCGGCCTCGTCAACTTCCGCCGCATGGGCACCATTGCGGCGCTGGAGATCGCGCAGCCGCAAAACGGCTATCTCTCCGCCATCGCCCCGCGCCTGATGGCGTTCGCGCAGGAAAATGGCGTGCTGCTCCGGCCGCTGGGCAACACCGTGTACGTGATGCCGCCCTACAGCATCACGCGCGAACAACTCGACACGGTGTGGGGGCTGGTGCCCGCGTTCCTTGGCGCCTGATCAGCGCCGGGGATAGCGTTGGGCGAACTCCGCGTCGCTCATCAGCAAGTAGCGCACCGCGTCGATGAACGCCCAGATGCCGGTGACCAGCAGCCCGACGATGGTGAGGCTGAGCAGCACCATCACCACGCCCGAGCCGGTACGGCCAAGATAGAAACGATGGATGCCGAGCGAGCCGAGGAACAGCGCCAGCACCACCGCGAGGATCTTGTTGCGCGGCTCGCCCACAGGCACAGGCTCCACGCTGCCGTCGAGCAGGCGGAAGATGCGGCGGGCGCGCTTGCCGTCTATATCGAAATCCACCTTGGCGCCGACCGCCGGCTGGCGCGCGTCGCTCCAGTCTTCCTGGGTGAAGACATAGCGGCTGCCGTCCTCGCCCGAAATCTGGCCTTCGCCGCTCGATCGATCGACGCCCAATACCTGCCCGCGCATTATTTCCCCCGAAATTTGGTCGCGTTTTCTGGGGGTAGATGGTGCCGCGACGCAAGAGGGTTTTGCGTCGGGCGACTTACAGCGCGGGTTTCCAGTCCCAGCCGAGCGGATCCCCGTCCATCACCTCGATACCCGCTGCCGCCAGGACATCGCGGATCTGGTCGGAACGCTGGAAGTCCTTCACCACGCGCGCTTCCTTGCGCTCGACGAGCAGGTCGGAAATTTCCTCGGGCGTGATTGCGGCGCCCTTGGGCTGAACGCGCAGTTCCTCGCGGGTCAGCGTGGAAAGTCGCAGGCCGAACACCTGGTCGAATTCGGCGAGCGCTGCCAGCCGATCGGCGGGGGAGGTCCGCTTGTCCGCCAGCAACTCGTCGAGCACCGGCAGCGCCTTGGGGGTGTTGAGATCGTCCGATACCGCGGCATCCAGCTTTTCCAGCCACGCCGCCGGGGCGGTGCCTTCGCCCTCGGCACGCGCCTTGAGCGCGGTAACCGTCATCACCAGCCGCTTCAGCCGGGTGAGCGCTGCCGCGAGATTCTCGGCCGAGAATTCCAGCTCGCTGCGATACTGTGCCTGCAGGCACAGCAGGCGATAGGCGAGGGGATGCACGCCCGCGTCGATCAGCGACTGCAGCGTGGTGAACCCGCCCTTGGACTTGGACATCTTGCCGCTGCGATCGACCAGGAAGTTGTTGTGCATCCAGAACTTGGCACCGGTATCGCCGCAGCCGCAGAACGCCTGGTTCTGGGCGATCTCGTTCGGGTGATGGATCTCGCGGTGGTCGATGCCGCCGGTGTGGATGTCGAACGGCGCGCCGAGATACTGGATGCTCATCACCGAGCATTCGAGGTGCCAGCCCGGCGCCCCTTTTCCCCACGGCGAATCCCACTCCATCTGGCGCTGCTCGCCCGGCGGCGACTTGCGCCAGATCGCGAAGTCCTGCGGGTGACGCTTGCCGTCGACCGGATCGATCCGGCCTTCCGCCGCGTCATCTGCGGCGCCGGCCAGACGGCCATAGTCGGGCACCGTCGACACGTCGAAATACAGGCCGGAGTCGAGCTCGTAGCAATGCTCGGGCGCGATCTTCTCGGCGAAGGCGATCATCTGCTGGATGTGATCGGTCGCGACCGACCATTTGTTCGGTTCGGCGATGTTGAGGTCGGCGATGTTCTGCTTGAACGCGGCGGTATAATGCGCGGCGATGTCCCAGATGCTCTTGGCCTGCGCGCGCGCGGCCGCTTCCATCTTGTCGTCGCCGGCGTCGGCGTCGGAGGTCAGGTGGCCGACATCGGTGATGTTGATGATGTGGGTGAGCGGATAGCCCTTCCAGCGCAACACCCGGCTCAGCGTGTCGGTGAACACATAGGCGCGCAGATTGCCGAGATGGGCGTAGTTGTAGACGGTGGGACCGCACGAATAGACGCGCACGCCCTTTTCGGGGTCGAGCGGCTGGAACGGCTCGAGCGAACGGGACAGCGAATTGTAGAGCGTCAGCGAAGCGTTGTGCATGGCGCCGCGCATAGCGAACAAAATGCCCGCGACAAAGCCGCCTCAGTCGGCGAGCGCGTGCGCCTGCGCGATCGCCGCGTTGACCATCGCGCTCCAGATGCAGGCAGGGTCGTCGCCCGCAGCGCGTCCCGCCTCGATCATGCCCATGGTCGGCTCGCGCAGCGTTCGCAGCACGGCGAGTGCGCGGTCTGTTTCGCGGGGCCAGATCGTGTCGACGATCTCGCTCACCGGCCGTCCTAGCTCACCCGCGCCTTCGGCGTTCGGGCTGAGCATTTCCGCAGCGATGACGCGGGCGATGCGCTCGATCGGCGAGGTGGAAGCGATGCTGGTCATGCGTCAGGCTGCCATCGACGAACGGGCGGGGCGGGCTTGCAGCGCGCTCACGCCGACCGCGCCGAGATGCAGGGGAAGGGCGGTCCCGCAGAACGCGCACTCGGCGGTCAGGCGGCCGACCATCCAGTGCGACTGCCCGCAGCCGGGACAGGGATTGGTCTCGTGCGGGCGATAGCCGGTCAGCGCGCGGCGGATGCCTGAGTCGTACATCGGGCGGTTCCCTCCATTCCGAGCAAGAAACGTTTCTCACCTGTCATGGTTCCCCGGCAGCGGGCCAACCCTGAACGCCAGCTAACGAGCGCATTCAGGCTTGGAACAGTCGATTTGTGCGAATCAGGTTTCAGACGGCGGCACCAGTGCCCCGCGAGGAGACGAGGACATGAAGAAGTTTCTGATCGGCGCCATGATGGCGGCCACGCTGATGACCGGTTCGATCGCTGCGACCCCTGCGGCCGCGCAGGACTGGGGCCATCGCGACGGATACAGCCGCTACGACCGCGATTATCGTGGCGACTACCGCGACTACCGGGACTATCGCGAGGTCCGCGACTATCGGGACTACCACGATGATCGCCCCCGCTATGCTTATCGCGACCGCAACTATCGCCAGCGCTGCAGCGACGGCACCGCCGGCACGATCCTGGGTGCGATCGCCGGTGGCCTGCTGGGTGGCGAGATCGGGCGCGGCGGCTCCTATCGCCGTAGCGGCACCGGCACGATCATCGGCGCGGGCGCGGGCGCTCTGGCCGGCCGCGCGATCGATGGCGGCGACTGCCGCAACGGCCGCTAATCCTGGCGGCTCAAAAGAAGGAGGGCGCGTCGCACGGGGCGGCGCGCCCTCCATTTTTATGTGCGGCGTTACTGGGCGGGGTGCGCCGTCAGCGCCACGTCTTCATCGACGAACGCCTTTACCGGCGTGCCGCTCGCGATCTTCGCACTGGTGCCCGTAGTGAAGAAGCCGGCAACCGGCAGCAGCGCCACCGCCCCGACGACACCGGCGGTGCCGGTCGTGCCCTTTTCGTCGAAATTGCCCGTCAGGCGAATCTGGCGACCATTGACGATGGTGTAGAGTATCCGCGCGGTAATGTGCCCGGACTTGCCCCACATGCCCTTGTTCCGGACCTCCGTCACCTCGCCCATCGCCGGCGCGCCTGCGGGAATGACGATTCGGCCGTCCACCAGTACGTTTGACGCGACTTCCAGATGAAAGCGGTAACCGACCTTGAGCAGCTTGCCCTTGGTCGTCAGTTCCTCGCTGAGCTTGAGCGGTACTTCTGTTCCCACGCGCAGCATCCCGGCATTCCCCGCCGCGATCGGCGCAATGGCGGGCTGCGCCGTCTGTGCCTGCGCCACGCCTCCCGAAACACCGGCAAGCGTCAGCGCGATGCAAATCGAAATCCTCTCCATGTTCCCCCTGCCTTTAATTGAATGGCAGCGCGATCATGCATGAAAAGAATAGAGGAAGTATAGAGGGGAAGGCAACCAGACGAAGCGGCCTAGCGTGCCATCGTGTCTCGCGGCTGTAAGGGTGGAGGCCCGAGCCGGAATCGAACCGGCATATACGGATTTGCAGTCCGCTGCGTCACCATTCCGCCATCGGGCCATCCGGAGGTGAGGCGCGGCCAATGCCCCCGGGGGTGGGTCCCTGTCAACACAGTTTCAAAATAACGTCACGCTCGCTTGGCGAGTCCCCAACACCGCGATAGAAGCCTCGGGACAGCAACAAGTGTATTGCGCAACTAATACGGTTGTGCGACAAGCGGAGTGATGATGGCCCTTATGGTCGACCCTGCGCCCCTCGAAGCGCCCCGTTTCGAAGCGATGCGCCACGCCATGGTGGCGAGCCAGCTGCGTACCAACGCGGTGAACGATCCCCGTGTGGTTACGGCGATGTCGCACGTGCCGCGCGAAGTGTTCCTGCCCACCGATCAGCGCGCGCTCGCCTATCGCGACACGCTGCTGCCGCTCGGCAACGGCCGCCACCACGAGTCGCCGCTGGCGACCGGGCGGTTGCTGACCGAATCCGAGCTGCAGCCGAGCGACCATGTGCTCCTGATCGGTGCCGCCGGCGGCTATGCCGCGGCGCTGCTCTCCGGTCTGGTCGCCTCGGTCGTGGCGCTGGAGGAAGAGCCGGCGCTGCTCGCGATCGCGCGCGGCGGCCTCGCCGGTGCGGCGAATGTCGAGCTGGTGCAGGGCCCGCTGAACGCCGGCTGGGCCGCCCGCGGTCCTTATGATCTGGTGGTGATCGACGGCGCCATCGAGGAGCTGCCGCAAGGGATCCTCGATCAGGTGAAGGTCGGCGGCCGCCTGGTGACCGGCGTGATCGATCGCGGTGTGACGCGCCTCGCGCTCGGCCGTCGCACCGAGGGGGGCTTCGGCCTCGTCAACTTCCTCGATATCGAAGTTGCGACGCTGCCGGGCTTTCAAAAACCGAGAAAATTTACCTTTTAACCTTAAAGACGGGGCTCATGCGACTGAACATTCTGCTCATTGGTGTGAGCCTCGTATCTCTCGGGGCGCCGGCGTACGCGCAGGTTGCGCCGAGCGGCCGGCAGGACGTGCCGTCCCCCGGTGCCAAAACCGCTGCGCCCACGACGACGCTGCAGGATGCGCTGTCGCAGGCCTATGCAACCAATCCGGACCTGCAGTCGGAACGTGCGAACCAGCGCGCGAACGACGAGAATGTTCCGATCGCGCGGTCGCAGGGGCTGCCCGGGTTGAGCGCCACCGGCAGCGCCAATGACAGCCTCTACAACACCGACGCGACCGCGCTGACGCCGTCGCGTCAGGCGCAGATCGGCCTCAACCTCTCGCAGCCGATCTACAATGGCGGCCGGATCCGCAATTCGGTGCGCGCCGCGGAGGTGCGGGTCACCGCCGGTCGCGCCAATCTGCGCGGGACCGAGGCGGACATCTTCACCCAGACGGTGACCGCTTATCTGAACGTGATTCGTGACGAGTCGATCGTCCGCCTGAACCAGGAAAACGTCCACGTCCTCGAGGTCAACCTGCAGGCGACGCGCGACCGTTTCCAGGTGGGCGACCTGACCCGCACCGACGTCGCCCAGTCCGAGGCGCGGCTGGCACTTGCCCAGTCGCAGCTGCGCAGCGCCGAGGCGCAGCTGATCGGCAGCCGCGAGACCTATATCCGCGTCGTCGGCACGCCGCCGGGCGTGCTCGCGCCGCCGCCGCCGCTTCCGAACCTGCCGCAGGATGCGCAGTCCGCCGAGCAGGTGGCGCTGGCCAACAACCCGTTTCTCGAAGCCGCCCAGCTCGCCCGCGACGCCTCGCGCTTCGATACCCGTGTCGCGCAGGCCGGTCGCCTGCCTCAGGTAAGCCTCGGCGTCAGCGGCAGCTATTACAATTATCTCGGCTCGGTCGGTGCCATCGGCGAACGCGCCGGGCTCAATCCCAATGGCAAGACCGCCACGGTGGGCGTGCAGGTGACGATGCCGCTGTTTCAGGCCGGGCGCCCCGCCGCCCAGGTCCGGCAGGCCCAGGCCCGCGAAGGCGCCGCGATCGAGCAGGTGACGCTCACCGAGCGCGGCGTGATCGCGCAGGCGCGTTCGGCCTATGCGAGCTATCAGGCGGCACTGCGCGTGATCGAATCGTCGCGGACCGCCGTGCAGGCCAACCAGCTCAGCCTCGAAGGCGTGCGTGCCGAAAACAGCGTCGGCACCCGCACCATCCTCGACATCCTGAACGCGGAGCAGGAACTGCTCAACTCGCAGGTCCAGTATGTCACGGCCGAGCGCGATGCCTATGTCGCCGGGTTCAGCCTGCTGGCGGCCATGGGTCGCGCCCAGGCGAAGGATCTCAATTTCGACAGCCGGCTGCTCTACGATCCGAACGTCAACTATGTTCGGGTGCGCAATCGCATCAACGACTGGGCGGACGACAAGACCCCGAAGCCGGTGGCGACCAGCACCCGCGCCACCCCGCCGCAAGGGCCGGAGGTGATCGGCCAGCCGCTCGATCCGATCCTCCAGCGTCCGGTTGACAGCAACCGTTCGAATCCCTGATTGAGGGCGTTCGCACTCGAACGCCAGGATGGACGCGATGGGGACTGCCAGCAGCGAGCCGTCGATGGAGGAAATCCTCGCATCGATCAAACGGATCATCGCCGATGACGAGCCCGGTGCGTTCGCCCGCGGCCGTCCGTTGCGCGCGGTTGCGGAGCCGGAGCCCGACGACACACCGGCGGAGCAGGTCCATGAGGACGTGCTCGAACTAAGTGAACCGATCGCCGAGGCACCGTCGCCCGCGCCCGCGGCGGCCCCGGCCGACCCGATCCTCTCCGATCGCGTCGCCGAGGCCAGCCGCGAGAAGTTGGAGGCGCTGTCCCGGCTGGTGGTGCGGCCGCAGGTGCCGGGATCGGACACGCTGGAGGGGCTGGTGCGCGAGATGCTGAAGCCGATGCTGCGCGACTGGCTCGACGAGAATCTGCCGCAGCTCGTCGAGCAGATCGTGTCGCGCGAAATCGCCCGGATCACCAGCAGCCGCTGATCGCGAAACGGCGGATTGTATCGGCCGCAACCTTGTGGCTATCGTGCTGGTCATGAAGCAGTTCCTCGTTGCGGGCGTTGCGCTCGCCGCCATGATCGCGCCGGCTTCGGCGCGTGACCTCACCATCCAGGACGTTGTCGGTCTCTCCCGCGTCGGCGCGCCCGCGGTGTCGCCCGACGGCCGCTGGCTCGTCTGGCAGCAGCGCGAGACCGATCTCGCCGCCAACAAGGGCCGCTACGACCTGTGGCGGCTTGATCTGTCCGCCAAGGGCGCCAAGCCGGAAAAGCTGGTCGCCGAGCCGCTGGTCAACGAGACCGCGCCGCAATTCTCGGCCGACGGCAAGACGGTGTGGTTCCAGTCGGACAAGGGCGGTCAGGATGCGGTGTGGTCCGTCTCGATCACCGGCGGCACGCCCGTCCAGCTGACCCATATCCAGGGCGGCTTCAGCGGCTTCAAGGTCTCGCCGGACGGATCGAAGCTGCTCGTCTGGGCGGATCGCAAGCCGGGTGCGCCCACCGTCACTCCGGCGAGCGAGAAGAAGGATCCAAATGCGGGTTCGGGCCGTGTCTACAGCCAGTTGTTCGTGCGCCACTGGGATAGCTGGGCCGATGGCACACGCTCGCAGCTCTTCGTCCTGCCGTTCGGCCCGCAGGGCGCGACGGGCGACGGTGTCGCGATCGAAGGCGCGCTGATCGGCGACAGCCCCTCCAAGCCCTCGGGCGGCGGCGAGGAAGTCGCGTGGTCGGCGGACGGCAAGACGATCTATTTCGCCCTGCGCGAAGCGGGTCGGATCGAGTCGCTCTCGACCAATCTCGACATCTTCGCCGCACCCGCGGATGGCTCCGCCGCGCCGGTGAACCTCACCAAGGCCAATGGCGGGATGGACAATCTGCCGACGCCCTCGCCCGACGGGAAGTGGCTGGCATGGTTCGCGATGGCGCGGCCGGGCTATGAGGCCGATCGCCAGGTGCTGATGCTCCGCAACCTCGCCACCGGCGAAGTCCGCGCGCTGACCAGCAAGTGGGACCGCTCGGTCGCCTCGATCGCCTGGGGGCCGGAGTCGAAGACGATCTACGTCACTGCGAACGACGTGCAGGAAGAACCCGTCTTCGCCGTGTCGCTCGACGGCAAGGTGGAGCGGCTGACCCAGCAGGGCAGTGTCTCCGCCGTGGTGCCGACCAAGGGGGGCATCGTTTATGCGATGAACAGCCTCACCGCGCCGGACGATTTCTACTGGCTCAAGGGCAAAAAGAGCACGCGGCTTACCGCCGTGAACGCCGAAAAGCTGGCCGGCATTTCGATGCCGCAGGTGACCCGCTACAGCTTTAACGGCGCCAATGGCGACCTCGTCTGGGGCTATGTCGCCAAGCCGGCCGGGCTGGCTGCCGATGCCAAGGCGCCGATCGCCTTCATCGTTCATGGCGGCCCGCAGGGCAGCATGGGCAACAGCTGGTCGTACCGCTGGAACCCCGCGGTATTCGCCGGCGCCGGCTATGCGGTGGTCGCGGTCGATTTCCATGGCTCGACCGGTTACGGGCAGGCCTTCACCGATGCGATCCGCAACAACTGGGGCGGCTGGCCGCTCGAGGACCTCAAAAAGGGCCTGAAAGCCGCGACCGATCGCTTTGATTTCCTTGATGGAAGCAAGGCATGTGCGCTGGGTGCCTCCTATGGCGGCTACATGATGAACTGGATCGAGGGCCAGTGGCCGGATCGCTTCAAGTGCATCGTCCAGCATGACGGTGTGTTCGACGCGCGTGCCATGGCCTATGAGACCGAGGAGCTGTGGTTCGACGAGTGGGAACATGGCGGCAAGGCATATTTAGAAGATCCCGCCGCGTTCGAGCGCTGGAACCCGGTCAACCATGTCGCCGCGTGGAAAACCCCGCAGCTGGTAATCACCAGCGAGAAGGATTTCCGCATCCCCTATACCCAGGGGCTCGCCGCCTTCACCGCGCTCCAGCGCCGCGAAATCCCGTCCAAGCTGCTGGTTTTTCCGGAGGAGAACCATTGGGTGCTCAAGCCCAAGAACTCGCTGCAATGGTATGGCGAGGTCCTCGGCTGGATGGACCGCTGGACCGGCAAGGCCGCGAAGTGAGGGAGGGGGAGGGGCGTTCGCGCTTCTCCCCTTCCGTCATTCCGGCGAAAGCCGGAATCCATTGGGGTCCCCGACGCGGTGCTTGCCGTGGCGGCGTGGCGTCTGGATCCCGGCTTCCTCCGGGATGACGATTTGAGAGGTTAACCCACCACCCGAACCGGATCGCCGACGCGGATCAGCCCCGGCCGCACCGGCGCCGAATAGAGACCGTAACAGGCGCCGAAGTGCTGGGCGACGGTGCGCAGGATCGTCGGGTCCTTCGCACCCGTCTCCGGATCAATCGTCACCAGCACGCAGCGCTGGATCGGATCGGCGCATTGCACGATCGCACCGTCCGCGCTCGGATCACCGAATGCAAGGCGCAGGCCCTGCCATTGTTCCGGCAGCAACTCGCTTTCGATCGTCACGTTGATCCGGAAGCGACGCGGGTCGATCCGCCCGCCATGCGCGGCCTCCAGGGCTCGGTGCCCGGCACTGGTCTGGAGCGAGACGGGCATCGAATCGTACACGCCTCGCGCCACCTGGATCAGCGACACCGGCTCGCGCGCCGCTTCTGCAAGGTGCGCCAGCAATCCCGCATCGTGGAGCGAGCGGATGCTGCCATCGGGCGCCTCGATCTCGACGGTGCTGGTCTTGGGCTTGGCCGCATCGACGAATCGCGCCCGGTGGAGCACCATGCCGGGCACTTCACGGGCGGTAAGCCACGGAAAGCGTGTGCCATTGTCTGCGCGGACAAAGGCATATTGCCGATCCCCCTCGAAACCCTGCCAGTCCATTTCGGCCACCGCCCGTGCCTCGCCGGCCATGGACTTCACCGGAAAGCGGGCAAGGGCGGAAACGTGGCCGACGATCATGCTCATGACCCACCGCTAGCCAGCCCGGCGCGTGCCCGCAAATGTTCTGCCATGTTCCGCTCTTGTTCTGATGGAACAAATGGAATACATAGGGGCCAACACAGTTGAACGTGGCGTGCAAACCCTCTAGCGACGGGGCTTCCCAATGGCAGCATCTCTCAAGGTGATCGACGGCAATATGGCCAATCCCACGGACAAGCAGAAGGCGCTCGACGCCGCCCTCGCGCAGATCGACCGC
>JAIYAA010000097.1 GCA_027489295.1 Sphingomonadales bacterium | reverse complement strand
CGGATCGGCAGGCGGCCCTGCAGCTCGGGCAGCAGGTCGCTGGGCTTCGCCACATGGAACGCGCCGGACGCGATGAACAGGATATGGTCCGTCTTCATCGGGCCGTATTTGGTGGCGACCGTGGTGCCCTCGATCAGCGGCAGCAGGTCGCGCTGCACGCCTTCGCGGCTCACCGAACCGCCGCGCACGTCGGACACCGCGATCTTGTCGATCTCGTCGAGGAAGACGATCCCGTTCGCCTCGGCGTCCGCCAGCGCCACGCGGCTCACCTCGTCCTGGTCGAGCCGCTTGTCGGCCTCTTCCTCGACCAGCTTTTCCCAGGCCGAGCGGACGTTGAGCTTGCGGCGCTTGAGCGGCGTGCCGGTCAGGCCCTTCATCATTTCCGACAGGTTGATCATCTGCGGCGCGCCGCCGGGGATGTCGAACGGCATCTGCGGCGCCTGCTCGACCTCGATCTCGATCTCGGTGTTGTCGAGCAGGCCTTCGTTGAAGCGCTGCTTGAACGCCTCGCGCGTCGCGGTGCTCGAGTCCTTGCCGGTCAGCGCGTCGAGCAAGCGGCCCATCGCCGCTTCCTCGGCCTTGTCCTTGACGGCGGAGCGGCGGCGCTCCTTCTCGAGCCGGATCGCCTCTTCGACAAGGTCGCGCGCGATCTGCTCGACGTCGCGGCCGACATAGCCGACCTCGGTGAACTTGGTCGCTTCCACCTTCACGAAGGGCGCATCGGCCAGCTTGGCCAGGCGGCGGCTGATCTCGGTCTTGCCGCAGCCGGTGGGCCCGATCATCAGGATGTTCTTCGGCGTCACCTCGTCGCGCAGATCGGCGGCGAGCTGCTGACGGCGCCAGCGGTTGCGAAGTGCTACCGCGACGGCCTTCTTGGCGTCCTTCTGGCCGATGATGTGCGCGTCGAGCGCGGCGACGATCGTCTTGGGGGTGAGATTGGAATTCATGAGGTTCTTCTGGCTAAATTGACAAAGTTGACGCTTGTGGCGCGGGAATCAGCCTGCGCTGTCCAGCGTCTCAACGGTCAGCCGGTCGTTGGTGTAGACGCAGAGCTCGCCGGCGATTCCCATCGCCTTGCGCGCGACCACTTCGGCGTCGGGTTCGTACTCGATCAGCGCGCGCGCCGCGGAGAGCGCGAAATTGCCGCCCGATCCGATCGCCGCGACGGTGCCATGCTCGTGCGCCTCGGGCTCGAGCACGTCGCCATTGCCGGTGATCACCAGTGTCACGTCGCAATCGGCGACGAGCAGCATCGCTTCCAGGTTGCGAAGATATTTGTCGGTGCGCCAGTCCTTGGCGAGCTCCACCGCCGCGCGCAGCAGTTGGCCGTGGTGGCGTTCCAGCTTGGCCTCCAGCCGCTCGAACAGGGTGAAGGCATCGGCGGTGGCGCCGGCGAAGCCCGCGATCACCTTGCCATCCCCCAGCGGGCGCACCTTGCGGGCGTTGGGCTTCATCACGGTATTGCCGGCCGAAACCTGGCCGTCCCCCGCAATCACCACTTTTCCGGATTTGCGCACGGAGAGGATCGTCGTGCCGTGCCACGCGGTATTCTTGTCGCTCATGGACGCGCATATGGGTGGCGGGCACGGGCGTGCAAAGGGGGAGTTCCCCTAAGGCCGCGTCGCCGCGTCGATCCGATGATGTTCAGGAATGCTTGGGTGTGGCTTGGTCGGGGCGACAGGATTCGAACCTGCGACCCCCACACCCCCAGTGTGATGCGCTACCAGGCTGCGCTACGCCCCGACCGAGGGTGCGCCCTGTATGCCGCTTGGGCGCAGGACGCAACCCCCAAACGCCGATCTTCAGCGATCGAGCGCTTCCAGCCCCATCGCGATCGCGCCCAGCGGCCCCGCCATGTCGCCCAGCCCCGGCGGGCCGATGCGGGTATCCAGCTCGGCGCAATAACCGGCCAGCGCACCATAGCCGTTGATCATCGCCGCCAGCTTTTCGCGCACCGCGCCGAACAGCTGCGGGCGCTTGGTCATCACGCCGCCGCCGATCGCGATGCGTTCGGGCGCGAGGGCGACGATCAGGTTGTGGAGCAGTGCGGCCAGATCGTGCGCGAAATAGTCCCATTCGGGCGCGTCGTCGCCAACCTCCTGCCCCGGGCGGCCGAATCGCGCCGCCAGCGCCGGGCCGGAGAGCAGCCCCTCGGCGCAATCGCCATGATAGGGGCACCAGCCGGTGAAGCTGTCGCCCGGCGCGCGGGCCGAGCGCATGTGCCCCGCCTCGCCATGCGCATAGCCCATGATCGGCCGGCCATTGGCGACGAGGCCGACGCCCACGCCGGTACCGATGGTGATATAGGCATGGGTGGACAGGCCGGCGGAGGCTCCCCAGCGCGCTTCCGCAAGCGCCGCGCCGTTGACATCGGTCTGGATCGCCAGCGGCTTGGCGTAGCGCGTGACCAGCCGCTTGGTGAGATCGGTGTCGTTCCAGCCCGGCTTGGTCGTCGCGACGATCGAGCCGAAATCGGGCCGCGCCGGGTTGAGCTCGATCGGCCCGAAGCTGGCGATGCCGATCGCATCGAACTGCCAGCCGTCGAGCACGGCCTCGATCGCCGCCAGGGTCGTCGCCGGATCCGTGGTCGGCACGACATGCTGTTCGCGCACGTCGCCCGGCCCGCTGCCCAGCGTTGCCACACATTTGGTGCCGCCCAGCTCGAGGCCGGCGATCGAAAGGTTTGCAGTCATGCAGATGCGCTAGCGTGCCGAAGCCGCTTCGGGAAGTCCGTGCGAGCCCCGACCGCCGAAATCACCGATCGCGCGGATGCATGTACTCGCTGAGCGTGACGAACGCGAGCACGAGGGTGAACAGCCCCATCGCACCCAGCACCATGTACAGATAATTGCTGCCAATGACGTCCAGCATATGTGCCTCCAACGGGAAGGCGGAAGCATCCCCCGATTCACCGGGCTTTACTTTGACGGCGATCAAACCATAGCGTGCAGACCGGCGCGTTCGGGCACCTCTTAGGGATAATGGCCAAAGCATCGGCATTTATGACGGAAAGGCCCAGCCATGATCCTGCCGCGATGGCGCTCCTGTTCGAAGCGGCGAGCGATCGCGGGGTGCTGCTGCTCGATTCCGAGGGGCGGATCGCGAGCTGGAGCCGCGGCGTCGAACTGCTCGATGGCTGGACGCCCGCCGATCTGGCGGGTGCGGAGGTCGCCCTGCATTATCCTCCCGCCGAGGCCGCCGCCGCCAAGCCGGCGCGCGACCTGGCGCGCGTCCGTGCTGCCGGGCGGCTGATCGAGGAAGGCTGGCGCATCCGCCGCAACGGCAGCGAATATCTCGCCGAAGTGCAGCTGAGTGCGCTGATCGATGCCGATGGCAGCCTGCGCGGCTATGCCGAGGTGTTCCGCGACATCACCGATCACAAGGCGTCGCAGACCGCGTTGGCCGGCAGCGCGCTGCATCTCCGCTCGATCCTAGCCACCGTACCGTCGGCGATGGTGGTGATCGACGACCAGGGCACCATCCTCTCGTTCAGCGCCGCCGCCGAGCGGCTGTTCGGCTGGGCCGAAAGCGACGTGATCGGCCGCAACGTGAGCATGCTGATGCCCGCGCCGGACGCGCAGCTGCACGACAGCTATCTCAGCCGCTACCTCACCACCGGCGAGCGCCGGGTGATCGGCATCGGCCGCATCGTCGTCGGCCAGCGCCGCGACGGTACCGATTTCCCGATGGAGCTGCAGGTCGGCGAGGCGAGCAGCGACGGGCACCGCATCTTCACCGGCTTCATCCGCGACCTTACCGACGAGCAGCGCGCCGAACTGCGGCTGAAGGAGCTGCAGTCGGAGCTGATCCACGTCTCCCGCCTCTCCGCCATGGGTACCATGGCCTCGACGCTGGCCCACGAGCTCAACCAGCCGCTGACCGCCATCGCCAATTACCTTGAAGCCGGGCGCACATTGATGGCGCGCGACAGCGGCGACCCCGAGGATCAGGCGATGATCCAGGAAGCCATGGAGGAGTCGGTCAAGGAGGCGCTGCGCGCCGGCAACATCGTCCGCCGCCTGCGCGAATTTGTCGCGCGCGGCGAAGCGGACATGGGGCTAATCGACCTGCCTAGGCTGATCGACGAAGCCAGCCGCCTGGCACTCACCGGCGCCCGCGAACTGGGCGTGCGCGCCTTCTACGCGCTCGATCCGCACGCTACCGCGGTGCTATGCGATCGGGTGCAGATCCAGCAGGTGCTGGTGAACCTGATCCGCAACGCGATCGAGGCAATGGCGGCGAGCCCGGTGCGCGAGATCACGATCGGGTCGGAGCTGGCGCCGCGCAACCTGGTGCGGGTGTGGGTGGCGGATAGCGGCCCCGGCATCGCACCCGAACAGGCGCCGCGGCTGTTCCAGGCCTTCGCCACCACCAAGGAACGCGGCATGGGGCTGGGCCTCTCGATCTGCCGCACCATCGTCGAGGCCCATGGCGGCCGGATCTGGGCGGAGCCGCGCGCGGAAGGCGGGACGATCTTCAACTTTACCCTGATGTCGGCGAACGAGGACCCTGCATGAGCGAGCGCAAGCGCATCCACCTCGTGGACGACGAGGAATCGATCCGCCGATCGACCAGCTTCATGCTGCGCACGGCAGGCTTCGATGTCGATACCTATCCGTCCGGCGCGGCGTTCCTCGAACGGGTGCAGGATGCGAAGCGGGGCTGCATCCTGCTGGACGTCCGCATGCCGGAGATGGACGGGATCGAGGTGCAGGCCGAACTGGGCAGGCGCGGCGTCAAGCTACCGGTGATCGTGCTCACCGGCCACGGCGATGTCGGCACCGCGGTGGCGGCGATGAAGGGCGGCGCGATCGACTTTCTCGAAAAGCCGTTCGATCGCGACACGTTGCTGGAGGCGCTGGACCGCGGCTTCGAACAGATGGAGGAAGGCGACGCCGTGATCGCCACCCGCGCCGACGCGGAGCGGCGCATCGCCATGCTCTCGCCGCGCGAGCAGGACGTGCTGCGCGGGCTGGTGCGCGGCCATCCCAACAAGACGATCGCCTATGACCTCGGCATCTCCCCGCGCACGGTGGAAGTGCACCGCGCCAACGCGATGGCCAAGCTGGAGGCGCGCAGCCTTTCCGAAGCGCTGCGCCTCGCCTTCGCGGCAGGGCTCGACGGCTGACGGGCCGGCGCGCGGCGGCGCGGAATCGGTTCTGGCGCGATCGCGGGACGTCGTGATAGCGGGGCGCATCTGGGTTGGGGGATGCGTACCATGCGGATTCGCTCCGTTTGCAGTGTAATGTTGTGCGTTGCCGGCATCGCCGGCGTTTCGACGGGTGCGCATGCGCAAGCCGCGCCCGCCGGGCAGGACGGCGCGCCGATCGTCGTGACCGGTTCCACCCCGGCGCCAGGCGAAGCGCCCAGCCGCTGGAAGCGCGCGGAGGCCGACGACGTGGTCGTCTATTCCGACGGCGACGAGGCGCAGTTGCGGCGCATCACCAACAACCTCGAGAAACTGCACGCACTGCTCGACCGGCTCTACCGCGTCCGCGCGCGCACCGCCGAGCCGCCGCGGATCGAGATCGTGCTGTTCAGCACGGCCAAGGACCTGCGCGACAGCGGCCTGCGCAACATCGGCGCCGACGAGGGGCCGTTCGCCAAGCCGTTCGCGGCGCAGCGCTTCTACGATCCGCGTCCGAACGGCGCGGTGCTGGCGCTGGCGCGCGCCGACCAGGTGATCGACACCGATACCGCCAAGGCGAACAATGCCGATTGCGGCGACACCGGCGCCGCCGACAATGACGGCGAATCGGATGCAGCCTCCGATTGCATCGGCAAGGCGGTGAACCACCCGCCGGTAACGCGCAGCTGGGAATCGATCCTCTACGGCGCCTATGCCCAGCACATGGTGCTCCATTACGCGCCCAACGCCTATCCGCGCTGGTATTTCGACGGCATCGGCGCGCTGTTCTCGACCGTCGAGTTCAAGCGCGACGGTTCGGTCGAATATGGCCAGCAGCCGGCCAACCTGACCCCGATGCTGCGCGCCTATGGCCGGCTCGATACGGCGGCGGTGATCACCGGCAGCTATCTCCACGCGCCGTCCAAGCGGATGGACTGGACGCCGTACCATGCCTGGCTGCTCACCCATTTCTTCGTGATGTCCAACCTGACCGCCACCGATCGCACCCAGTTCGCCCAGTATATGAACGCGATCGATCATGGCCTGTCGATGGCGCATGCGGCGGACGCATTCGGCACGATGGACCAGCTGCGGCGTGAAGTGCGCGCCTATGCCGGCCGGCCGCACGAATATGCCAAGACGGTGAAGTCGACCGCGACCTATTCACCGACGGTGACGCCGCTGTCCCAGCCCGCCGCCGATGCGATGCTGAAGCGGCTGGTCACGCGCACCTGAGCCCGCCTGTCCCGCCGCGACGCATGCGAAGCGGCTGGCAAGCGGCGCCATCCCGTGTATGGTCGATGGGTTTGCTGGCAGGAATTCCGCTGGCTTGGGGACGTACGACTTCAGAATGACTCATTTCCCGATCGGCATTTTCGGGGTGCTGGCGATTTTGGGCATCGCCTTCCTGCTTTCCAGCAATCGCCGGGCGATTCGCCTGCGCATCGTCGTGCCCGCCTTCCTGCTGCAGGCCGGCACGGCGATCATCGTCCTGCGCACCGCCTGGGGCCAGGTCGCGCTGCACAGCATGGCGAACGGCGTCTCGGCGCTGCTCGGCTATGCCAGCGCGGGCACCCAGCTGCTGTTCGGCAACCTCGCCAAGCCGGAGCTGGGCGGGCAGAGCCTCGCCATCGCCGCGCTGCCGGTGATCATCTTCTTCGCCGCGCTCGTCTCGATCCTCTACCATGTCGGCATCATGCAGCTGGTGGTGCGCTGGATCGGCGGCGCGATCGAGAAGGTGACCGGGGTCAGCAAGGTTGAATCGCTGTGCGCGGCGGCGAACATCTTCGTCGGTCAGAGCGAGGCACCGCTGGTGATCCGCCCCTATCTCGCCCGGCTCACCCCCTCGCAGGTGTTCGCGGTGATGAGCGTGGGCATGGCCGGCGTCGCGGGCACGATCCTCGCCGCCTATGCCAGCCTGCTCGGGCCGGCCTCGCTGCCCTACCTTCTTGCCGCGTCGTTCATGGCGGCGCCGGGCGGGCTGATGATGGCCAAGATCATCATGCCCGACGATCCGGTCGTCGCCAACGCGCCGATGTCGGGCGAGGACGAGGTGATCCGCGTCGCCGAGGAGGATTTCCAGGAGGAACGCGCCGCCAACATCATCATGGCGGCTGCCAATGGCGCCTCCACCGGCGTGAAGATCGCAGTGGCGGTGGGCGCGATGGTGCTCGCCTTCGTCGCGCTGGTGGCGCTGGCCAACGGCCTGCTCGGGATGGTGGGCGGCTGGTTCGGCTATCCGCACCTCAGCTTCCAGGCGATCATCGGCACGATCTTCGCGCCGGTCATGTACCTGCTCGGCATCTCGTGGCACGAATCGCTCACCGCAGGCAGCCTGTTCGGCACCAAGGTAGTGCTCAACGAGTTCGTCGGCTTCATCGAGCTCGGCAAGGCCACCGATCTGGCGCCGCGTTCGAAGGCGATCATCACCTTCGCCTTGTGCGGCTTCGCCAATTTCAGCTCGATCGCGATCCAGATGGCCACCACCGGCAGCCTGGCGCCCAACCAGCGTCCGGTGATCGCGCGGCTGGGGATCAAGGCGTTGATCGCGGGGAGCCTGGCGAACCTGATGTCGGCGGCGCTGGCTGGGCTGTTGCTACCGTAAGCAAACGCGAGAGGGCGCTATTGCGCCACTTGTGCTCCTGCGAAAACAGGAGCCCAGGGTAGGAGAGTGAGTCGCCCGCGAGCCTGGGCCCCTGCTTTCGCAGGGGCACGGCAAGCGGACCGCCGCTCACCCCCCGCCGATCCCCTCGATCACCTTCCCCGTCCCGCCGCAGTTCGGGCATTCGACGCCGTCTATCCGGCCCGAGCCGCCGCAGCGGCGGCAGAGATCCTCGCCGGTGCCGGCGGTACCGGGCGCCGCGTCGTCGCCGGGGTTGAGGGGTTCGGCCATGGTCCTGCTCCTATCCGTCCAGATGTACGGCCAGCCAAACGCTCGGCCGGTCGCGCGCGGTCCATGTCACCCAATGTTTCTGCCCCGCCGCGATCCGCAGATGGTCGCCGGGGGATAGCCGCACCTCGGCCGAATCCTCGATGCGGATGCCGGCGGCGCCTTCGAGCAGCACCACCCACTCCTCCCAGTCCTGCACCATCGGCGCGTCCTCGGGGGTGGATTGCCCGCGCGAGACGATGCGCTCGATCCGCACGCCCGGGCGCTTGAGCAGGTCGTCGAATGCCTCGTCCTCCTTCACCTCCGGCAGGTCGCGCAGCAAGTTGGCGACCTCTGGCTTGAAGCGTGGCTTGGGCGGAGGTGCAGGCTTCGGCTTGGGGGCAGGCTTGGGCTTCGGAGCGCGCTTCGGCCCCGGCGTGGTCTCAACGGACGTGCTCCAATCGCTCCGCATGCCGCCACGCAAGTACTCGCGGATCGCTTCGGCGTCCGCAGACAGCCCGCCCGCGCCGAAGCCGAACACCTCCGCCCCGCCCGCATCCTTCAGTCCGTACATCCCGAAGTCGCCGCCCGCTTTCCGCCGCCGCGACTTCACCAGCTTCAGCCCGCGATGCGCCGCCATCGCCCGCAGCGCGTCGTCCTCTTCCGCCACACGCCCCTCCCTTGGATTCCGGCCCCAAACGCGCCAATAGCGCTCCATGCCCCGTTTCCAGTTCACCATCCACGCCACCGACGGCAAGGCGCGTCGCGGCACCATCGCGATGCAGCGCGGCGAGATCCGCACCCCCGCCTTCATGCCGGTCGGCACCGCCGCCACCGTGAAAGCCGTGAAGCCGCAGGACGTGCGCGCATCCGGCGCCGACATCCTGCTCGGCAACACCTACCATCTGATGCTGCGCCCCACCGCCGAGCGCGTCGCGCGGCTGGGCGGCCTGCACAAGTTCATGGGCTGGGACCGGCCGATCCTTACCGACTCCGGCGGCTATCAGGTAATGAGCCTGTCCGAGCTGACCAAGCGCAGCGAGGAAGGCGTCGCCTTCGCCTCGCACCTCGACGGCTCGCGCCACATGATGAGCCCCGAGCGCTCGATGGAGATCCAGCGGCTGCTGAGGTCCGACATCGTCATGGCGTTCGACGAACTGGTGCCGACCACCTCGACCCGCGACGTGCAGGCCAAGGCTATGGAACGCTCGATGCGCTGGGCCAAGCGCAGCCGCGCTGGCTTCGATTCGGGCGAGGAACATGCCGCCCGCGCCGCCTTGTTCGGCATCCAGCAGGGCGCGCTCGACGAAGGGCTGCGCAAGGCCAGCGCCGACGCGTTGAAGGATATCGGCTTCGACGGCTATGCGGTCGGCGGCCTCGCGGTCGGCGAGGGTCAGGAGGCGATGTTCGGCGTGCTCGATTATGCCCCGGGCCAGCTCGACGAGACCAAGCCCCGCTACCTGATGGGCGTCGGCAAGCCCGACGACATCGTCGGCGCGGTCGAGCGCGGCATCGACATGTTCGATTGCGTGCTGCCCACCCGCTCGGGCCGCACCGGCCAGGCGTTTACGCGCGAGGGGCCGATCAACATCCGCAACGCGAAGTTCGCCGAGGACCAGGGCCCGCTCGACCCCGCCTGCCCCTGCCCGGTCTGCGGCACCTGGAGCCGCGCCTATCTCCACCACCTCGTCCG
>JAIYAA010000281.1 GCA_027489295.1 Sphingomonadales bacterium | reverse complement strand
CGCGAGCTGCGCACCAAGCGCATGTCGATCTATCTGGGCGTCTCCCCTGACGAACTGGATCGGGTGGCGCCGCTCTACAACCTCCTGTTTCAGCAACTCGTCGACCTGAACGTGCGTGACCTCCCTGACGAGAAGACGCCGCTAAAGATCCTCGTCATCCTGGACGAATTTGCGCGGATAGGGCGGGCGCAGGTGATTGCGAGCGCCTTTTCCTATGTGGCGGGCTACGGCATTCGGCTCTTGCCCGTCATCCAGTCCCGCTCTCAACTTCGCGCTGTCTATGGTGAGCACGTGGCGAATGAGATCGTCGCCAACTGCGGCGTCGAGGTCGCCTTCACGCCGAAAGAGCTGCGCGTGGCGAACGAGCTTTCCGAACGGATCGGCTATATCGGGCAGGAATCGATCACCAAGTCGCTCACGATCCACGGCGTTCTGGCGAACCGCTCCAAATCCATGTCGGATCAGCGCCGCGCCCTCCTGCTTCCGCAGGAGTTGATGCAATTCCCCGACACCGAATTACTCCTTTTGCGGGGCGGCATACCACCCATCCACGGGGACAAAATTCGCTACTACGCGGATGGCCTCTTTCGCGCGCGCGTGGAGGCAGCGCCGCAAGTGGCTCCGATCCCGCGCGTAGTGCGTGATGACGAGGATCTTCCCGACTGTGTGCTGCCGACATTCGATCAGCTCACGGACCCCGATCCATTCACCTTCGCGATGGATTGCGTCGTCATCCAGGATCATCCCGACATGCTCATCGACGTGTCGGCCGAGCAAAGTGGCAATGAGGTCATTGGTGTAATCGAACAGGAGCGCTGACATGGTTGAGAATGTCGAAGCTGCCGGCACAGGCAAGGAAGGCGAGGCACGCCGCAGGCGTCCGATGGAAGTGCCCGCCGAGCTGGACTCTCGGTTCCTCCGGGTTGGCGACAAGCTCTATCGAAGCGCGCACGACAAACAGCCGGTCGCGACCATCACCCCTGATCGCATCAAGGCGAAAGACCCAAACTCCCTTCCCGATCTGATCCGGCTCGCGAAGGAAAACGGGTGGACTGCGATCAAGGTCAGCGGCGATGCCGAGTTCCAGCGGGCTGCCTATCTCGCCGCCTCGGCGCAGGGCATAAAGGTTGACGGCTACAAACCTGACGAGAAGACGAAGGCCGCGGCCGAGCGTGAGGCGTTGCGGCAAGGCGGCGTGCCCGACAATCAAGCGCGATCGACGCGGACCGCCAACCAGGCCCGCGACACGAGAGAACAGGCCGAACCGCGTGCCGATCTGGCCGAACGATTCCGCCGGCAGTCAGATGTCCAGAACGCGAAAGACCCCGAGTTGCGCAAGGCGCAAAGCCATGTCGCACTTGCAATGGCGGTCGCGGCCGAACGCTTCCCCAGCGATTACGATAAACGGCGCGAGTTCGTGGCGGAGCGCAAGGAGGAAGTGGCAGCTCGGATCGGCCGTGGCGAGACGATTGCCGGCATTGAGGTCAAAGCGCGCCAGGAACAGCGGGTGCGTGAGATGGCGCAGGATCAGATCCTTCAGAAATCCCGGAGCCGATGAAGCGCACCATCGAGCCTGACCATTTTCGCATCGCATTCCCTCGGCGCGGAGCTACCATCGCGGTATGGGGCTGACCTTCAATTCACTGCTGGACGACTACGGCATCGATCCGCGTGACGTGCGCCTGCTGCGTCACCAAACAATCAAATATGCAGGTCGGACGCCATACACTTTGTGGCGAGACGACCATGACGGGTTCCTGCTCTATCAGTCCATCCAAAGCGTTCAGAATGGACCGAAGCTGACAGGGAGATATTGGGCCAGCTTCGTCGTCACCCCAGCAGCCTCGACGCTGTTCGTAGGACTCTACGAGATCGAGAAGATAGGACCGTGCGATCCCACCATCATTGATCCCCTGCGGGGCGTGCCGGTGACACAGGGAGGCGCCCGCGAACTCGATCTATACCGACAGGCCGTAGTGGGCGTCTCTATGGAGGACGCGGGTCGCGTCTATATCGATTGGGGGCCGGGAACGCGGGCCTGGGTTCAAAGGGCACAAGAGAAGCCGAAGCCCATTTTGAAAGTCACCCGCATCTTTCAGGAAGAGGCTTTCCCGGGCTACACGGCCTTCATCGCGAACCTCTCGGCGATCGAGGCGCTGCCGTCGAACTGGCTCGCCGCGCTCAGGGCCGCGCGCGGGATCTACCTTCTGACCTGCCCCCGCACCAAAGAGCAATATGTAGGCTCCGCCTATGGTGAGGATGGCTTTCTCGGCCGCTGGACAGGCTACGCGCGCGATGGCCACGGTGGCAACATCGGGCTGAAAAGTCGCGAGCTCTCGGACTACCAAGTATCCATTCTGGAGGTCTGCGGGTCGGGCTTAACGGTTGACGAGATCATCCGCGTGGAGGCCCTTTGGAAAGCAAAGCTTCAGAGCAGGGAAATGGGCCTCAATAAGAACTAGCGGGTTCGCTCAGTGCGTCTGGTGATCCAAGCCGATCCCACGCCTCGCGATATTCTTCAAGCGCCTAGGACTTGGGCTGGAGCCAGTATGAGACAGTGCCGGCCTGGTTGACGCCACGATGGGCTGCGGCCTTCACTTCATCCAACGTCAGCACGAAGCATGTAGGCGAGGCAGTGTTTGCATTGATGGTGACGACCCACCAGTGCGAGCAAAGTCGGTCGAGCGATCCGCCAAGGGGCACCGTCGCCCGCTTCGACAGCGCTTTTGACTGGATCGGCAGTACGCTCGCCTCGTCATCGCTTGCGGCGTAGAGATCGGCTCCACGCGCATTTCTGACCGTCGGCATCACATGCCAACCCCGCCGGGATAGCTCGCGCGCGACATGGTAGAGGCCGGCATTTCCTGTGAGTTGATGGCGCATTGTCAGCGACGTCTTGCCGGAGGTGGAGGTGTGCCACGTGGCACACCCGGTTCAGGCGAAGGATCGGTCCGCGCTGGCTGTCGCGCCGCTATGACCCGCGCTTCGGCATCCCGTAGCATCCTATCGGGGACCGTCTCGATGTTGGCCCGCTCTTGGAGGAATGTTCGGACATCGCCGGCGAGCTTGCGATCCTCGTGATCGGCGCTGCGGTCGAGCCGATCGGCCGCAGCCTCATAGCGGCGCCTCGTGTCCTGCCAGCGCGCGCGGGTCTTCGACACGAATGCGGGCTGCTCGGCATTGCCAAGTGCGATCTGCATCGCCTCACGGGCCTGACGAAGATCTGTTTCGGTCGGCTGACGGGATGCGCCGCTGCGTATGCGGGCGCGAAGCTGTGTCAGCGCCATGCTGGTCCCCGCCCTCCCCTGGCCTCGGCTGTAACGAGGCGTTGCCTCGGCCTCGACGCCCCGGCTGCGCAGCGCCTCGGCAAACGCCTCGCGAAATCGAAACAGATCCTCGCGGCGTGGGTCGAACCGCTTGCGGTTCAATCCCTCGGCCTGGACGGTCAAATGCACGTGAGGTCGCGGCGTGTCCGTATGGAGCGCCATGAGATAATCGTGATTATCGCCGATCATGCGCTCGGCGGTTTCGCGCACGGCCTGCTTCACAGTTTCAGGGTCCGTGCCTGCCGGCATCGAAAACACCATCGCGACGGCTGAAACGGACGTCCCTTGCCGCCAGTATAGGGAATCGGACCACTCATCCGCGATCCGCTGCGCATCCTCCTTCGTCGCGAGCTGTTCCCCGTCGCGCGTCTCAAGAGGAATGTCGCCATGACGGCCGATATAATCGAGATGCGCGGCAAGGTGCTTCGCGCCCTTCTTCCGCCCCGTAACCTTGACCAGCACCTCCGGGGCTCGGCGCACGACGCGCGCAAGCGTCGCCCGAACATCAGTGCGGCCAAGTGACGTTAGCGCCCCTCTTGTAGCGAAAGGCCCGGTCCGATTGACCAGATGCTTGGCGTATTTGATGTTCGGATCGCTGACGAGGCGTGGCTTGAAGCTGGGCTTCATTGCCTCCCACAGCTCGTCCTCGCGATCCCCGAACGACATTAGTCAGCCACCTCCCAAAAGGCGGTTTCGCCGCGCAGCGCAGCCGCCAGCGCCTCGATCTGCTCGTTGATCTCTTCGCGCATGTCGGCGATCCTGCGCAGCTCACGATCGATTTGCAGGCCGCTATCGGCCATCATCGCAGCGTTCCCGGCCTTCATGGCCTGATTTAGATTTCGCCCGATCCGCGTGAGCTGCATCCGGATCGGCGCCACCGCGTCGCGCAGCCCGTCGTCGACACCTGCCTTGAGCGCAAGATGGCGACGGACAAGCGCCTTGATCCACCCTGCCCGATCGACACCGCGTTGCGCCGCCCGATGATCGAGGACTGCGGTTTCGACGTCGGTGAAACGAAGGTTGACCCGATTGCTGGGGCTGTCCGCCCTGGGTGCGATCCGGGGCGCGTCAGCGACATGCTTCAATGACTGCTGGAGGACGGTGCGGAGGAGAGCGCTCCGCCCTCCCCTCCCCTCGGCGACTGCATCGAACGCCGCCAGCAACTCGCGATCGACGCGCGCCGTCAGCATCGCTGTGTCCTTTGTGGGGGATGCAGGCTGCGGCGCAATCGACATAGCCCGAAGGCTAATGTAATACACAAGACGCCGCAACACCTATCCTGCCATCAAACATCCCCCACTAAAATCTGCCTTCACGTGTGCCACGTGGCACAGCAATCCATCTTGCAAGTGAGAAATCGCGGAAAGAAGGATTGAGCCTGGAAGCGAGGGGCGGCAACTGCCGGCGCTCTCCGTTCACTCGGCGAGATTAGCGCCAGCTAACGATCCGGGGCTCTGCTTCACCGTCGAAATGTAGCAGCGCCTCGACCACCATTGCGCGCTTGCCTTCAAGCTCGATCGTAGGGCGCTCGATGCGCGGCTTGCCACCCTTCGGTTTCGACGTTGCTCGGGGGGGTGGGGTTTGAGACGGCGCGGAAAGAACAGGAACCGGTGTCTCATCCAGCGCGCGTTCGGCTTCGTCGTCCCTGATCTCGTCCGTCGTCGGTGCCAAAGAAGTTGCATCCGGCTCGCTATCAGTCGACGGTTCCGGCGTGGGGGCAGGGGTAGGGGGCGCGACACCCTCCACTGGAGCCGCCTCGGGCTTTGATGTGGACTTCTTCCCGCCAATCTCGCGCGCGAACCGCTCACACGCCAGCACGGTCATGTCCTCAGCGGCGGTATTCGCAACAAACGCACGTGTCGCCGCATCATCGGCCTTCGCAGCCTGGGTCAAAGCGACAGCACTTCGCATCGAGATGTCCGCAAATAGCGCCGCGACATAATCGGGAGCCTTTGCCAGCCCCTGATAGCGGGTCAGCAACGTGCGGTTGCGGCCTGTCGCGCGTGCCAGCTCGGCGAGCGAACGTCCCTTCGCTACCTGGCCGGTGACGAAACGGATCATGTCGGCGGTCGACAAGTCCTCGCGCTGATCGTTCTCGATGAATTGATCGATGCGCACCTGTTCGATGTCGTCGGCCTTGCTGACGATCGCGCGGACCTGCATTCCCAGCTTCCGGCACGCACGCCAGCGCCGCTCGCCGAACATGATCCGATAGCGCCCATCTTCATCCTTGGGCGCGACGGTGATCGGTTGAAGCTGGCCCCGCTCCTTGATCGTCTCGGCCATCTCATCGATCGTCGCTTCGTCGATCGCACTCCGCACGTTCTCGGGATCGGGGTAGAGCAGCTCGGGATCGAGAAGCTGGACGCGATCGGCGTCAGCAACAGCCGCTTTCTCGCTGAAAACATCAAAGCCGGAGAAATCTGTCATTTGTGGCTCCCGATCCGGGTCATGGCTTCCTCAAGGAAGGCGCGCATGGGCGGCAAAGAGGTCCGAACGTCTTTGTCGAACCGCCAGACCGGGACATGCTCCTGCATCGCCTGGCTGTAGTGCGCACGCTCGGGAAGAAAGTTCGTGAACAGATTGCGCCCGATCTTCTCCTTGATCGCAGCAAGCATCTTCATTTGATGGGTGTCGTTTGCACGCACTCGGTTCGGAACTAGCCCCACGACGTGGATTGGCGTCTTCCGGCGCTGGTTCACCGTCGCAATCGAGTCCGAAACCTGCTTCGTCGCTGCCGGCCCGAACGGTCCTAGCTCGACGGGAACAATCAAGTGATTGCATACCAGCAGCGCCGCATAGTTGATCCACGACCAAGAGGGCGGCGTATCGATGACGCAAAAGTCGAAATGAGAATCGAGCGCGGGAAAATTGGCATTAATGTTAGTCAGCGCGCGAGGATAGTCGGCATCGTATTCGCCGCCCATGCGGTTCGAATAGATAGAGAGGCGGGGAAGGCTGGTCGGCGGAACATAGTTCGGCTCGAACAGCGGCTTACACGTGCCAAGGCTCTCGAAGTCGGCGAGGGCATCGGTTGCATTGCACTGCCGGTCAAGGTCGAGGAACAGCACACGATGCCCGGCATCAGCCAGCACCCACGCCAAGTGACAAGCGATCATCGTCTTGCCGGCGCCGCCCTTCTCCACATTAATGGCAATGGTCTTCACGCCCTACCAACCCCGATCCGAATTGTTGTTCCAATGGTCATAGCCGCGATAGTTGGAATCGGTTCGCGTGTTGCGACGCGCCTCCTCATCGGGCGTGTCGCCGCTCCAAATGCGCGGATTACGGCCGCCACCGCCCCGAAGGACGGCCCAACCAATCAGGACGAATAGTCCGATCGTCAGCAGATTATCCCACATGGCAGTGCCTCCGTCGCCTTGATGAAAGGCGCATCCTGTAATAAGTGGTATCTGAAATCACGTCAATAGGTGGTATCAACAATATGCGTACTTCGGGATGACCACTAGCAAATCAGGAACGGCAGGTCGCCCGCGGATTAACGCGGAAAAGACGATGGCGCGATTTCCGGAAGGGACGCTCGGCCGGATCAAGGCCGTGCTGCGGGATGGTGAGAACCAGTCCGACTTCATGCGCGAAGCGGTCGAGCTGGAACTTCGCCGGCGAGAAGGGCCGCCAGTAGGCGGCCCCGACCGCTCTTAGTCGCGATCCTCCGATCCCTTGGCGAGTACCGCAAAGCCGTCGGCGATCAGCTCCACCGTGTAGCGCCGGCCCTCAGCCGTGTCGTAGGAGTTTTGGCGCACGCGGCCCGTGATATGCACCAGGTCGCCCTTCTGGGCTTTGCCGCCGCGCTCGATCAGCTTGCCGAACAGCGTCACCTCGTTCCAATGGGTGTCCGTCACCCACTCGCCATTCTCCTGGCGGTTGTAGTTGGCGGCGACGTTCACCTTCGTCACCTTGTCGTGCTCAGAGATCTTGCCCACCCGGCCGATGATCCGAAACTCCGCGATATTCTGCATGGTCCTGTCCTTTCGATCGATCAGGCTCATTCCTGATGGGAATTGAAGGGGAGTGCAGACGCCGCGATCCAGCTAAAAAACGGAGGGTCCGCGTGGCGGAAACCGTAGGCGCAGCCGGTTTTTTGCTTGATCGTACAAGGCGGCCAGCGCCCATTTTCCCATCAATACAGGAATAGCCAATCGAAGGACGGCAATCACAATCGCGCGGCATCGACTTCGCGCCCAACAGGAATGCCGACGCGACAAGAGGAAGGTCGTTCAAGCCGCAACCACCGAGCCGAATTGAGATGGCAGGCAGCTTTGGAAATGAGATGACGGTGCCGATCACGCCTCTGCGGCCCTTTGGGCTGGATGCTACGGCCGCGTTCGTCGATGAAAATCGCTATCAGCAAGCACGAACGTGGCCATTTGAGCGCGACGGAAACCGCTTGCTCCTCTCGGGAGCATCGCGACGCGTAGCGGCGCGTCCGACGGAGCGGCTAGGTGCCTCGGGCTGGGATTTTGTCCTGCGGGTTCGTCTAGGCCGTTCTGCGCCGTCAGGCGTTAGAGCGTTGGCCGACTAGGCCAACTCCATCTGGCCTTAGGTTATATGAATCTAGGAGCGGTTGACCATTTTTTTGAGACTCTTGCTTCTCGAGCGCAATGGCAAGGCTGTCCAACACCCGGCGCAGACCGTCGTCCTCGATCTCCTCAGCCACCACCTGTCGCGGCGTCCGCCAAAGGCGCATCGTCTCGATTTCTTCGATGCGGTCGATCTCGCGTTGCACAACATCGTCGGGGAGCGGAGCGGGACGCAGGAAGCGCGGAAGAAATCGAGCAAGCCGATTGGGAAAGCTCATGCGATAGACGTTCGACGTCTGCGCATTGCGGGCCTTGGGACGATCAGCGGGCGGATCGATCGGCACGCAGCGGCGCTGCTTCTCGATCAAGCCCATCGTGGCGAGGATCGAAAGGCCCCGCCCGACGCTCGCACGAGACAGGCCGCTTGCAGCCTCGATCCACTCCCAGGTCGGAAACACCTTGCCGGCGCACGTCCGGGCCAAGGTGGTAAGCTGCTCGAACACGCGCACGGCTGCCGGCGTTATTAGCGTCACAAGCCGCTCGTCTTCGGTGAGTTGTCGCCCCTCAGCGCGCGCCAGCCTGCGCACGGCATTCTTGCGCTTCAGCAGCTCGACGGCCTTCTTGTAGAGCCGGTCGGTCTCGCCTTTGGCATAGCTATAGAAGAAGTCGTCCTCGAACGTGCCCGCCTTGCGGCTGTTCGGGTGGACATGCGCCCGTGTCGGATTTGCAGACCCCGATCGCGATCGTGGGCGCGCCCGCTCGATGCGGTCGAGCGCCATGAAGCTCGCCTTCGCGAGTGAAACAGCTCCCATCTTCCGTCCCCTTCGTGGGGCCGGGACCAGGCAAAACTAGAGCGTGGCGCGAAGCGCGCTCCCTTGAACCAAGGCTCGGGAACGAGTATGAGGGGGGTGTCTTACGTCCCGATCGATGCTTGCAGGCATCGCTCATCACGTTCCAGGGTGCCCGGCCTTCGTGCCGGGCATTCGTTTATGTGGTCACGGCCGCTCCCTGATGGCCGATCGCAGAATGCTTCCGGCACTCCGATATTTTTGGCGAATTACGCGGGGGGGCGAAACAGTTGAAGTTCGTGCTTTCGACGACCGACCCCAACAAAAGTTCGTGCTTTCGCTGACCGTTGCCGATCGCGTTCGTGCTATTGGCGACCGCGCTTCGTGCTTTGGCCGACCCTACTTCGTGCTATCGCTGACCGAAGGGCGGCAACGCCGCTTAGTTGATTCGCGAAGTCGAACTGATGAAGAGGTCAGGCACTTGCCAAGAGGGCGCGGGGAGTAATCTTGACCCGTCCAGCTCCGGCGTTGCGTCGCGATCGCCCTTTTTCAGATGTCGCGGCATGTTCGAGCAAATCGAAGGTGAAGCCGGGAATGCTGTTTTCGTCGGCTATTCGTTTAAGCTCGTAGCGGAAATGCTTGAGCGAGCTTTGATAGCCGAGTTGTAAGCGCAGCTCGTCAAGATCGACATCGACAGCACCATGCACACAGGCAGAGCGGGCAACCTCGTAAAGCCGCCGCTCGATGGGACCGAGCTGGAAATAGCTGGGAGCATAGTCGAGCACACGCCGGTCTCGCAGAATGGCACGGTATAGCCAATCGCACAGCCGTACCTTGACGGCTTTCAGCCGCTTATCGCCAGTTTTGGTCTTGGTGTAATGAAGCTGGGCCTCGGACAGCCACGAGAAAAAGCCGGCCTGGCCCTCGCCACCAGCCTCGATGTTGGTCTTGATCTGCGTGCCCTGCAGCCGCTCCAATGCGTCCGACAGGCGAGCGTAGGATCGCGCCGATCCATTGACGCCAGTGACGCGGAATAGATCATGAGCCGTGAAGTAGAAGTCTTGCGACACGCCGACACCGGCTTCCAGTTTCGCCACCATCAGGCTGGCGATATAGAGCAGCACTTCCTTGTCATAGATCGTCGCAATACCCTTGGACGTGGCGACGATTTCGATTGAAACCGCGTCGGTCTTATAGGCGAGCGGCTTTGTCCATTTCCCTTTGCTCAAGGCAAAGAACGGAAAGGCCATCAACGAGCGCTCGCCACGGACCTCAGTCAGCAACGGGCTGTCGAGCGCGAAAAGGTCGCCCTGGATCGAAGCGGGGTCGTTCATCGCGCGCCAGCCCCCGCCCGATAGCGATCGGTCGGTGAAAGCACGAAGATGGGCCGCGAAATCTCCCGCCTCCCTCCAATCGCCTCGGCACAGGCTGCAAAGTTCGTGCTTTCGGTGACCGTTTGCGGTGCGCGACGCGTGGCTTCGTGCTTTTGGCGACCGAAGCTGCCGGCGTGTCTCGCAAACGATCGTTTTTGAAGCGACTTCATGTGAGACACCGATAGCAGCAATCGGCCGTGTCTCAAAACGCTTTCGCAAAATGAGATGGTCATGATAGGGGGCGTGGATGAGTTTTGAGACTGATCGATGCTAATCGGCTATGCACGCGTGTCGACCGCGGAACAGGATCTGACGCCGCAGCTCGTAGCGCTGAAGGAAGCTGGCTGCGATCGCACTTTCTCGGACAAGGCATCTGGCGCCAAGGCGAACCGCACTGGCCTGGCCGAAGCGTTGTCGCACGCTCGCGAGGGGGACGTGCTGGTCGTATGGAAGCTCGATCGCCTTGGCAGGACGATGAAGGGGCTGGTCGACCTTGCGGCCGAGCTGGCAGATCGCGGCATCGGCCTCCGATCCATCACCGATGGCATCGACACAGCAGGGACGGCGGGGAAGCTCGTCTTTCACATCATGGCTGCGATGGCCGAGATGGAACGCGACCTCGTGCGCGAGCGAACGACGGCCGCGCTCATCGTCGCGCGTAGCGAGGGCCGGGTAGGCGGGCGCAAGAAGGTCATGACGCCCAAGCGGATCGAGGCCGCGCGAAAGCTCTTGGCATCGGGCATGTCCGCCCGTGAGATCGCACCAACGATCGGTGTGTCGGTGGCGACGTTGTACCGCCATCTGCCTGCCCCCGAACAAGAGGCGATAAGCGCGGAAGAAATGGAACGGGATGGCGCGGCAGGCGCGTCGCCCAGCAAGCCTATGAAGTGAACGATGAGACTGGCCTCGCTAGTCGAAGCATTGTCGCGATCACGAAGGATCATCCGGAAGCGGAGATCGTCATGAGCGATGGGGAAGCCGGCACGTCGATCGATGCGGCCACGGACTTGGCGAGCATCGCCGCCGCGCCGCAATCCTGATCGCGCCCCTTTCCCGCTTTCGATCAAGATTTGGGAAGGTTTGACGCGTCTCAGAAAGCGCAACCTCCCCATTTATGGGACAACGAAGGTTAACCGACGCTTAGGATCGATCGAAGGCCGTCAGGATCGGACACGGGCCGTCGAAGCCATTACCGCATTCGTCGGCTAAATGTTGAAGAGACGCGCGCGCGCGATTGAGTTCCTTGATTTTTATGTCCAAGGCAGCAATCTGCTCGCGGGCAAGCTGGCGCGCCTGCGCACGATCATCGGTCGCGTTCAGCACGAGCAGGTCACCTATCTGTTCAAGTCTGAATCCCGCGGCCTGAGCCGAGCGGATGAAGCGAAGCCGGCGCACATCTTCGGGCCCATAGCGCCTGACCCCGCCGCTCGATCCGGCTCCCTGAGGACGTTGGGGCGTGTCGAGGAGTCCGCGTCGCTGATAATAGCGAACCGTCTCGACGCCGACGCCACCCTCACGCGCTAAACCGGCAATCGTGAGGGATACCATGCTTGACTCCGTACTATACTACAGACCCCATATAGGGGTCGCGAGAACACGGAGAAGACGATGGCGACCGCGGCCC
This sequence comes from Sphingomonadales bacterium, assembly GCA_027489295.1. The sequence continues at coordinate 47,092 of JAIYAA010000281.1, read as the reverse complement.
CCAAAAGCGCGATAATCTACCGGATGGTGATGCCGGAGCACACCTGCCCCTATGGTCTGAAGGCGAAGGATCTGCTTCGGCGACAGGGTTATGAGGTCGAGGACCACTGGCTGCGCACGCGGGAGGAAACTGACGCCTTCAAGGCGAAGCACGGGGTCAAGACGACGCCGCAAACCTTCATCGGGGGCGAGCGGGTAGGAGGCTATGACGACCTGCGCCGTTTCTTCGGCAAGGCAGTGCGCGATCCCAAGGCCGTCACCTACCGCCCGGTGATCGCGGTGTTCGCTATGACGGCACTGATGGCGCTGGCCGCTAGCTACGCCGCGTTCGGTACGCCCGTCACGGTGCGCGCGGGAGAGTGGTTCATCGCCTTCTCGATGTGCGTGCTCGCGATGCTCAAGCTCCAGAACGTCGAGAGCTTTTCGAGCATGTTCCTCAACTACGACCTACTTGCCAAGCGATGGGTGCCCTATTCCTATATCTACCCCTACGCGGAGGGTCTGGCGGGCGTTCTGATGGCGGCGGGTGCATTGACCTGGCTCTCGGTGCCGGTCGCGCTCGTCATCGGCACGATCGGTGCGGTGTCGGTCATCAAGGCCGTCTATATCGACAAGCGCGAGCTGAAGTGCGCCTGTGTCGGCGGAGACAGCAACGTGCCGCTCGGCTTCCTGTCGCTCACCGAGAACGTGATGATGGTCGCGATGGCGATCTGGATGATTGCCGCGCCAGCAGCGCTCTCGATGGCGCATTGACATCGAACGGTGATCGGGATCGATAAGCCTGTGGAGCGTCGATTGAACCGCCTTGCCCGCCCGCTTCGCCTGGCGGTGCTGACCATGCTGGCGGTGATGCTTGTCCTGCACCTCGGCCCGATCTGCGAGGCCGTGGCGAACGCCGCGCCGGTCGCATCCGAGATGGCCGATTGCGAGGGAAGTCACAAACCCACGAAGGCCCCGCAACAAGCAGCCTGCTCGACGCCCTGCATGGCAGTTCAGAGTGAAGCGTTGGCGCAGACCGGACCTAACGCTCCGATCCGCATCGCGCTCAAACCACTACCTGTTGCGGGATTGATGGGAATGCCCGTTCCGCCTGCAACACCCCCTCCGCGAGCTGTGTGACGATCCGAACTACCCACACATTCAATCGACGGAGTTACCAATGACCAAGTTCAAGTTGATCGGCGCTGCCCTGGCGCTGGCGATCCCCGGCGTTGCATTCGCGGCCGATGCCGGCTGCTGCGGCGCGGACAAGACCTGCTGCAAGGACGGCAGCGACTGCTGCAAGAAGGATTGCTGCGCGGACATGAAGAAGGGCGGCGATCACGCTGGCCACGACATGTCGGGCATGAAGCACTGATCTGACGGCGGGCGGGAGCGGTTCATCGCTCCCGCCAGCTACCTAACCATGCCGGGCATAGACGCGGCGACCGCCCGGGCCGAACGCGATGACGGAGAAGGGCTGGGCCTTCATGCCCGCTACCTCCATGCCGGGCGACCCGAGCGGCATCCCGCCGACTGCCAGCCCACTGACGCCTTTGGGACGCTGCGCCAGAACGCGCTTCATGTCAGCGATCGGAACATGGCCCTCGAAGGCCATGCCGTCGACGATGGCGGTATGACAGGATAGCTGATCCGCCGGGACGCCGACGCGACGCTGCAAAGCGCCGCGATTGGCATCGTCGATGATCCGCACCTTGCGGCCGAACTGCTGGCGGACCTGCTCAGCCCACTTCTCGCAGCAACCACACCCCGGATCGCGGTGCATGGCAATGTCGGCTGCGGCCATCGCGGTCGCGGGAAGCCCCATCAACAAGGCGGCTATCGCAGCACGAAAAGGTCGGCTCATCATCGGCTCTCCAATAGCTGACTTGTGTCGCCCAAAGGCGAGGGCGGGTCGGTTACTGCGGGTTCTTGCCCATTTTGCGAAGCATGGCGTTCAACGTCGCGATCTCACGGTTCTGGCTGTCGATCGTCTTCTGCGCCTCACGACGGATTTCCGCATTCCGGGTACTGCGAAGTGCCGTCTGCGACATCGTGATCGCGCCGCGGTGATGCTCGATCATCTGACGAATCCACGTCTCGCCGGCGTCGGCACCCTTTGCCGCCATCATCCGCTCGTGCATCTTCATCATGTCGGGGCCGTAGGGATTGGCCGCGCTCGGCTGCATCATGCCTGCATGGTTCATTCCCTGATGATCCATCCCCTGATGCCCGGTCTGCTGCGCCAATGCCGGGGCGGCGGCGAACAGGGCGGCGGTCATGATCGCGATTGTCTTCATGTCTGATTTCTCCACGTTACCCCCGCCCATGCGAAAAGGTACGTGCACCAGCACGCCACCCCTCAACCAACGGTAAATCTATCGGACCGGCTGCAAGGTGTTGATGCCGGTGCTCTGATCCGTCTCGGGGGGCGGGGGCGGCACCTGCCGGTCGCGATAGGAAGGCAGGTCCGGCGCGTTCGGGGGCGTGGGGTTCGCTTCCAGTCGGGCGATCATCCGCTTCATCTGCGTAATTTCGCGAACCTGGGCGTCGATGATGCCGTCAGCGAGCTTACGCACTTCCGGGTCTTTGATGTGTGCCCGTTCGCTCGTCATGATCGCGATCGAGTGGTGCGGGATCATCGCCTTCATGTAGGCAACGTCACCGACTGTGTCCTGGCTGCGGACAAGCCACAGCGCGCCGGTGAACACGATGACGGCGCCTGCCACGATGCCGAGATTGGCGCGGCGGTTCGGGTACATGCCCCACATGAAACCGAGCATGATGATCGCCATCACGGCACCCATGACGATCGCCATCCACGTCCGGGTCTGACTGTACTCGACGTGGCTCAGGGCATAGGTGTTCAGGTACATCAACCCGAACATCACGACGGTCGATGTCGCTATCATGGCGGCGAACCGCCCGTAGCTCATGCCCATCCCGCCACCCTGGCCGGATCGGTGCTGGTCGTGGTCCATCGCTCGTTCTCCTTTGGCACCCCCCAAAGAAACTACGCGGCGGTTCGGGCTGTCCCTTGCACTTTTCTCCGCCTGCGTCGCGGCCAGCGCATGAACAGGAGGATCGCACCCGCGACGCCGAACACGAGGCCACCCGCCGCAAAGGCCATCAGCCACGGCGTGTTGAAGCGTTCGTGCTCGGTCCAGTCCATGATATGGAGGCCCCAGAAGAAGTCGTAGAGCCGCCACGTTCCGGTACGCACCGAGGTCAGCCGGCCGGTTTCCGCCGACACGTAGATGCGCGTCGCATCTTTGTCAGGGAACGATGCGCGCCATGCGGGAAGGCTGCCGCGATATTCGGTGCTCGGGCGCTCCACCCGCTCCATCGTCGGAACTGCGGGTCCGCCTCGATAGGCCCTGCCGGCGATGGCCGCCGCGGCCCTCATGTCGATCGGTGGGAGCGGCGCAGCCGTCCGGGCGTCGAGCAACCGGATTTTGCCATCGGCAAGCTGCGCCTCAACGACGGGTCGGCCGAGCAGCATCCGGTGTTGAAGCTGACGGACAGGCACGCCGGCATTCGCGAGCAGGGCAGGAACGGGTGCAAAGGTTTGGTCGATCGACAGCGCCGGCTCGGCATTGCGATCGATCCGGTGATCGCCGTGAACCGTGTCGATCGGCAGCAGGCTCATAATGAGTCCGCTGGTGAACCATACGATCACCTGCGCCCCGATCAGGAGAGCAAGCCAGCGATGGACCTTGCTCGCCCCGATGTGGAGGCGCAACCGCGGGCTCAGAACCAGGTCCTCACGCCAGCGACGAAGCTGAACCCGCCGGTGTCACCGCCGCGTGCCCGCGTGAAGCGCGCGGTGTCGCCGAACTGCCGTTCCCACGACACGCCGATATACGGCGCCAGCTCGCGCCGGCCTTCATACCGAAGCCTCAGGCCTGCCTCCAGATCGGTAAGCCCCGACCCGGTGCCTGTCTCCGGCACGTCCTGCGCAGAGAAGTTGGCTTCGACCCTTGGCTGAAGCGTGAAATAATTGGTGATGCGCTGATCGTAATAGCCCTCAGCACGACCCAGCACCTCGCCCTTGTTCGACAGGAACAGCGCACCTTCTACCTCGAACCAGTAAGGTGCCAGCCCCTCGATACCCACGGTCGCATAGGTCCGGGAAGGGTTGGGTTTGATGTCGTAGCGGACGCCCGCCTGGAGGTTCCAATAGGGGTCGAGTGCATGGCTGTAGAGCGCCTGAACCTCGGCGCTGTCGAGCGACTTGCCGAAACTGCCTTCGCCCTCCGACTTCAGCCACAGGCGATCAATGTCGCCTCCGACCCACGCCTCGCCATCCCAACGATACCCGTCGCTACCCTTGCGAGCCTGGTACTCGGCCAGATTGAAGAGCACCTGATAGTAGGTCATCCCGCCATGCTCGCGACGCAGATCGTCCTCGCGGGAGGTCGCCATCGCCTTCGCACCCCAGAAACGATCGGCAAGATGATCGCCGGAGGGAGCGGGTGCGGGCTTATTGCCGGGGGGCAGGTCGGTCCCGACTTTAGCGCCGCCCTGATCGCCGTTCATCGCCATGCCCGGCATCGCGTTCATGTCGTGGCCGGCGTGTTGGTCCTGCGCCGTTCCTGCCGGGGCACCCATGCCGGGCATGGCCGACATATCGTGGCCCGCGTGCGGGTTCGAGGCGGGGGCCGACTGCTGGCCGCCCATGTCCATCCCCTGCATCCCGCTCATATCGTGACCGGCGTGCGGGTCAGTCGCCGGAGCTTGGGCCTGCGCACGTCGGGACGCCGTCTTTCTGGCAGGTGCCTTGCGCTTGGATGCCGGCTTCGCGGCGGCTTTCCGCGCGGGTTTCGGGGCGGCCTTGGCGGCAGGCTTGGCCGGCATGGTCATGCCCGGCATGTCGTGCATGGAATGGTCCATGCTCTGTGCGAAGGCAGGAACAGCGATGATCGCTGATGCCAAACCGGCAAGGAGGATCGACCGGCTCATGCTGCGGCCTCCCCGGCCTTGCGGACCTGGACGACACGCATCATGCCCGCGTGCATGTGGTAGAGCATGTGGCAGTGGAACGCCCAGTCGCCTTCCTCTCCCGTCACGTCCCAACTGACAGTTCCGCCCGGTTGGACCAGCACAGTATGCTTTCGGGGCGCATAGGCGCCTTTCCCCGTCACCAGCTCGAAGAAGTGACCGTGAATGTGGATCGGGTGGCCCATCATCGTGTCGTTGATGAGGGTGACGCGCACCCGCTCGCCATGCAGCAGCGTGATCGGATCGGGGTTCTCTGACAGCTTTTCGCCGTCGAAGCCCCACATGTAGCGTTCCATGTTGCCGGTGAGGTGAAGCTTGATCTCGCGCTCTGGTGCCCGCGTATCGGGGTTGCGGTCGAGCGCCATCAGATCGCGATAGGTCAGCACGCGGTGGCCGACATTCTCCAGCCCCTGACCCGGATCGCCGGTGCGGTCCACCGGCATAGCCGAGATGGTCTGAACGCCCGGCCCCTTCTTCACCTCCGGTGCCTTCGAGAAGTCGCGCATGTTCATGTTGCCCATGTCCATGCCACCCATGTCCATGCCGGCCATCGACTGATCGCCTGCCATGCCGGGCATTGCGCCCGAGCCATGATCCATCCCGGCCATCGTGCCGCTTTGACCCTGCGGCATCGCCATTCCGGCCATCCCTCCGGCAGCGGCAGCGGCCGTGCCGTGGTTCATCTGGGAATGATTCATCCCCTGCATCGAGCCGGCACCGGCACCATGGTTCATCGCGCTATGGTCCATGCCCGCCATCGAACCGGCCTGCGCGCCCGCCGCACCGTTCCCCATGCCTTGCATGGCGCCGTGATCCATGGTGCCCATGTCGTGGCCGCCCATGCCCATGTCCTTCATGGTCGCGAGCGGACGCTTGCGGAGGGGAGGAACCTCGGCAGCCATGCCCTCACGCGGCGCGAGCGTGGCCCGGGCTTGGCCAGAGCGGTCAACACTTTCGCCGACGAGCGTGTACGCGCGCATGTCGGGAGGCGTAACGATCGCATCATAGGTTTCGGCGGGACCGAACTGGAACTCATCGATCTGGACCGGCCGCACGTTCAGGCCGTCCGCTGCGACGATCGTCATCGGCAGGCCCGGAATGCGGACGTTGAAGGTCGTCATGGACGATGCGTTGATGAAGCGGAGCCGGACCCGCTCGCCGGGCTTGAACAGCGCGGTCCAGTTGTCGCGCGGCCCATGACCGTTGACCAGATAGGTGTAGGTCGATCCGGTCACGTCGGCGACGTCAGCTGGGTCCATCCGCATCTTGCCCCACATCAACCGCTCTTTGAGCGGCTGATCCTTGCCCGCGAGCAAGCCGGCCAAGGTCTGGCGCTGGCGGTTGAAATAGCCCGACTCCTTCTTGAGCCGGTCGAACAGGTAATGCGAATGCTGGAAGCTGTGATCGGATAGCACGATGACGTGCTCGCGATCGAACTGCACCGGGTCCGGGTCCTTGGGATCGATCAGGATCGGCCCGTAGTGACCGTCCTGTTCCTGAAGCCCCGAATGGCTGTGATACCAGTAAGTGCCGCTCTGGATGATCGGAAATTCGTAGGTGAAGGTCGAGCGCGCTGGAATGCCGGGAAAGCTGATGCCAGGAACACCGTCCATCTGAAACGGCACCAGCAGGCCGTGCCAGTGGATCGAGGTTTCTTCGTCCAGGTCGTTGACGACATGAAGGCGCACATTCTGGCCTTCGCGCAGGCGGATCAGCGGTGCCGGCACGGTGCCGTTGATGCCAATCGCGTGGCTTTCCCGCCCGTCGATCATCATCTTCTGATGCGCGACCCTCAGCGTAATGTCCTCGCCCGAGACGGTCGGCAACGGTTTGGCGATACCAGCGGAAACGGATTGCGCCCACGCCGGCATATAGGCCGACAGGGCAAGGCCGCCTCCCGCCATGGTGGCACCGCGCAGCACTTGGCGGCGATCGAGAACGCGCGACATCGAAGCTCCTCAAGGGTCGGGCCGCGATCGGCCCTCACCCCTTCTACGCGTCTCGCCCGATCATCCCTTAGCCGCGTTCAACTTTTCCATGAGCTGCGCCCGCGCGCGATAAAGGCGGGTTTCGACCGCCTTCTGGCTGATACCCAACACCTCGGCCGTCTCCGCCTGGCTCAAGCCCTCGATCGTCCGCAGCACCAGCGGCTCCTTCAGATTGACCGGCAACGTCGAGATAGCGCGCGTCACCCGATCAAGCTCCTGGCGATCGGCTGCACTGTCATCGATCGGCACGGCGTTGTCGGGAAGGGTGTCAGCCTGATCCTCCGCCGCGAAGCCGAAGGACAGAAAACGGCGAACGGCGCGCTTCCTCGCCCAATCCCGGCATTTGTTGATCGCGATCGTCGACAGCCATGCCTTCATCGCGCGCTGCGTGTCGTAGCGCGGCAACGCCTGATGCGCGGCAACAAAGGTTTCCTGAACCAGATCAAGCGCTTCATCGGTTTCGCCTACAGAGGCACGCGCGAGCCGAAAAACCGGCTGACGGTAACGGCGCATGATTTCCGCAAAGGCCGCCTGACGGCCGGCGATACTGAGCGTCGCCAGTTCGCCGTCAGACAATGCGGTCCAGTCGATGCTCACCCCTGACCGTCGGTGAGTGCCTTCACCACCGCGGCATCAAATTGGGAGGTCTGATCGGGTCGCAGCAACTGCCGCATGGCGAAGATATGCGCGAGCGTCGCCTTTTGCAGCTCGCCCATCGCCGCATGGCTCTGGTCCACCGCGGCTGCGACCTTGAGGCCATTGCCATGTTCGGTTTGGATCGCCTCGGCGAGCCGGGTGTTGGCAGCGCGCATTTCGAGCTCGAGCGCACGCCGCTGCATCGCGAAGCGATCTTCCAGCACCTTCAACCGTGCCTGCTGGCCGTCGTCGAGCGTCAGCTTGTGGTGCAATACGTCATGCAGCGCGGCACCTGGCTGCTTGGGCTGCGGCAACAGCGCCCGCCCGACGAACACGCCTCCGATCGCGGCCAGAAAGGCGAGCACGACACCGAGAACGATGCGCGTCGTCGAGGTCATTGCTCACCCAGGAGCAAGGAGGAAGGCGCAAGCGGCGACGCTCCGCCAAGCGGGGCCAGGGAAACGGTCGGGCGGGCAGCGACGGGCAGCTCGGCTCCGACGATGCCGATCGCAAGCGCCGCTGCCGTCACTACGCCAAGACCGATGCCGGCCTGCCGCACGACGGGCCGCGAGCCGATCCGTGCAAGTACCCGCGTCTCGATGCCGTCCAGCGCGGCAGGGGCGGGTGCGCCCGCCAGCCTCGCCAATGCTCTGTCCAGTTCGTCCATGCTTTCCACTCCACCCCACTAGCATTTCATACGCAGGATTGCCCGACATCCCTCATCGGGCGGCTAAGGGGTGCGCGACCGGGGCGCGTAGATAGGGCACGAACCCACGGAGTAATCTCATGCGTAGCATCTTCCTCCCTACCGCCCTCGCCCTTCTCGGCATCGCCAGCGCAGCGCAGGCTCATCCGAAACTCGTGACAGCCTCGCCGACCGCGAATGCGACCGTCGACAAGCCTGCCCGTATCGAGCTGCGTTTCAGCGAAAAGCTGATGCCGAAGTTCTCCGGCGCCGATCTCATGATGACCGGACATGGCGGGGCAACGCACGCGCCGATGAAGATCACGACGACGGCAGCCGTCGCCGGTGACGGCAGCACGCTTGTCCTTACGCCCAAGGCGCCGCTCGCTCCGGGCCGCTACACCGTTGCATGGCATGTCGTGTCGAGCGACACCCACCGCGTCGCCGGCAACTACACCTTCGCGGTCAAGTGACGTGGAAACCGACTGGCCGCTGATCGCTGTACGCTTCGCGCTCTTTCTGGCGCTGGGCGGGCTGTTCGGCCTGTCGGCATTCGGCCTCTACGGCCTCAAGGGACGCGAGCGCGCCAGCGCGCTCGCGTTGCGCCTCTGGCTCGTCGGTCTCGGTTTGCTGGGCCTTCTGCTCTCCGCCATCGCACTCGCGCTACTCGCTGCGGCGATGGCGGGCACACCGCCCTGGCCAATCGATCGCGAGGCGATCGGAATGCTGCTTTCCGGGTCGACCATAGGCACGGCATGGGAAGCACGCATGACCGCGCTGGTCGTGGCGTCGGTCGCCGCCTTGGCGGCGGCCGGACGTGCGCCTCTCCTCGGCGTCGTGGTGATCGCCAGCGCTGTGGCGCTGGCGACACTCGCCTGGACCGGGCACGGTGCGATGGATGAGGGCGCAAAAGGCTGGGCTCACCTCCTTGCCGATATTCTCCACCTGCTCGCAGCCGGTGCTTGGGTCGGGGCGCTGTTTGGCCTTGTCCTGCTTGTGGCTCGCCCTACCCGCCGGGCCGACGCGGCTCATCTGACGCTTACGCATCGTGTACTGCACGGGTTCGGCCTGGTCGGTACGATCGTGGTCGGCACCATTATCGTTACCGGCCTCGTCAATACATGGCTGCTAGTCGGTGTAGGCAACCTTCCAAAGCTCGCCACATCCCTTTACGGCCAGCTCCTGCTCGCCAAGCTCGTCTTGTTCGGCGCGATGCTGGTGCTGGCATCGCTCAATCGCTTCCGGCTGACGCCCGCATTGGAGCAAGCGCTGCCGGGTAGCGATCAACGCGGCGCACTCAGCGCTTTACGGCGCAGCCTCGGGATCGAGGCGGTCAGTGCCATTACGATCCTCGCGCTCGTCGCATGGCTGGGAACGCTCGAACCACCCATGTCGGCGATGTGAAGAGTAGGGCGACCGATCAAGGTCGCCCGACGCCACTTACGCGACCATCTTCTCGCATTCTTCCGCGCAACCTTTCAGCCGAAGGGCCGGCAAGGTCATGCAGCCCTTCCCAACTGGGATCGAGTTTTGGGACGCCCTTAGTCCTCCCGAAACCCGTTGCGGGTGAGTGGCGAGACACGTGATCTACCAACAGGCGCGAGACAATAGCGTTAACCGATATATCTGCTATGCTGGATATATGGAAATCGATTCGGCAATCGCTGCTCTTGGTGCGCTCGCACAGGGAACACGGCTCGATGTGTTTCGCTTGCTGGTTCGCCATGAACCGACCGGACTGGCGGCCGGTGAAATCGCCCGTCAGCTTGACGTGCCGCAAAACACTATGTCGGCGCACCTCGGTATCCTCGCCCGCGCCGGCTTGGTCCGATCCGAACGGCATAGCCGGTCGATCATCTACCGCGCCGATCTGGGCGGCCTGCGCGCGCTGACCCTGTTTCTCGTCAAGGACTGCTGCGCCGGCTCGCCCGAACTATGTGTGCCGCTCCTCGCCGAACTCGCCCCTTGCTGCTGAAAGGACGCCCCTTGGCCATTGATATCGTCATCTATCACAACCCTGCGTGCGGCACGTCACGCAACGCCCTCGCCATGATCCGCAATGCCGGCATCGAACCGCATGTGGTCGAGTATCTGAAAACCCCGCCCGCACGCGCGCTGCTGGTCGAGCTGATCGACCGCGCCGGCATGACGCCTCGCGAGCTGCTGCGCGAGAAGGGAACCCCCTATGCGGAGCTGGGCCTAGGCGACACGTTCCTGTCCGACGACGCGCTGGTGGACGCGATGATGGCGCATCCGATCCTCATCAACCGGCCGCTGGTCGTCTCGCCGCTCGGCGTGAAGCTGTGCCGCCCTTCCGAAGCCGTCCTCGATCTGTTGCCGAGTGGCCAGCTTGCCGCGTTTGCCAAGGAAGACGGCGAACAGGTGGTTGATGCTTCGGGCCAGCGCGTCGCCTGATGCTTCTTGCCGTCCTGATCTTCGTCGCGACGATCGCGCTCGTCATCTGGCAACCCAAAGGCCTCGGCATCGGGTGGAGCGCGATAGGCGGGGCCGTCGTGGCGCTGCTCGCAGGCGTCGTCACCTTGTCCGACGTGCCGGTAGTATGGGGCATCGTCTGGAACGCGACGGCCGCGTTCGTTGCGATCATCGTCATCAGCCTGTTGCTGGATGAAGCCGGGTTCTTTGAATGGGCGGCGCTGTACGTCGCCCGCTGGGGCGGGGGGCATGGTCGTCGGCTGTTCGTCCTGACCGTGCTGCTCGGCGCGGCGGTGTCCGCGCTATTCGCCAATGATGGTGCGGCGCTGATCCTGACACCGATCGTCATCGCCATGCTGCGGGCGCTGGGGTTCAAGGACAAGGCGACGCTGGCTTTCGTCATGGCGGCCGGGTTCATCGCCGACACCGCAAGCCTGCCGCTGGTCGTGTCGAACCTCGTTAACATCGTGTCGGCTGACTTCTTCAAGATCGGGTTCGGTGACTATGCAGCCGTGATGGTGCCGGTCGATCTGGTGTCGATTGCCGCCACACTGGGCGCGCTGCTGATCTTCTTTCGACGTGATATACCGCGAAATTACGACGTGGCCGCGCTGCGTGCGCCCGGTGCCGCAATCCGCGACACCACGACCTTCCGCGCCGGATGGATCGTCCTTGCCCTGCTGCTCGCCGGCTTCTTTCTGCTGGAACCGCTCGGCGTCCCGGTCAGCGCCGTAGCCGTTGCCGGCGCGATCTTGCTGCTGGTGACTGCGGGGCGAGGCCATGTCATCCAGACCGGCAAGGTGCTGCGCGGCGCGCCGTGGCAGGTCGTCATATTCTCGCTCGGCATGTACCTGGTCGTCTATGGCCTGCGGAACGCGGGCCTGACCGATCATCTGGCGGCGCTGCTCGACCGCCCCGCCCAAGGCGGGGTGTGGGGCGCGGCGCTGGGAACGGGCGTGATCGCGGCCGTCTTGTCGTCGATGATGAACAACATGCCGACCGTGCTGTTAGGCGCGCTCTCGATCGACGCGACCCACGCGACGGGCGCGATCAGGGAAGCAATGATCTACGCCAACGTGATCGGCTGCGATCTCGGCCCCAAGCTGACGCCGATCGGCTCACTCGCCACGCTGCTGTGGCTGCACGTCTTGGGGCAGAAGGGCGTGCGGATCGGATGGGGCTATTATTTCCGGGTCGGGGTCACGCTCACCGTGCCCGTCCTGCTCATCACCCTTGCCGCGCTCGCGCTGCGGATCGGACTTACCTGATGCCCCTTCGCGACCTTGCCGACCCCGAATATCTGCCGGCACTCGATACCGCCTATGCCATCCAGCGGCCGGCGCTGGGGCTGGGCGCGATCGATCCGGCGCCGCGTATTCTCCTGCTCTATGGCTCGCTGCGCGAACGATCCTATTCCCGGCTGTGCGTCGAGGAAGCGGCGCGTCTGCTCCGCTTTTTCGGCTGCGAAACGCGCCTCTTCGATCCGTCCACCCTCCCGCTACCTGATCAGCACGCTGGCGACGATCACCCGGCCGTCCATGAGTTGCGCGAGCTATCGATGTGGTCGGAAGGGCAGGTATGGTGCAGCCCCGAACGGCACGGACAGATCACCGGCATCATGAAGTTGCAGATCGACCACTTGCCGCTCTCGATGGGTGGGATGCGTCCGACGCAGGGCCGCACGCTCGCCGTGATGCAGGTGTCGGCCGGGTCGCAGTCGTTCAACAGCGTCAACACGCTGCGCGTGTTGGGCCGATGGATGCGGATGGTGACGATCCCCAACCAATCGAGCATCGCTAAGGCGTTCAACGAGTTTGACGACGCCGGTCGCATGAAGCCGTCTAGCTATTACGATCGGATCGTGGACTTGATGGAGGAACTGGTGCGCTTTACCGTCCTGCTGCGCCCCCACACCGTCCAGCTTATCGATCGCTACTCGGAGCGCAGGGAGGCCGGGATGCCGATCAATCCGGCCACGGACCTGTCGAACATCGCGACCGCGCCACAGTCCTGACGCCTTTCTCGATTGGGAACCCGTAGCGAGACAGCCGGGGAGTTTGCGCTGATCGCGCGCGTCGCGACTGCACGGTTTTCCCAAGTCTGTTCCCCAATGGGTTTTCCCAACATGGCCAGTTGAAGATGGAGAAACGGGACGATCCGCAAACGTGCGTATGTGTGACGGAGCGCCTGTCCGGCTCGATCGGCATCGAGCGGTGTCACCTAACCCGTCACGCAATCTATGCACCTCAATCGGTTCCGGCTCGGGGCGGAATGACACGCTAAGGACCGATCCTTAGACCCCGTGCCGGCTGCGCCCCCTCCAGTCAGGTCGGCGTCGCGTCGGGAGGGGGGCCTTGCGCGATCGACCATTCTCTACCGGTCCTGGCCTGAAGCCGCTCGACGATCTTTTGACCTCGCTCGGCGAATATCTCGTCGAGCGCATCGACGAGCTTCGTCCAGTCGTTCGACCCTCCGATATAGAACCCGAAGCGGAAGCCTAGATTGACGATGAAGCGCCCTTCATCCTCCTGGATCTCCATTTCATCGTTGACGGAATCGTGTTCTGCAACATGGGCATATCGCTTGTTCCGCATATCGATGATTTCGTCATGGGCGCTGCGCAACGCCTCGGGCAGCGCGTCGCGAGCGAAGCCGCTGCCGCTCCCTCCGGTGTGAAGCCGGACATAGGTGGCGACGAAGGCGGTCGTTAGCATGTCCAATTCGAGGAACGCGGCCATATCCGCCTTGAAACGATAGACGGCCAGCTTGTCCCTGATGTGCTTCAGGACCGTCACGTGGTAGAAGGACAGCGATAGTCGCGAGAGCTGTTTCAGCTCCTTGTCGGCGGCTTCCAAGACTTTGCGACCGTCCTCGGCACGCGCGTAGATCGCTTCTTGCCATTCTCGCGGCAGATACTGGATCGCCTCTTCGGGTACGACATAATAGGCGCCATCGTCGTCGTCATCTGCGTCCGTGTCACTCATGCTCGTCTCTCAATTCGCGTCGCCCACGGTAAGGGCCGCGCTGCTGCCGTCGACCTTTCCGGCAAGTCCGGGCACTTCCTCCAGTTGGCGCAAATCGCTGAAGCCGCCGCGCTCCTCGCGGTAGCGCACGATCTCCGGGCCATGCCCATTGAGACCCGGAACAGCGTCGAGTTCTGCGGCGCTGGCGGTATTGACGTTGGTGGCGGGCATCGTGATCTCCTTGAACGCGCATCGTGCCATCTGTCGCGACGGTCGCAAGAGGAACCGTCCCCCGCGTTGCGGCGAATGGTTCAACTCTCCTGTTCCCCTTTCGTTCGCGCGAGTGTTACAATGGAGGGTGAAGGGAATCTCTGATGCTGCCTCTGATGCAGCCGGTCCCGCTTGCCGACGTGCCGCAGGGGACCATTCTCCGGATCGTTGGTGCAGCAGGAGCCGGCTTTCCAAGCCCTGCCCAAGACTGGCAGGACGACGCCATAAGCCTGATCGAGTTGCTGCGGCTCGATCGGGCGGCAAGTTTCGTCTTCCGCATCAGCGGATCGAGCATGATCGACGCTGGCATCCACGACAACGACGTCGTGGTGGTCGATCGCGACACGCGCCCCGTCGAGGGGCATATCGTTATTGCGATCGTGGATGGCGGCTTCGTGTGCCGTCAGCTCTGCCGGAGACGCGGCGACCTCCTCCTGGAAGCGCGGAACGCGCAGCAAATCTACGAGCCGACACCCGTGGAAGGGGTGGAGATATGGGGTGTCGTGCGGACCGGCGTCCGCGACTATCGACGCTAGCGCCGTGTCATGGGCAATCGTCGACATAGCCAATTTCTACGTCAGCGCGGAGCGATTGTTCGATCCGGCCCTGCGCGATGTGCCCGTCATCGTCTTGTCCAACAACGATGGCTGCGCGATCGCGCGCAGTGAAGAGGCGAAGGCGCTGCACGTCCGTATGGGCGACCCGGTCTTCAAGATGCGCGATCGGATCAAACGCCACGGAATCCAGCTCCGATCGAGCAATTATGAACTGTATGCCGACCTCAATCGACGCTTCAACGCGGTCATCGCCGATCACTCCGATATGGTGGAGATCTACTCGATCGACGAAAGCTTTTTCCGGCTGCCGGTGCTGCCGGACGGCCTCGGCAACGTCGTGGCCGCGCACGCGGTCCGCGAGGATATAGCGCGATCGGTCGGCCTGCCGACCCGGATCGGCTTGGGTCCGACCCGCACGTTATCCAAGGTGGCAAACGCCTTGGCGAAGGCGACCGAGAAGGTGTGGGGAGGGGTGGTCGATCTCCACGACGTCGAGCTGCGCCGGCGTCTGTTCGACCAATGGCCGGTAGGAGAAGTGTGGGGCATCGGGCACGCGCTGGCAGCGCGGCTCCGCCCGCTCGGTGTGAAGACGACGGCGGACTTGGCCGCGCTACCTCCGGCGGTCGCACGCGATGTGGGAACGGTGGTGCTGGAACGGCTCGTGCGCGAGCTGGGTGGGATCGAGTGCGACGACTTCAAGGTGGCGCCCGAACCGCTCAAGGCGACCGCAGTGACGCGGCAATTTGGCGCGCCCGTCTCCGATCTCGCCGAGCTGCGCGAAGCGATGGCGCGCCGCGCAGCGCGTGCGGCCGAGAAGATACGCGCGCAAGGACTGGCGGCGAGCCGGTTGATCGCCTTCGCACATGGCTCGCGTTATCGCCCGAACCCGCCTTCGGCATCCCGATCGGCGCGGCTGTCCCCGCCGACCAACGATCCGCGCATCATCGTGGGGATCGCGGGGAAGATGATGGAAGCGATGTTTCAACCGGGAGGCGTCTATACCAAATGCGGCGTCTTGCTGGAGGATCTGACAGCGGAAGGGGCGGGGCAGGCGGACCTCTTTGCGACAGCCGATCCCAAGGCACCCGCGCTGTTGGCGGCAATGGATGGTCTCAATAGCCGGTTTGGGAGAAACACGGTCATCTTGGCGGCGCAGGGGTGCGGTGCGCGGTCGTTCGATACGAAGCGATCACAGAAGAGCCCGGCATGGACGACCCGGATCGGGGAGATACCCGTTGCGCGATGAAGCCGTTAGCGGCTCCGGTCCTTATCGCGCGGTGCAGGTGCCTGCACCTGCGCCGCGCGGCCGATCTCGCCGTCCAGTGAACCGCCAGCCTTGATCCGATCGGCGACGAGCTGGCGCGTCGACTCCCTGATCGTTGCGACCATGCGGGCGCTTTCACCCCGATCGGCCGCCGTCTTCATGGCGGCATCGACAATCGCTTGCGCGGGCGAAAGGCGTGGATCGGCATGGTTCTTTTCGGGCGTGTTCTTGATGAAAAGCTCGGCAAGCCGCTCTTGCCCGGGTGAATGGCCGGGGGGGAGGATCGGCCGCTCCAGCGCCCGCACGGCGCGTTGAAGCTGCGCCGATTGCTGACCGTTGATCTGCACGCCCAGGGCGGCCCCGATCTCACGCACACGCTCAAGGGGCGTTTGTTGGGCGGTAACGACGGCATCGACCTGCCGCACGCCGAGATAGGTCAAAAGGTGGGACTGGTAGATCGGACCCTTGGCGTGCCGGACATAGGCAAGCTCGGTTCGTGCATTCGCGATGGCAGTAGATGGCGCGCTTTCTCCGATCAATTCGCGCAATCGTTCGGCCGCCTGCTGTCGGGCGGCGGGCAGGTAGCGTTCCAGTTCTTCGCGCGCCTTAGCGAGGGTGACGCGATAGCGTTGCCCCTCGGGTGGCGCGCGGTTCGGAAGCATGGCAATCCCGGCGGGACCGATGCGCGCCTCGGGCGCGAGGTCGCGCTTGACTGCCGCTGCGGAAAGAACCGCGGCCATGCCGCGATGATCCCCCGTTAGAAAGCCGTGCCGGGATGCCTCCATCCACTTGTCTTTGTCGATCGCGGCGATGCGGATCGGGTGTCCGGCCTCGCGCGCGAGCTGCGCCGCGTGGTGGCGCATGGTGCGCCCATTACCTTCGCGGAAAGGATGGATGGCGTTGATCTCGTTGATGTGGTCGCCGAGCCGGTCGAAAAACTCGTCTCGAGGAAGTCCGCGAAAGCCGCTTTGCGCGCCCATGTCGGCAAACCGCTTGTCGAGTTCACGCGCGACATAGGGCACGGCTGCGAAGCTCGAGCCGCCCTTGGCGATGTTGACGGTCCGGTCCTGCCCCGCCCAATCATAGAGGTCTTGAAACAGATGCTTGTGAAGCGCGCGATAGCCGTCGGTCGTCGCTGGAAAAGTCAGGCGCGCGGCCTCTGCGCCGCGCGCCTGCGTTAGGCGCCGCTCAGCTTCGATGAGCGTCTTTTCATCGGTGAGCCCGAGCCGGTTTCGAAGCGTCTCGGTGCCGGGATACGTGTAAGGATCGCTTGCCAATGTCAGGCAGCGATCTGGCGGGTTCCGGGCGGATAGAGACTAAGGATGATCGAGGGCATGAGTGCGGGAGGCACACCCTCGTCGAGCATCATCGCGAACATCGCGTCTTCATCGATGGTCGGCGTCATGTCTTCAATCACGAGATTGGCGCGGGACTCCGCGACATCCTCGCGCCAGAGCGCGATCTGTTCGGGAGTGCCGCGTTCGAAATCCATCTGGCGGATGCGCTCGCGCAGCGCTTCAATATCGATCTGGGCCATCGCGTCATCCTTTCTATCTTAACCTTACTCTCCCCGGCGCGATTCCTCAACAAATCACTCGACGCGGCAGTCACTCGGTTCACCATGTCCCGCGCCCGTTCGGGCGCGGGATGATCGCCGCAACTATCAGTATTCGTTGGCTAACATGATGGTCAGCACACGCTTGGTCTGGTGCTCATCCCACGGCACTTCGCTGCCATAGGTGAGCGTATTATCGTAGTAATCCACTTTCCAGAACACTGTCTCGGCAATCGTCTTCTCGTCTTTGGGCCGCTCCTGCGTCCACCCTCCCGTCGCGAGGCGATAGACCGCGCCGAAATCATGTTCCCCATAGGGGTCATTGTCTCCGTCGAACCGGGAAAATCCCACGATCGCCGCCAGTGCCGCAAAGCGGTCGGCATCGGGAAGGGACTGAAACCCTAGCGTGACGTTGGCAATGGAAGCCGTGCCGGGATTGCTCCGGGCCGCATCGTTCAGGCGACGGATGGTGTCGAGTTGTTCGGGGCTGCGCATAACTGATCCTCCTGCTGCATGGGCCGCAAGGCCGCTCGGCCTCACGGCCCTGCCTGTCCGGCGAGGACGGGATGGGGAGGGGGAGCGAGAATCTACTGCTGGCGCGGGCGAGCCGCCCTAGTGCGGTCGGCGCTTTGCGCCGGGTGCCGTGCTTGGCGGATTACACGGGCGGTCGATTGTCGTTCGGGAACGAAAGGGCGGCGCCCTTGGTGTTCCCTCGCGCCGATCGCGCGATGCGCGGGCGGCGAGGACGGCGCGGTGCGGATCTCCGCACGGCATTCTTGCGCGCAAGCGCGCCGTCATGACGGCGCGGTGCGTGCGTCGCGAGCGGCGATCACCAGCTCGACGATGCGGGGCTGATGGAAAAGCTCGCCGCGCTCGACGACGGCAAGGCCAGGACCATCCAACACGTCGCGGATGCGATCTTGCACCACGTCTTCCAGTTCACCGGCCAGAACCCAGAAATGGATCGGGTCGCGCTCGCGGCCTACGGCGCGGAATTGGTCGCACTCGGCAACGGCCTGAGCCAGCGCATTGAGCGCGGCCATCCCAAGCGCACGCTCGAAGGCGAGCTGCGCAAACAGGCGATGATGGGACATGGAAAACCTCCGTGTTGCCGTGATTGGCGACGACAGCGGGAGGTGCGCGGAACGCCGGGTCACAGGACCGCGAAGCGGCCGGCTTGCCGGACAGCGGGGGAGCCGATTTACGCAGTGAATTGGGGGGACCGCTGATCCTTGAGGCGGCGGGCCGCGTCCCTCACGATGGGAGGAGACTGACGGACAGCCCTACCAAACAACGCCCGCCCACCAGGGCGGTCGATCAGGTGATTTTCTGCTTTCGTTCTCGTTCCCGCTGACTCATAGAATTGTCATGCCGATCATGGCCGAACATCGCTGGCTTTACCCGATCGACTGGCCCGAGCTGTCGAGAGCCATTCGCTTCGGCCGCGCCAATGGGCGGTGCGAGCATTGCCATCGCCCGCATGGTCAGCGCGTATTCCACTTGGGCGACGGACGGTGGTGGGACATGGATCGTCGGCAATGGCGAGACGGGCGCGGAAGGCGGATCAGGGTCGGGGCGATAGACCTCGTGGCGATCGTCCGTATCACGCGGGTCTATATCGCCTGCGCCCACCTCAACCATGATCCGACCGACAACGCCCCGCGCAACCTGGCTGCGCTCTGCCAGCGGTGCCACATGATCCACGATGCTGACGAGCATCGGCGTCGTCGATGGCTCAATGCCTATCGCCGGCGCGCTGTGGCGGACCTGTTCGCGTGGTTCGAAGCGCGCTCGATCATGGCGAACGAGGGTGTGCCACGTGGCACACCTATGCGAACATTGAACATGCGAACCCACGAACCTACTTAGGAGCTGGCCTTCGTGGCTTCGGGGTGCTGGGGGGTTCAATTCCCGCAGGCTGGCTGATTATCGGTGTCCTCTTTTTGGCCCTGGCGCTTCGCTATGCGAGCGTCATCTTCATGGAGGGATTGCCTATGATTACACGTTCAAAATCTCGCGCTCGCAAGGCGCACAAGGTCAAGAACACCAACCTGAACCCAGTGACTAACGTGATGAAGCTCTGTTCTGTTTCTTTCGAAACCGTCTGGGCACTGATCGTTGGCTGGTCTGCTGGTGTGGCCGGCCCCGCACCATCGGCGCAGTTGCGCCAGCGTCACCAGTAGGGGGCGGGAGAGCGGTCTTCCGCCCTTTGCTTTTGCGGCTCCCGGCAGCGCTAAACGCGGACTTATATGCTCGTGGCTGTTTCAAGCGACGAATGACGGCGCGCAGCATTAGGTAGGAGCGCAGCGAGATCGGCTCGCGCGAAATAGCAGAACGGGGAAATGGAATGGATACCTTCAACGCTGGCGTCCAATATAACGATTTCAAGGGGACTGTTGCGGCGGACATTTCCGACAACGTGGCGCTTGCCGATTATCTGGTGTCCTTGGGGAAGGCCGAAAGTGACGAGCGTGTCGTAGGATTCAGGATCGCTTCCGGAGAGAACCGGGGCACCCCTGTGACTGACGTGTCGCTGGTGGCATACCTCCTTCGATCTGCTGAATTTGAGCCTGCTCCGGCAGCGGTGCGCGCCGTCGAGGTGCGCGTTACGCCAGGAGAAGCCCTCGCCTTCTTCAAGCGCTTCGACCTCGTGGCGACGCGGCGCGGCGTGGATTTCAGCGGCACGCACGTGGATGGCCCACACTACGACTGAGGCTATAACTTAGCCGCAATCGCGCCGCCCGTCCCTTGTGGGCGGGCGGCGCGCGCTGGCCTGCAAGGGCAGCGGGCGCGACAGCCATGCGGGGCATGGCTGTCGCGCTGGCGGCGAGGGCGCTGCTGAGACAGAGGGAAGGGGGCCGATTATCACCGGCCCCCCGATCAGATCAGGCCATTTCATCGTCGGCAAATTCGCCGCGCTCCATGTCGTCGTCCTCGATCCCGTCACCGTCCATGTCGGTGTCGAAATCCTCCGGGTCGGCCTCGGGCTGATCGAACGCGCCAATCTTCATGGGGGCAGGTAGCCACCCTCCCGGAAGCCGTCCCGACACATTGACGGCAAGATCACCCTTCTTCTTGATGGTCGCGCAATTCTCGGCGCTGGAAGCACCGCATTCCTCGCGCAACAGGTCGATCATCGCGGCTCGTCGCATCTTGTCGAACAGTGCGATGGGGGCGGTCCAACGGGCTGCGATGTCCACGCCGGTCGCGCGCGCGATCTGCTCGAAATGGTGATGCCGACTGCCGGGGGAGCCACCCGCGAACACAGTGCCGTCAACGGTCATGGCGACAAGGCCCGCCAGCAATGCCATCTTGTCGTCGCTGGTCATGGCGCGGATTGCGTCGAACCGGCCTTCGGTGGGGATCGATGCGAAGCGGGTCGCCATCACTTCCTCGACGGGACGAACGTCGCTCGTTGCCATAAGCTCGTCGGCCACATCGGTCGCGACCGTCTTGGCCTGAACCTCAAGGGCCATTTGGTAGCTGTGCGCGCCGTGGAGCAACTGGCCTGCAAGGCTGTCCAGCATGATGTCGAGCGCCAGCGCCGGGTCGGCCGCGACGGCTTCCTGCACGATCTGCGTCTTGATGCGGGTCAGGTCCGCGAACAGGCTGTTGCTATAGAGGGGTTGGGGTTCGCCGCTGCTCGCTTTGGGCTTCGCCTCGGCCTTGGCGCGATAGAAGCTCTTGCCGAGCGAACCGTCATGCGAAACCCATAGCGCCACGCCCCCGACTGCGACCTGCTCCGCATTGAACGCCCGCATTCCTTCGGTGATGGTGTCGCGCTCGTCGGACAGCGGCTCGATGCCGTCGCTATCTTCGCCCTCGGCCTCGGCAATCGCCTCGATTTCGGCATCGATGGCGGCAAGCCGCGCCACCTCGTCCTCGGTCGGCTCGCGGGTGGCCGGATAGATGCTGCCCTTCATGTAGAGATCATAGGGCCGTTCCAGCGTGGCGCGGACCTCGTGCCAACCGATCGCTCGATATTCATCCGCAATGCCGTCCAGCTTTTCTTCGGCCAGTTCCTGCACAAGCTCGGGCTGGTCGGCAAAGCCCTCCGCTCCTTGGCTGAACAGGTCCACCGTGATCGTCCCGCCCTTCGCCTCATAGGCATCGCGTCCGACGAAAAGAAACGCACCGCTGGTGGTGTCCACCTTCTCCGTGGTGAGCATCCGCCGGATGGTGTGGGCGTGACCATTCGCCGCCTTGCAGACCTTGATCTGCTGGTCGTGATCCTCGGTGAGGGTGAGCGCGCGCGCCGCCTCAAGCGACAACTGGTCCTTGGCGATCAGGTCGATCAGCGTGGGTGCGAGCGCGGAAAGGCGAAGCATCTTGTAGACGAAGCTGACTGCCTGACCGAACCGGGCTGCGATTTCCTCGGCGTCCATGCCAGTGTCGCGCAGTGCCGCAAAGGCGCGGATGCTGTCGGCGGGGTGCATGTCCTCGCGCTGGAAGTTCTCCGCGAGCGACAGTTCGATGGCCTCTTCCTTGGTGCGGACCTCGACGGGGAAGGTGTCGCTGTTCTTGATCCGCTTGCGCTTCGCCAGTTCCTTGAGGCCCCGATAGCGCCGCCCTCCGGCGAACACATAGAACAGGCCCTCGTCCTCGTAGGCGACAAGGTTCTGCAACAGGCCGTGCGCGGCAATGTCGTCGGCCATCGCTTCCACGGCGGAAGGCTTCACGCGCCGCTGATTGAGCGGGGAAAGGCGAAGCTGCGACAGCTTGATGGTGGTGATACCCATGATGAAACTCCTGTGATCTGTGGTGTCGATTGGGGGGAAAGGGTCAGCCTTCGAGGCTTGCCAGCTCGTCGAACTCGGCTGATGCGCGGGACGCGGCGTCGCCTGCATAGGTCGCGCCGGATCGTGGATAGAAGAACACGCGGTCGCCTTTGGCGTAGGGGGTGCCGTCTGCACTGGTCCCGCCCACCTTGGCCCGTTTCCAGTAGGGATCGCCCTTGTATCGGGTGTAAGCCATTGTCCTTTCTCCTTCTTCCTGCGGCTGAAAGCCGGTTGCCGCAGCGACCGGGTCTGCCTCTCCGGCGAGGAGCGGGATGGGGAGGGAGGAGGAAAATCGATGGCCTTGGCGCGGGCAGGCCGCCCTAGCGCGGCCGACGCCCATCAGGGCGTCGGGTGCCGCGCTTGGCGGACAACACGGGGGCGTCTATTTTCCTTCGGGAACGAAAGGGCAGCAGCCCTTGGTGTTCCCCGCGCTGGCGGGCCTCCGGGGGAGGGCCGCGGCGCTAGGCGAGTGAAGTCGCGCCCATCGGGCAGCGGCGACAGGTGTGCCATGTGGCACACCTCACGCGAGGATCGTTACCCTTTGGGCCGAGACGCCGGCACGGTGGCTCGGTCGGCGCACGCCAGGGCGCCGATAGAGCCGTGCCCGGCAGGGTCGCGCCCAACTTGGTTTGGTTCAATGCGACAGGGCGTCGATAACCTTGCATTCGGCAACGATGCTGGCGTTGCAGGTGTCACCCCACTGCGCGATTTCCGACCTCAGCGCTGTAAGGTCGGCCAGCTTGCGATCGATTTCCGCGATGTGGACCGCAGCTATCTGGTCGGCCTCGGCACAGGAACCGCGCGGATCATCTGAAAGCCGCAGGAGCGCACGAACCTGATCCAGGGTGAAACCCAGATCACGCGAGCGTTTGATGAACGACAGGCGATCAAGGTGCGAGCGATCATAGAGTCGATAGTTGCCACCGCTACGGATGGGAGCGGGAACCAGCCCTTCTGCCTCGTAGAAACGGACCGTCTCTATCTTCAACCCAGTGCGCTTTGCGATCTCACCGATTTTCATCGCCGAACCTCTTGACCCTCTAGTAGGATGAGGGTTCATATAGGGCGTCTGATCCACGAATCGAGCTTCGATAATGGCAGACGCTTGTTGCTCATCAAAACGCGACACGATCGCGGAACTTGGTCGCAAGGCCGAGCAGCGCCGCGTGCTCATCATCGTGATGCTCATCAATCTCGCGATGTTCGTGGTCGAGTTTGGCGGCGGCGTCGTCGCGCGTTCCTCTGCCTTGATGGCGGATTCGGTCGACATGTTCGGCGACGCGGTGGTCTATGCGCTCAGTCTCTATGCATTGCATCGGGGTGCGCGCTGGGAAGCGGGGGCAGCACTGGCGAAGGGTGGCATCATCCTGGCTTTCGGCGTCGCGGTCATTTTCGAGATCGCTGACAAGATTGCGAACGGCGTTCCTCCGGCATCGGGCTTGATGCTCGGGGTTGGCAGCGCCGCGCTGGTTGCGAACCTGATCTGCCTCGCGCTGCTCTGGCGCTTCCGCCGCGAGAATGTGAACATGTCGAGCACGTTCGAGTGCTCGCGCAATGATGTCGCGTCAAACGTCGGGGTTCTCGCGGCTGCCGGATTAGTCGGCCTGACCGGCTCGGCTTGGCCGGACATCATCGTCGGCGGGTTGATCGCCGTGATCTTCCTGCGCTCGGCATGGCGCGTGCTTGGGGAAGCCTGGCCGGCATGGCGTGCCGCGAAGGCACCGGCTCGCGAGTTATTGCAATGACATGGAAACCTTTCCGTGATAGGGGCGGGTTCGTGCGAGCCTTTTTGCCTCTCCTGACATGCCTGATGCTGGTCCTAACCAGCTTCTCCGGCATGGCTCATGCCGCCGATTTGGCGGGGGGAAGCATCGCGGGCGTTGAGTTTACCGTTCATACCGCCGGCGACATCGACGAGGTGCCGTCGGATTCGGACAAGAACGTCCCGCACCATCACAACTGTCATGGTCATGATGTTGGTGCGCCGTCGCGCATGACGATGGAATATACCCACGTCCTCACGATGCCCAAGCCGACAATCTCCGCCTCTGCGTCGCTCGATGGCCGCACTGGCATGGTCCATTTGAGGCCCCCCCAAGCCTGACGTCCGATTTGGGCGCGCATTGGCGCGCCCCTGTCGATCATCGTCAGGAGTCCTATTTTCATGCATCGTATCCTCGCGGCCATGCTGGCCGCAGCGTCGTGCGCCACTATGGCGCAGGCGCAGGTCGGACCATCCGCGCCTTTTGCGCAGGACGCGCCGGTCTACACACTTGACCAAGCGGTCAGTGCAGCGGGCGGTTCGGCCCCTGCTGCCGAAGCGGCGACAACTGCGGTCGATGCGGCCCGTGCGGGCCGCACGGTCGCCGGACTGCGGCCCAACCCGGTTTTCCAAGGCCAGGTTGAGAATGTCATCGGCTCGGGGCCGTATCGTGGGGTCCGCAGCGCGGAATCCACGGTCGGCTTTGCGATCCCGATCGAGCTAGGCGGCAAGCGCGGCGCCCGCGTCGCGGTCGCCAATGCGCAATTGTCCCGGGCCGAAATCCAGGCCGCGATCATCGCGGCAGATGTCCGGCTTCAGGTGACGCAGCTTTATGTCGAGGCGGTCGCGGCCGATCGCCGGGTTACAACAGCCCGCGACCAGGCCCGGATCGCCAGCGACGCGCTGCGGGCCGCGAGCGTTCGCGTGCAGGCGGGGCGGGCCTCCCCGCTCGAGCAACAGCGCGCAGATGTCGCGCGCATCAATGCCGACGCCAATGTGGAGCGGCAGCTTCGCTTGGCGGAGGCGGCGCGGGCCAATCTGGCGCGCCGGATCGGTCGACCGATTGACGGTGCGCTCGATGACACGCTGCTCGATCGCCTGCCGGGGGCGAACATCTATGGACCGGTGGCACCGGTCGAGGCGACCGGCACGCTCGCGCTGGCGGCGGCGAACGCGGATTTCTCGATCGCGGAAGCGGGCGTTCGGCTTGCTCGCGCCAATCGCGTCCCTGACCTCAATGTCGGGCCTGCGATCCGCCGACTGGAAGCGACCAATGACATGGCGGCGGTGTTCACCGTGTCGATCCCGATCCCAGTGTTCAATAATGGTCGCGCGGCGATCGCGCAGGCGACCGCGCAGCGGACGCAGGCGGATGCACAACGTCGCGTGACCGCGCTCGACATCGAACAGGCGATCACGGACGCGCAGGCGCAGGCGGCCAATGCCGCAACGACGGCTCGTGCGGCGTCGGGGCCAGCGCTGGCGGCTGCACAGGAGGCGGCCCGCATCGCGCGGATCGGTTATCGCGAGGGCAAGTTCGGCCAGCTCGAACTGCTCGATGCGGAACGCACACTCGCTGAAACGCGGGTCGCCGCGATCGATGCGCTCGCCAAGTACCAGAATGCCCGCGCGCAAGTGGAGCGACTGACCGCTCCTGCGCCGAATGGGAGAAATCAGTGATTAAGAGTTTCTATCTCGCGGGCGCGGCGTCGCTCGCCCTGCTGTTGGCTGCCTGTGGTGGCAAGGACGCCGGGAACGAGGCGGCCGCCAATGGGGCGGCCGGCAACGAAGCGGCTGCTAGCGCGGAAAAGGGCGGTGCCGAAGGCGGCCACGCCTATGAAGGCGTCGTCACATTGGGTTCCGATCAGATCGCGGCGGCGGGCGTCCAGGTCGGACGGCCGATCATCGGCGGAGCCGGAACGATCGAGCTTCCCGCGATCATCGAGGGCGACCCCCAAGGGACGCAAGTCGTCTCGGCCGCGATCGCGGGACGAGTGGTCGCGCTGACGCGCAACCTTGGCCAGTCGGTCGGGCGCGGCCAGACCATCGCGGTGATCGAGAGCCGCGAGGCGGCGCAGATCAAGGGCGAGGTCGAGGCAGCACGGGCACGGCTTCAGCTCGCCAATTCGAACCTCGTGCGCGAGCAGCGGCTTTTCGCCCAGAAGGTATCGCCTGAGCAGGATCTGATCGCTGCCCGCACGGCGGCGACGGAAGCGCGGATCGCGCTGACTCAGGCGCAGAGCATGGTGTCGGCCGCCGGTGTCGGCGGCGGCGGTCTCAACCGGCTCGGCATCGCCGCGCCGATCTCGGGCCAGATCATTGCTCGCCCCGTGACGCTGGGACAGACGGTCGCGGCGGACGCGGAACTCTATCGCATTGCGAACCTGAGCCAGGTGTCGATCGCCCTCAACCTGAAGGCTGAGGATGCGGGTCGGGTGCGTCCCGGCAACACGGTGCTGGTCAAGGCGGCGGGCCGTCAGGCGACCGCGCGCGTCACTTTCGTGTCGCCGGCGCTCGATCCGCAAACGCGGCTCGTGCCCGCGCTCGCCACCCTCGACAACCGGGGCGGCGAATGGCGGGTCGGCGAGCCGGTGACGGCCGCCGTCCAGCTCACGGGCAGCGGCGGTAGCGGCGCAATCCGCGTGCCGACGACGGCCGTGCAGAGCTTCGAGGGCAAGTCGGTCGTGTTCGTTCGCACACCTACGGGCTTCAAGGCGACCCCGGTGCAGCTCGGCGATGCGTCGGGCGACACGGTGATCGTCCGCTCGGGTCTCACCGGCAACGAACAAATCGCCACCACCGGAAGCTTCACGCTCAAGGCCGAGATCGGCAAGGGCGAAGCGAGCCACGAGGATTAAGCCATGATCGCCCGCATCGTCACATGGGCGGTCGAGAAGCGCTGGCTTGTCCTGCTGCTCACCGCCATCGTCGCCGTCATTGGCGCATTTTCGCTTTACCGGCTGCCGATCGACGCAGTGCCGGACATCACCAACAACCAGGTGCAGATCAACGTCCGCGCACCCGCGCTCTCGCCCGAGCTGGTCGAGAAGCAGGTGTCGTTCCCGATCGAAACCGCGCTCGCCGGCACGCCCGGCATCGAATATACGCGCTCGCTGAGCCGTAATGGCTTCGCGCAGATCACTGCGGTCTTCTCCGACTCTACGGACATCTATTTCGCCCGCCAGCAGGTGGGCGAGCGTCTGCAGGGCGTGCAAGAGAACCTGCCCGATGGCGTGAACCCCGAAATGGGTCCGATCGCGACGGGCCTGGGCGAGGTGTACATGTACACCGTCCGGCTCGAGCATCGCGAGGACGACAAGCACAAGCCCGGTGAACCGGGCCAACAGCCCGATGGCAGTTACATCACGCCAGAGGGTGAGCGACTGACGACTGAAGAGGACAAGGCGACCTACCTGCGCACCGCGCAGGACTGGATCGTCACGCCGCTTCTGAAGAACACACCGGGCCTCGCCGGCGTCGACTCGATTGGCGGGTACGCCAAGCAGTTCCTCGTCGTGCCCGATGTGCAGAAGCTGGCCTCGCTCGGCATCACGCTGACGGACCTGGGCAATGCGCTGGAGCGCAACAACACCAGCGTCGGCGGCGGCTTCGTCAATCGCAATGGCGAAGGTCTGGCTGTCCGCTCGGATGCGCTCGTGCGCAATGCCGGCGAGTTGGCCAGGACCGTGATCGCGACACGTAACGGCGTGCCGATCACGGTCGAACAAGTCGCGACCGTGAAGACGGGTCAGGCGATCCGCATGGGTTCGGCCTCGGAGAACGGCACGGAAGTCGTTGTCGGCACCGCGATCATGCGGATCGGCGAGAACAGCCGCGTCGTGTCCACGGCGGTCGCCGAGAAGCTGAAGTCGATCAACGCCTCGCTGCCACCCGACGTCGTGGTTCAGCCGGTGCTCAACCGCACCGAGCTGGTCAACTCGACGATCAAGACGGTCGCCAAGAACCTGTCGGAAGGCGCGGTGCTGGTCATCGTCGTGCTCTTCCTGCTGCTCGGCAATTTCCGCGCGGCGTTGATCGCGGCGCTGGTCATCCCGATCACCATGATGCTGACCGGCTTCGGGATGCTGCGTGCCGGCGTCTCGGCCAATCTGATGAGCCTCGGTGCGCTCGACTTCGGTCTGATCGTCGACGGCGCTGTCATCATCGTGGAGAACGCGCTGAGACGGCTTGCCGAGCAACAGCATCATGAAGGCCGCTTGCTGAGCGTAAGGGAACGGCTCGCGACCGTGGCGGCCGCCGCGCGCGAGATGATCCGTCCCTCGGTATACGGGCAGGCGATCATCGTCCTTGTCTACGTGCCGCTGCTCACGCTGACCGGCGTGGAGGGCAAGACGTTCGTGCCGATGGCGCTCACCGTCATCATCGCGCTCGCCTTCGCTTTCATCCTCTCGATCACCTTCGTGCCGGCCATGATCGCGATCTGGCTGTCGAAGAAGGTTGAGGAGAAGGACGGCCGCATCATCACGTGGCTGAAGAAGCGCTACGAGCCCGGTCTTGACCGGGCCATGAAGCGCCCGACCCTGACGATCGGCGCGGGTGTCGCGAGCCTTGTCGTGGCGGCGCTCGCCTTCACGACGCTCGGCTCGGTGTTCCTGCCGCAGCTCGATGAAGGCGATCTGCTGATCCAGTCGCTGCGCATCCCCGCCACGTCGGTCCAGCAAAGTCAGGCGATGCAGGTGCCGATCGAACGGATGATGTCGAAGCAGCCGGAGGTGGCGTTCGTCTATTCCAAGACGGGCACGGCGGAACTCGCTTCCGACCCGATGCCGCCGAACGCGACCGACATGTTCGTCATCCTGAAGCCGCGCAAGGATTGGCCGGATCCTGAGCTTCCCAAGGAGGAGCTGGTAAGCCGGATCGAGGGAAATCTCGCGAAGATCCCGGGCAACGCCTATGAGATCACCCAGCCCATCCAGATGCGCTTCAACGAGCTGATCGCCGGCGTGCGCGGCGACATCGCGGTGAAGGTGTTCGGGGACGACTTCAACACGATGAACCGGACGGCCGAGCAAATCGCCGCCGTACTGCGCAAAACGCAGGGCGCGGCGGACGTGAAGGTCGAGCAAACGACGGGCCTGCCCATGCTCGACATTCGCGTCAATCGTGACGCGATGGCGCGCCTGGGCGTCACCGCGCAGGATGTGCAGGATACCGTCACCGCGACAATCGGCGGACGCACCTCGGGCCAGATTTTCGAGGGCGACCGCCGCTTCCCGGTGGTGATCCGGATGTCGGAGGCGCAGCGCGCCGACATCGGCCTGCTTGAACAGGTGCAGGTGCCGGTGGCAGGCGGCGGCTATGTGCCGCTGTCCAGTGTCGCTGACATCAAGGTCGTCGACGGTCCCAATCAGATCAGCCGCGAAAACGGGAAGCGGCGCGTGGTGGTGCAAGCCAACGTGCGTGGTCGCGACGTCGGTAGCGTCGTTGCAGACGCGCAGGCGGCGATCGGCAGCCAGGTCCGGCTGCCTGCCGGTGCCTATCTCGAATGGGGCGGTCAGTTCGAGAACCTGCAATCGGCGAGCGAGCGGCTGAAGCTGGTCATTCCGGCCTGCTTCATCCTGATCCTGTTGCTGCTTTATGGCGCATTGGGATCGGTCCGCGATGCCGCGATCGTCTTCACCGGCGTGCCATTCGCGCTGGTGGGCGGCGTTCTGCTGCTCTTCCTGCGCGGCATGGACTTCTCGATCTCGGCGGCGGTGGGCTTCATCGCCCTGTCGGGCATCGCGGTCCTCAACGGCCTCGTCATGGTCAGCTCAATCCAGGATCTGATCCGGTCGGGGCTATCGCGCGAGGAGGCGGCCCATGTCGGCGCAATGCAGCGTCTGCGGCCAGTCGTCATGACCGCGCTCGTCGCAAGCCTCGGCTTCGTGCCGATGGCGCTTGGCGAGGGGGCGGGCGCGGAGGTGCAGAAGCCATTGGCGACCGTCGTCATCGGCGGCCTGATCTCGGCGACGCTGCTGACGCTGTTCGTGCTGCCGACGCTCTACACCCGGTTCGGGCAGAAAGTGATCGAGAAGCCCGAGCACTACAATGAGGAGCATGAAGGGGACGACCACGGTCAGACCTTCGTGAACAACTTGGCCTGATGGGTGCGCGGGGCGATCCGCGATCGCCCCGCTCATCTCTGGGAGATGGGGATATGCCTCGCACCAAAACCAGCTCAATGCTTCACGGCGGGCCACTGCGGATCTGGTCGGCGATCACCGATCCGGATCATCGTCGGGCTTGGAGTCCGCTCGTATTCCTCGACAACCCGTGCCAGCTTGGCGAAACGGAATGTACCTTCGCGATCCAGGGCATCACCCGGCCAATTCGGACGCCGGCCCGGGTCGATCAATTCGATAAGCCGCGCGCCTTCGCTTGGTCCTGCGGCATCCCTTATCTGTTCACGCTCGAAGAACGGTACGAGCTGGCAGGGGACGATGGTGGCACTAGGCTAACACATAGCTGCAGGCTGGGCGGGGCGCTGTCTCTGCCGTTCGCGGCGATGATGTTGCGTCGTCTGCGGTCCCTGATGATCGAGGCTGACGATCGCCTCGCAACCTATCTGCGCTGGCGGGTGGGTCAGCCTGCCCGTGGGATCAATCGTCAGCACGTCCCCTCCCGCTACAGGAGGAAGGCGCGATGATGCCGTTGAAGCGGGTACTGCCCGCCCTCATCCTCGTTGTCGGGCTGGCGGCTTGCACGGAAAGCAAGCCGCCAGCCCCGCCAACGGAGCAGCAAATCCATTCGTCCGACAGCGCCGTGGCGACCGGGGAAATGGGGCGCCATCCCTATCGCTGTTCCGACGGGGAACCGCTGTTCGTCGACTACAAGGACAACGGCCTGCAGATCGATTTTCGGCGCTCCAGCAGCGCCGTGCCCATGACGCTGACCGCGCCAGCGCAGAGCCTCCAATATGTCGGCGAGACAGCCACCGCGACCTTCAAGGGGTCGCAGCTCACCGTCGTGGAAGGCGAGGGCCGCACCCGAATCTGCGAACGGGAGGGCACCCGATGAACCGTCCTGTCTTCCGACACGTCGCACTGGAACGGGAGAGAAACGATGTCTGACACGTCGATCTCGAATGTGATGGTCATTCGGGCAGAAGTGATCGCGCGAAGCCGCGCTTTGCGTAAGGCGCAGCCGACGGCACCGCCCGGCGTGACGCCGACCGCTCCGGCGTCGAACTTCGCCGACACCCTCAATGCCGTGGTCGCGAAGGTCAACGAGACCCAAGAGCAAGAGGATGTCGTCACCGAAGCATATGAGCGTGGCGAAACCACCGACATTGCAACCGTCGCGCTCATCCAGAGCCGCGCATCCATTACTTTCGAGGCGACCCTGCAAGTCCGGAACAAGCTGCTGTCCGCTCATCGGGACATCATGAACATGCCGATCGGATGACGATCACTAAGAGATTTAGGGCGTAATTGATATGATAGTCGGCGCGAGGCCACGTTTTAGGCAGATCATTATCGAGGTTTGGAAGCCTCTCACGATCCTGTTCGTGTGGGACGTGGCGGTGACGGCATTCCACATGATGACCCCGATCAAGGAACCGCCTTTGCCGACGGCGCTGTTCGGCACTGCCATCGCGCTCTTCATGGGGTTTCGGACCAACGCAGCTTATGCGCGCTGGTGGGAAGCGCGAACCCTTTGGGGCACGCTCATCAATGCGTCGCGCAGCCTGGCCAGGATCACACGCAGCCTGACCAAGGGGGAACCCGAGGGCAGTGAGACGCGGCACAACATCATCCTGCGGCAGATCGCCTTCGCGCACTCGATGCGCTGCCAGCTTCGCCGACAGTCGCCCTATGAAGACATTGCCCGGATCGCCGGAACGGACGTCGCCGATATGGCGGTCGCTCGCCTGAACCCTGCCAACGCGCTCTTGGAGGACGTATCGGGCATTTACGCCGACGCGCTCGCGGAAGGTCGGATCACCGAGATCCAGCAGGCAACTGTGGAGCGCGTCCTGATCGACATCGCCAATGCGCAGGGTGGCATGGAGCGGATCAAGAATACGCCGCTGCCCAATGGCTTTCGGTTCTTCCCGAACCTCTTCACGCGCGTGTTCTGCCTGCTTCTTCCGATCGCGCTGGTCGAATCCCTGGGCCTTGCCACGCCGATCGGATCGACGCTGATCGGACTCGTCTTCCTCGCGGTGCTGAGCATAGGCGAGGATCTGACCGATCCGTTCGCCAATAGCGTCCACGATGTCCCACTCACGGCCATGTGCCGCACGATCGAGATCGACCTTCTTCAGACGGCGGGACTACCGGCCCCTGAGCCGCTGACGCCCGATCACGGCGTGCTGTGGTGAGGGCGGTGCGCGCCTTGCGGCACCTGCCTGGCCTGACAGCCGCGCGCATCGGCGCCGTTCTGTTCGCGGGTATGGTCGTAGGGGCGTGCAATCCCGCTCCAAGCGAACCGGCCGAGCCGGCGCATGAAAAGCATCTGACGCCTCGATTGATCGCGCAGCGCATCATGTATTGCGACGATGGATCGCGCGCCGATGTCGACTTCATCGACGACGGCCTGAAGATGGCTGTCACCTGGCTGCCCAAAGGCAGAACCGAGATCCTGCACGCGCAACGGACCGGCGAAGAATTTCGCGGCGACCAGTCGCGGGCAGTCGTGGCGGGCGGGTCGATCGCCTTCACGCAGCGCGGGAAGATCCACGTCTGTCATCGAACACCGGAGGAATCATAGGATATGCAGGCATTGCTCTACACGCTTGCGCCTGTGTTGGCGGTCGTGCTCGGCGCGATCATCGCGAGCCGCACCAAGTTAAATCCTGGCCTCGTGGCGGGGCTACAGCATCTTGCTGCCGGCGTCGTGTTCGCGGCGGCAGCGACTGAAATCCTGCCGCAGGTCAAGCATGAGGCTTCGCCCAGCGCGACGTTGATCGGCGGGGCGGCGGGCGTCGTAACGATGCTGGGTCTCAAGGCTTTCGAGGCCCGCTTCAAGGGGCCGATGGCGCTGCTCGCCGCGATCGGCATCGACATTCTGGTCGATGGCTTGGTGCTCGGCCTTGCGTTCGTCGCGGGCGAGAAGGCGGGATTTCTGCTGACGATCGCGCTGACACTCGAAGTGCTCTTCCTGGGTCTGACACTGACCAACGAGCTGGCGGAAACCTATCGCTCGCGCCTGCGCATCATCGTGATCGTCTCGGCCTTGGCGCTGCTGCTGCCGCTCGGCGCGCTCGCTGCCGTTCCTGTCGCCACACTCTCGCCGGTAATGGTCGCTGGCTTCCTGAGCTTTGGGCTGATGGCGCTGCTCTACCTCGTCACGGAAGAGCTGCTGGTTGAGGCGCACGAGAAGCCTGACACCCCGCTCATCAGCTCGATGTTCTTCGTAGGGTTCCTTGCCCTGCTAACGCTCGAGGAGATCATGGGATGATCCCGAGCAACGACAATAATGGCGGCGAAGAGCGTCGCACCCTCTGGATCGTCCTGCTGCTGAACGCGGCAATCGCGGCGGGCTTCTTCGTCTCAGGATTTTTCGCGGATTCGAGCGCCCTGATCGCCAACGGTGTCGACAACCTGTCCGATACGGCCGTGTATGCGTTGAGCCTTGTGGCGCTAACCCGGGGCCAGACGTGGAAGACACGCGCTGCGGTCGCTTCGGGCGTCATGCTGCTGATCTTCGCGGGCGGTATATTGATCGACGTTGGCCGGCGCTACCTTCAGGGCAGCGAGCCGATCGGACCGACCATGATGGTCATGTCGGCGATCGCCGGCGTCGTAAACTACCTCTGCCTGCGGCTGCTCCAGCGGCTCAAGGATCCGGACGTTAACCTACGGGCCGCCACCACCTTCAGCTTCAATGACTTCATTTCCAATGGCGGCATCCTGATCGCGGGCGTGCTGGTGCTGTGGCTGGGCACCAACTGTCCGGACCTTCTGGTCGGCTTCGCTACCGCCATCATCGCCATCAAGGGCGGTGTCGAAATCCTGCGCGACGCGAGCGCCGAAACCAAGAAAAGCGAAAGGAGGTCGTCATGAACGACAAGCTCGAACTCGATATTCCAGTATTGTTGCCGGACCTTCCTGACGCGGCCGACGCTTGCCTGGACCGTCTCGTATCAACCCTGTCGAAGCGCGAAGGCGTCGACCGGGCGCATGTGATCTGCCTCGACGGCGACACGCCGGCGGCCCTGTGCATCCATTTCGACGCCGCCAAGCTGCCGCTGCCGCGATTGCGTGAAATGGTGCGGGCCGCAGGTGCCGAAATCACTGAACGCTACGGTCATGCGATCTGGCAGGTGACAGGGATCAGTCACGAACGGCGGGCGCGCACGGTCAGCGATGCGCTATGCGCGTTGCCCGGGGTGGTACAGGCAAGCGCCAGCACCAGCGGGTCGGTCCGGGTCGAATATGATCGCCGAGAGACCACAGAAGAGGAAGTGCGCGCTGCTCTTCGCAAGCTGCAGGTGAGGGTTGGCAAGCGGGTCGCCGCCGATGACCATGCCGGCCACGACCACGGCCCCGGGGGCCACGACGCAGGCGAAGAGAAGCACGGCCCCGGCGATGGTCACGACCATAGCCACGCCGAATTTCTCGGCCCCAATACCGAGCTGATCTTCGCGCTTGCCTGCGGCGCGCTGCTGGGAATCGGCTATGCGATCGAGAGGCTGGTTGCCGGCGCACCGGAGTGGCTGCCCACGGCCTGCTATGTCGCAGCCTATTTCTTCGGCGGGTTCTTCACGCTGCGCGAGGCGATCGACAACCTTCGGATGAAGAAGTTCGAGATCGACACGCTGATGTTGGTCGCTGCCGCCGGCGCCGCTGCGCTGGGCGCATGGGCCGAAGGCGCGCTGCTGCTATTCCTTTTCAGCCTTGGCCATGCGCTTGAGCATTACGCGATGGGACGCGCCAAGAAGGCGATCGAGGCGCTGGCGAAGCTCGCGCCCGAAACCGCGACCGTGCGACGCGACGGCCAGACCAGCGAAATCCCGGTCGAGCAAATGGTCGTTGGGGACGTTGCCATCGTCCGCCCGAACGAGCGCCTGCCTGCTGACGGCTTCGTCATCAAGGGCAACAGCGCAATCAACCAGGCCCCGGTGACGGGTGAAAGCATCCCGGTCGACAAGGTGCCGGTCGCCGATGCCGCCGCGGCGCGGGCAAAGCCTGATGCAGTGGACGCGGAGAGCCGGGTTTTTGCCGGTACGATCAACGGTGGCGGCGCGATCGAGATCGAGGTGACACGCCGCTCCAATGAAAGCGCGCTCGCCAAGGTCGTGAAGATGGTGAGCGAAGCGGAGACGCAGAAGTCGCCGACGCAGCGCTTCACCGATCGGTTTGAGCGGATCTTCGTGCCTGCTGTCCTGATCCTGTCGGTGCTCCTGCTTTTCGCATGGGTGGTCGTCGACGAGCCGTTCCGCGACAGCTTCTATCGCGCGATGGCTGTACTGGTGGCGGCAAGCCCGTGCGCGCTCGCCATCGCAACGCCGAGCGCTGTCCTGTCTGGCGTTGCCCGTGCAGCGCGGGGCGGCGTGCTCGTGAAGGGTGGTGCACCGCTCGAAAACCTTGGGTCACTCAAAGCGATCGCTTTTGACAAGACGGGTACGCTGACTGAAGGGCGTCCGCGCATCACGGATGTCGTGCCCGTCGATGGCGCCGATGAAGGCGAGTTGCTGGCGCTGGCGGTCGCCGTCGAGGCGCTAAGCGACCATCCTTTGGCCCAAGCTATCGTCAGGGACGGCCGCGACCGTCTGAACGATCGCGCCATGCCGAATGTCGGCGACCTCAAGAGCCTGACCGGTCGAGGCGTCACCGCGAGCGTGGATGGCGAGACGGTCTGGATCGGCAAGGCCGAGATGTTCGGGAGTGAGGGCATTCCGGCGCTGGGGCAGGGAGCGCAGAACGCGATCGCGAAACTGCGCGAGAACGGTCGCACGACGATGGTGGTCCGCAAGGGGGACCGCGACCTGGGCGCGATCGGCCTAATGGACACGCCCCGCGAAGCGGCAAAGACCGCGCTGCGCCGGCTGCACGAAATGGGCGTGTCGCGGATGATAATGATCTCTGGCGACCACCAGAAAGTCGCCGAAGCGATCGCCAACGATGTCGGGATCGACGAGGCGTGGGGCGACCTCATGCCCGAAGACAAGGTTGCCGCGATCAAGAAACTCGCCGGCGAAGACAAGGTCGCAATGGTGGGTGACGGCGTGAACGATGCCCCGGCGATGGCAAGCGCCACGGTCGGCATTGCGATGGGCGCGGCGGGGTCGGACGTTGCGCTGGAGACAGCCGACGTCGCCCTGATGGCTGACGATCTGGCGCACCTGCCATTCGCGGTGGGCCTAAGCCGGCATACGCGTGGAATCATCCGGCAGAACGTCTTCGTCAGCCTGGGTGTCGTCGCCTTCCTCGTTCCTGCGACCATCCTTGGCCTCGGCATTGGGCCAGCGGTGGCGGTTCATGAGGGATCAACGCTGCTTGTTGTCGTCAACGCGCTCAGGCTGCTCGCCTACCGCGATCCGGCGGGGAAGGCGGCATGAAAACGCCCCCCATCAAGCCTGACAGGATCGCTGACGCAGTTTAAGGGAGATAATCTCAGTGAAGCCAACGTATCTTTTAGCAACCGTCGCTATATGCGCCCTCGGCGCAGGATGCTCACCTTCCATATTAAACGATCGTATAAAAATTACTAGATATCCAAACATGCTTGTTTCATCAAATATATATGCCAAAGGCAGCGGAATTATACTGATCGGCAACGTCAGTCACTCCATTGGACACTATCCAACTCACGGATATATGAAAGCCTGTGCTACGTGGTATTCAGGAAACCGCGAGTGCAAAGAGAGATTTGTCCTCATGACTGACAGTTCTCGCCGACGTGAAATTCCATTCAAATTTGGGTTCAATGGGTCACCCGATCAACTGATGAGCATGGAACTAGAATTTATCAGGCCCGAGAAGTCTCGCCCCCAATAGGCTCTGTCGATTTGCCGTCGGCCTCGCCGACGAAAAGAACGAGGATCGGGGCAACCAGATTGCCGCTTCTGGGCAGGGGAAGGCATGTTTCAAAGCTCGTGGATCGAAATAGCTACCCATATTGTCAGTCTCGCCATCGCCTATGGGCTCGCCCTTCCTGTTGGCTGGGATCGCGAGAAGGACGCCCGCAGCGCAGGCATCCGTACATTCCCGTTGGTTGCCATCGCCAGTTGCGGCTTCGTGCTGGTGGGCATTGCGATCCTCGGCCGCACGTCTCCAGCGCAAGCCAGGTTGCTCGAAGGTCTGATTACGGGAGTCGGCTTCATCGGGGGCGGCGCGATTCTGAAGAAGGGCGACAAAGCGTCAGGCACGGCGACGGCGGCCAGTCTGTGGGCGACTGGCGCACTCGGCGCGGCCGTGGGCTATGGCCTATACGACATCGCCTTTATCCTGAGCGCTACCACCTTCCTCACCCTGCGCTGCTCTCGTCCGCTCAAGCGCGCCACCAATGGCGACGTCGGCAGCTCGGCAAGCCGATGACGAGCCCTTGGGCGAGCCGATGGATGCGGCCTGTGCGATCCCTTACCCGGCGCCGGGCACCGGCGAGGACCATCGCGGTGCGTGACCGCCAACATCGCTTGCTGCGCTGGGCGACGCTGCTGGAGCGCAATCCCCACCAGATCATCGGCCTGCTGTCCCCTTCTTGGGCGGGCGGCGACGCGCACGGCACGATGGTCGATCGGCCGAGCGCGATCGATGTCGCATGGAGCGACGTGGTGCTGCGGGTGATGGGGTTAGCGGGACGATCGCGCGGTGAAGCAAAATCGTTCTTCGGGTTGTCGGATGCCGAGCTGGATCGGATTGCCGCAGGTTCGTGGCGGTGTCCGGTTCGACCCGCTTGGCAGGTCGCCGTGCGGATCAGGAACGTCGAATGTCCGCGCCTGGAAAATCGGATCGTTGGGTCCGTCGTCGCCCTCCTGCTCGTGATTTGCGCGATCTCCTATTGGATCTTCTGACGAGGCTGGTTTGTGTTCGACATCATAACATCGATCCTCGCGTCACTCGGCGGCTTTGGCGTCTTTCTGTTGATGCTGGCCGAGAACGTCTTTCCGCCGATCCCGTCGGAAGTGATCCTGCCACTTGCCGGCTACACCGCTGCGCAGGGGCGCGGCTCGCTGTGGGTGGTGGCAATCGCCGGCACCCTCGGATCGGCTGCAGGGGCGGTGCTGTGGTACTATGTCGGCCGCTGGATTGGCATCGATCGATTGAAGAGCTTTGCTTCCCGCCACGGCCGATGGCTGACGTTGACGCCCGGTGAGGTCGATCATGTCGACCGCTGGTTCGACCGCTACGGTCGTTGGGCGGTTCTGTTCGGGCGCATGGTCCCGGGAGTCCGGACCCTGATTTCGGTGCCCGCAGGGGTCAGCGGGATGCCCCTTGGTCCATTCTTGGTCTCGACGCTCACCGGCTCGGCCATATGGACCGTTATCCTCGTGCTGGCGGGCTATGAGCTGGGCGAACGCTATAGCCAGGTGGCGAGCCTCATCGAGCCGGTCAGCAACGCCGTGCTCGCGCTGGCCGTCATCTGGTATCTTTGGCGGGTCGCGACTTTCGGGCGATCAAGGGGTGGCCATTGACGGCTGACCTGCTGCCCGCGTTTCCTGCCGGCCTTTGGCTCATGGCGGCTTCGATGCTTGTCCGCATCACACGCTTCGCTCGTGCCTTTAGCCTGATCTCGCCAGCCAGCGCGATCGTTCTCATCAAGTGGGTTGGATGGCTTCACCGCAGCGGATTTCACGCATGGCGTCGCAACGGAGGGAAGTGGCGTTGGGCCGGAATATGGAGAGGATAGACATAATGGGGGACGGCAAGCAGCGGGCGGTCATCGCCGTTGCCGCGACAATTGTTTTATCCGGATGCGGGCTGATTAAACCACGGGATGCGGGCTTTTTCCGCTTCCACGCGGAAGAGGCGAGACTGGTCGTCACACGCTGCGAGCGGGGCCAAGAAACCGGCAGCGACTGCGAGGCCGCGGCGCAGGCCGTGGCCGAGCTCGACGCGGCGGCGCGGCGAGAGTCCTCATAGACCAGTCGCGCCGCCACGCCCCGGCCCTCGTCGGGGCCGGGACCGTGGGGGGCGCTCATGCCGCCTCGTCCAGTTCGGGAGCCGTCTCAACGGCCATGCGGCTCAAGAGCCAGTCGGACGCATCTTGGGCTAGGCGGGCGGCGGTGAAGATGCACCGCTTGTCATTGCGCAGGGCCTGTAGCCAACTCGCCAGATAGGCGGCGTGGTCTTCACGGTCGTGAAGCTTGATACCGATGGTCGCGCTGACGAACGCCGCCCCCAGCTCAGCAACCAATTCCTCTCGGGCATAGTCCTCGCGCTTTGTGGAAATGAGAGACGGGCGGGCAAGTCGGTCAACATGTCCTGTCGCGTGGCAAAGTTCGTGCGCTAGGGTCGAATAATAGTCATCGCTGGTGTGGAAGTCGGCAAACTCGGGCATCACCACATGATCGCCGCTCGGCTGATAATAGGGCTGCGATCCGAAATGCTTGACGGTAACGGGGATGCGGGCGAAAAGCGCGTCCAGCTCCTCGTCCCGCTCGTCGGGATTGGTCGCGGTGATGATCGGCGCGGGGGTTGGATATTTCGCCTCGATGCCATCGATCTGCTCGGCATTGAAAACGGTATAGCGCTTAAGGAACGCCACCTGACGCCTGCCGTCCTCGCTGCTCTCTCCGCCCTTGTCGGCGTCAACCTCGATCTTGTTGGCGTAGACGACGGTCGAACCCTTCTCGCCCTTGCGGACGCAACCACCAAGCGCGAGCGCCTGCTTGAAGGTCAGCCAATGCGGAGAGGCATAGCCCTTGGTCATGGCGGCAACCCAAAGGGTCAGGACGTTGATGCCGCGATAGGGAACGCCGGTCGAGCGGAGCGGGATATTCGGTGCGGTGCTGCCATTCCACGATTTCGACCACGGCCGGGTGCCTGCCTCGATCATCGCGATCATCTGATCGGTGATTTCCTGATAGATGTCAGCTCGATTGTCGGTGATCCGTCCCATGATGTCTTCCTTTCCTTTGAGGCTGAAAGCCGGTCGCAACAGCAACCGGCTCTGCCTTTCCGGCGAGGAACGGGATGGGGAGGGAGGGCGAGAATCTGGCCTCTGGCGCGGGCGAGCCGCCTAGCGCGGCCGACGCTCCGCAGGGCGTCGGGGGCCGCGTTTGGCGGATTACACGGGGGGCCTGATTGTCGTTCGGGAACGAAAGGGCAGCCGCCCTTGGTGTTCCCCGGCACCGGTCTGGCCTCCGGGGGAGGGCAGCGTGCCCAACAAGCTGTGCCACGCTCCAGGCGTGTCATGGGGGGTGTGCCACGTGGCACACCTGCCTTGCGGCAGCGCGAATAGGAAAACACGGGGAGAGGGGGAGGCCGTGGGGGCTCCCGCTGGGTTTATCCTCGGTTGATACGCCAGGAGTGTATCCTGAGCGGTTCCTATATGGGGATGTCCTATGCTTTGTAGGCCCCGTGCGGCTCCCGGGTGGGCGGCCCAAAGGGCCGGGGAGGGGGCGGCCTG
This sequence comes from Sphingomonadales bacterium, assembly GCA_027489295.1. The sequence goes on along the minus strand of JAIYAA010000281.1, from coordinate 6,701 downwards.
CGCGCCCTGTGGGGCGCCCCTAGTGCCGCCCCCTCAAACTTGAATCCCCTTCGCGCGAGGGGCATATTTGCAGCCAGAAAGGATAATCACATGGCTGCGAAAAAGCAAAAGGACAGCAGCGCCGATCTGCGAACGAATGAGAAGAAGTGGACCAAGCCGCTGATGGATGCGGGCTGGACTGCATTGCCGAGCGTCATCATCGAAAATCAGCGCCAGCTCATGCTGTCGCCGCTCGATCTCAACATCATCGTGTATCTGGCGAGCAAATGGTGGACGGCGGAGGGCAAGCCCTTTCCGTCCAAGACCACGATGGCGAAGGCGATGGACGTTCATCCGCGCACGATCCAGAAGCACATCGCTGCGCTGGAGGGGGCAGGGTATATCCGTCGCGAGGAGCGGCGGACCGAAACCGGCAGCCGCACCAACATCTACCATCTCGATGGGCTGATTAAGGCAGTAGCGCCGTTCGCGGTCGAGAAGCTGGCTGAGATCAAGGACAAGGCCGAGTTGGCGAAGCGCCGTCAGAACCGGGCCGGGGCGCCTAAGCTGCGTCTGGTACAGGATGACGACGAGTGAACGCGCATATCCAAGATCCACCCCCGAAAGTGGAACCGAGGGTTACGGCCGCGCCAAGCATCCGTCAGCTCTACTGGTGTGACTTTCCGCAAGACGCCCAGCTCCCGGAGTTCTGGAAGCGGCGCCCCGTCATCATCGTGTCGTTCAAGAACACGCTGCATGGCGCGGTCACGGTGGTGCCCTGCTCGACGGCAGCGCAGCCAGGAAACAAGTGGGCCTTTCCGCTGCAGACCACGATTGACGGTCGGGCGGCGTTCGCGATCTGCGACAAGCTGACGACCGTGGCGGTGAGCCGGCTAATCCCTGACAAAGGCGGCATCATGCGAATGCCGGTCGGGGAGTTCGACGACATGCTGCGCCTTGTGTTGGCCTGGCTGCCGGTGCCCTCGACGCCCCCGTCGCCGCCTCAGGGGGTGCCGCCTACGCCCACCGGTTCCGGCGCGTAAGGCCGGTTGATGTCCTTTCAGATTTTAGTTGAATCGTAAGGGATGGGTTTCTACATGGGGAGCACGCGCGGCCTCCCCCTGGGGAGTGTCCGTTTCCCGCGAGGGAACTAAATGGTCGGGGCCGCCTCAAAAGGGCGGCCCTTGGCTTATCTGCGGCACTGGCACGCAGCCCGCAAGCTTCAGACATAATGACCTGCTCGCCGGTAGATTGGCATCGAGTCGTCCAGTCGCATGGCAGGGAAGGGCGGAACGTCGTCGGCCGCCGCTTAGGCAGAGCAATAAATTCGCTGTGAGCGGATTTTATTCGTTGACTAGCGAAGTGCGCTGGGGCATCACACTCTCGTTCAGTTTGAAAGGGGATGTGTCGCCATCAACCGAGGGGGAAACCCCTCCTGGAGAAGAAACCTTCTCTGCTTTGTGGCTCCGTGCGTGCGAGCGAGCGGCGCCGCGGGCGGCCACCGGACGGCCCGGTGTCCGCCTTGGTGTTCAGGGTTAACGTGCTTCTACCCCACCCTCCAAAGCCTCGGCGGCGCCCCTGCATGGTGTGGGGGTTGGCAGAGGAGGACGCCATGCGAAAGCTTGGTCTGAACGAGAAGCGTGCGCGAACGAAGACGGTGCGACGGCAGCATTGGGCAAAGCGCCTGATCCGTCCGTCCACTTTGAAGACGGTGGTGGCCTTGGGGCGAGTGGTGGTGCAACTGCTCCACATCGCCCTCTCCATCATCAAGGTTTTCCGCCAGTAATTCGCACCCTGAATAGCCTCCTGAAAGGAGATGCAATGTTGGGTGAAGCTCTTCGCTTGATCCGAGTCTATCACGACCTCAAGCAAAAGCAGGCGGCTGAGCGGTTGGAGGTTTCGACGTCGTATCTGTCGGAAATCGAACGCGGCCTGAAGACGCCGACGCTGGACATCATCCAGCGCTATGCCACTGTCTTCGACATGCCTGTCTCGTCGATCATGTTCTTTTCGGAGAACCTCGATCAGAAGAGCACGCTCGACCAGGCACGGACCTTTGTCGCTGGCAAGGTGGTGAGCCTGCTTCAATTCCTCGAGGCTCGGTCCGGTCGGACCCATGCCGAATAAGACGGTCATCCCGCTCAATCAGTCGCAGCTCTATAAGCTCACGAGTCCGCGCCGCCTCGCTGACGTGCTCGGCCTTGCAGAAGCTGAGCTGCGGGCAATGGCGACCGGGCCGGATCGGTATCGGCAGTTTGAGATTGAGAAGAAGAGTGGCGGAAAACGTCCGGTTGAAGATCCGGTCGCGCCGCTCAAGCGTGTACAGGGCCGTATCGCCAAGATGCTGGCGCGGATCGAGCCGCCATCTTTTCTGTTCTGCCCGGTGAAGGGGCGATGCTACGTCAGCAATGCCGCGCGCCATCGCGGCAACCGCGTCGTTCACTGCCTCGACATCAAGAAGTTCTTCCCCAACACGCCCCGTGTGCGGGTGATCGCGTTCTTCCAAAGCATCATGGGATGCCGCGCCGACGTTGCCGGCCTTCTTGGTGATCTCTGCACGTTCGAGGGTCATTTGCCGACGGGCAGTCCCCTCAGCCCGATCCTGGCATATTATAGCTATCACGATATGTGGGCCGAGATCGCGGCGTTCTGCACGGCCAAGGGCTACACGCTGACGGTCTATGTCGATGACGTGACAATTTCCGGCGCGAAAGTGCCCGTAGCAGATGTTTGGCATGTGCGGCGCATGATCCACCGGACAGGGCTGCGCTATCACAAGCTCAAGCACTATGTGGATCGGCCAGCGGAGATCACGGGTGTCGTCGTTCGCGACGGGAAGGTCGTCGTGCCCAATCGCCAGCGCCTGAAGCACCGTCAGACGATGTTGGCCCTCCAACAGCCCGGGAGCGGCGATCAACGCCTGAAAGGCCGTCTGAGCGGCTTGGCGGGTCAAATGCGCCAGATAGATAGCATGAACGAACCGGGTTGATTGACGCCGGTTCCTGCGACCTTAGCAGGGCTTGCGGCTGACGATCGATCCCGGCTCAACACGCGCATACCCATATTCACGCTGATATTCGCGCGCGGCGGTTTCTACGTCGGTGCGCGAGGGGCCACCGGGAACGAAGCAGTTGATGTGGCGCTTGCCGCCTTCTTGAGCATCAACGACCGGTTTTGACCACGGGTTGTCGGCCCCCAGGGGCCCCTCGACCGAAAAGACGCGCGTGTCGTGATCGGCAACAAGCAGAAGAAAAGGCTCTATTGGCATCATGCCCTCACAAAAGTCTTCGCGACGCTATTTGGGTCTCGCGATCGAGGTGTGCCACGTGGCACACCTCGTGTTCATAGCCATTGCCCGTCGAGAGCGGCAGCATGTTCGGCAGCAAGGGCAGCGGTCCCGGCGATCGTCGCGGCGAGTGCAAACAGCGCAAGCCGCGCAGGGATACCAAGGCGCGGTTCGTCTTCTTTGGTGAAGATCACGGCGCTGCCGGCCGCAGCAACCAAGATCAGCGCCGGACCCAGCTCGTATAGAACAAGGCCAGGAAGCCGGTTGGGCAAGAGATAGGGGAAATTGCGGATCAAGCGGCCGATCAGGACCGCGCCGGTAACAAGTGTGAGGGCCATCCCCCAGCGGCCGATCAATGCCGCTCTTGGCGATCCGCGTTCAAGCATTGTGCAGCCTATTTCTTGATCGTCCCTGTGCTACATCCCTGCGGCACCTGCGCCCTGCGAACAGCAAGCTGACGCATTCCCTCATAGTCCACGCCCCATAATCCTGCCCGCTGCGCTGCCGCCTTCTGCATCAGCTCGACATAGGCTCCACCGGAGAAAATGCGGTAGTCGACGGCATAGCCTTGGGCGACCATCGTTGCCCCCACGCTCGCCTTATTGGCGGGAAAACGACACGCCAGATTCAACCGCCCGTAGCTTTTCGGATCGGTGCGGCACTGCTTCTCCCGCCGCAGCGCATAGTCAAACATAGACACCGAGCAGTCCATTCCGCCGTCCCGGAGCGCCAGCCCGCGCAACGCCTCGCTGGAGATGGCCTTTAGCTGTGGCAGATCATCATCGGGCGCATCGATGCCGACGACGCGAACCCGTCCATTGGGAAAATCAATCGTATCCCCATCGATGATCCTGGGACTTGGCGAAGACAATCTTGTTTTCGAGACTTCGACGAGCGACTGCTTGTTCTGCGAGATTGCATAGGTTGCCACGATCAGGAACGTCGCCCCCATCGTCCATCGTTGGAACCGCGTCGCTCCAGGAAACAATTTCATAGCGAACGGATCTTGCGCAGCAGATCGTTCCAGTCGCCAGTATGGGGCGGCGGCTTGACGACGAGCTGGCGGCCGTTGGCCGCCAGATGCGGAGTGGCGCGCTCGATCGCGCGCGCTGCCTCGGCCCCATGCTGGCTATAGATGACGACGGTGTGCACGCTCTCCGGGATCGCGACAGCCTGATACCGTTCGATCCCGAGAACGGGCCATACAAAGCGGCCTGGCTCCAGCATGTTCATCACGCTGGCGGCGTCCTCGACGCCTTCGGCGAGCCGCAAGATGCCGTCGAGCGGTACGCCACCCCAACGCACCGCGCCGACGCCGGGATTACCAAGCATTCGCTTGGGTTCGTCCATATCGGCTTTCCAGCGGCCATCAGGGCGCAGGAAGGTGCGATGGATCGCGACGACGCCGGCGTCCTCCTCGATAGGGACAATAAGGGCAGGCGCAAAAGCCTTGGCGGCACCAGCACCGCATTGGCAGCGAGGGTCGAAACGAGCGTTGATCCCATCAGGAACGATCGACCGCCCCTCGCGCAGGTAGCGATCGGCCAGTGTGCCAGCGAAGGGTTCGGCGTGACGCCAGACCGCGAGCGCGAGCTTGTTGAGGTCCGTCTTGCTATCCTGACGCTGCCCTGGGTCGTGATTGGCGGGCGCGAGGATCTTGCCTGTCCGTAACGCCGACATGATCGCGTCGGCCGTGCAACCGGCAAAACAATGGAAGAGAACGGCACGCTCGCCAACACGTATCGACAGGCTGGCCTTCCCGTCTGCGTGCGCCGGGCACCGGCACATGGCGAAATCACCTTGCCACTTTCCGCCAAGTTGACGGACGATGCGGTCCGCCTGCTCCTCGATCGAAGCTGTCTCACGTCGCGCCATCTATGGACACCTCCGTTACAGGACGCATAGTTGGTAGAGCGCGGGGGCAATGCGCGCCAGCGAAAACCAATGAAATCGCTTTAGCAGGGTGGCAATGGAATTAGAACTCATACTGGAACGCGAGCTAACGACGCAACGCCCTCCGGGCGGAACGATGACTGACGTTCATGTCTGTCAGCACGAATCTGGCAAGTGGCATATCAATGTCCGCGTGAGCTGGCGCGGCACCGCACTTTATCACGTCGGCCTCTATGATAAGAAACGTATCCGATTGTATAAAAAGGCTTCTTCTTCCATCCGACATATAGTGTTGGGGTATGGCTATGAAGGCGTGATTCACGTCCACCCGTTCGCGGGATTACAGGACGCAACTACATTCTGAGCCAAATCGGACCAATCTGCGAACCGTTCTCAAAGAGGGATGAAGCGAGCAACCGGGGCATTTTCGGACTAGCCCCCGCTCCAATAGCGATTTAGCCTTGTTCACCAGTGGAGTGAAAACATGGCTTATCGCTTGTTTACATCGCTCGCGGCTGCCGCCTCGTGACGGCTTCGTTCGCCTCCGGTCCTGTTCGCGTCACCAGCACGCCGAACTGCAGGAACCCCCTGCGCAGTAGCCAACCGGGTCGGCTCAACTTCGCTCTTCATGCCGCCTATGGGGGACGGGGAGCGGCACACAAATCCCATTTGGAAAGTACGGCGCAGCCGGGCAGTCCCCTTGGGTCGAAGACATTGGAGCGGTAATGACGCTCCCCGCCGCGGTCATCATGGGTCTGGCAGCGCAATGCGCGCCGAGTGCGGCTCCAGCAACGATCGTGGCGATCGTCCAGACCGAAAGCCAAGGCTTCGAATGGGCGCTCAACGTCAACGGTCTCGGGCGCAAGATCGTCCCAACAAGCCGTGAGCAGGCGGTGGCGCTCGCTCGTCACTATATCGGCAAGGGTCACTCGGTTGATCTCGGCCTCGGCCAGATCAACTCCCGCAACATGAAAGCCCTGGGTCTGACCTGGGACAATGTGTTCGATCCTTGCACGAACATCGCCGCTGCCGGAGCGGTTCTCTCGGGCAACTATCACAGCGTGCGCGCCGGACTTCACCCGCAGCGCGCGCTTCGCATCGCTTTATCGATGTACAATACGGGATCGCAGTCGCGTGGCTTTTCGAACGGCTATGTCGGGCGGGTAGTCGGCAATGCCGGCGTCTCGGACGGCATCCAGCCCGCCGCCGTTCGCATCGGTGAACCGATGCCCGCCACCGATACTAGCGGAGGGTCGAGCGCGGCTGCGCAGCTCGCCGCGCTGGTCGAGGAAAACACGTCCCCAGCAGGGCCGCCACAGGCAATGCCCGCACCACCGCCGCCATCGTGGGACGTGTTCGCGAGGGCGGAATATGAGCGAGCACGGCTCGCCGAAGAAGGAGAAAACCGATGAATCTCGCATCTTTCGGTGGGCCGGCGCTTGCCCTTCGAACCCACGTCACCAAGCGGGTTGAGGCGATGACCCCGCGCCAGCGAAAAGCGTCGCGGGCGCTCTCAATGGCAAGCCTGGTGGCGCTGACATCG
>JAIYAA010000191.1 GCA_027489295.1 Sphingomonadales bacterium | reverse complement strand
CGTTGAAATTTTATAACAGCCTTGCGCAATTCGAGTTCGTGCGTTGTCCGTGGCGACACGGCCGTATCTGATGGAGAGACCATGACGGTGGACGCCCCGCGCGCCAACCTGCCGCCGCTATCGCTGCATGTGCCCGAGCCGCGCTTTCGCCCCGGCGACGAGGCCGATTTCAGCGATCTTGTCGTGCCCCCCGCCGGCGCCGCGCGCCGACCGGACACCGCCGAGCCGGCCGATCGATTCCACGAACTCGCCTATGGCCTGGTCCGCGTCCTCGACGACGACGGCCACGCCGTCGGCCCCTGGGATCCGCGGCTCGATGCGGAAGCCAAGCGCAAGATGCTGCGCAGCATGGCGCTCACCCGCGCGTTCGACGAGCGCATGTTTCGCGCCCAGCGCCAGGGCAAGACCAGCTTCTACATGAAGTCCACCGGCGAGGAGGCCGTGTCGGTTTCGGCCGCGCTTGCGATGGCCGGCGATGACATGTGCTTCCCCAGCTATCGCCAGCAGGGCATCCTGATCACCCGCGGCTATCCGCTGGTCGAGATGATGAACCAGATCTACTCGAACCGGAGCGATCCGCTGCAGGGCCGGCAGCTGCCGATCATGTATTCGTCGAAGGAAACCGGCTTCTTCTCGATCTCCGGCAACCTTGCCACGCAGTATCCGCAGGCGGTGGGCTGGGCGATGGCGAGCGCGGCGCGCGGCGATACCCGGATTGCCGCCACCTGGTGCGGAGAGGGCTCGACCGCGGAAGGCGACTTCCACTCGGCACTCACCTTCGCCACCGTCTACCGCGCGCCGGTGATCTTCAACGTCGTCAACAACCAGTGGGCGATTTCGAGCTTCTCGGGCTTTGCCGGTGCCGAGGCGACCACCTTCGCGGCGCGCGCGATCGGTTATGGCATCGCCGGGCTGCGCGTCGACGGCAACGATGCGCTGGCGGTCTATGCGGCGACGCAATGGGCGGCCGAGCGCGCGCGGACCAACCAGGGCCCGACGCTGATCGAGCACTTCACCTATCGCGCGGAGGGCCATTCGACCTCGGACGATCCCAGCGCCTATCGCTCGGCGGGCGAGACCAATGCCTGGCCGCTCGGCGATCCGATCCGGCGGCTCAAGGATCACCTGATCGGCCTCGGCGAATGGGACGAGGACCGCCAGGCTGCGATGGACCTCGAACTCGCCGAGACGGTGAAGCGCGCGCAGAAGGAGGCCGAAAAGAACGGCATCCTCGGCCACGGCATGCACCAGCCGTTCGAGACGATGTTCGAGGGCGTCTTCGAGGAGATGCCCTGGCATTTGAAGGAACAGAGCGACCAGATGATCGCCGAGCGCAAGGCGGCAGGCATATGAGCGGCGCCCCCCGGATGAACATGATCCAGGCGATCAACTCCGCCATGGACATGATGATGGAGCGCGACGACCAGGTCGTCGTGATGGGCGAGGATGTCGGCTATTTCGGCGGCGTGTTCCGCGCGACCGCCGGGCTCCAGGCCAAGTACGGCAAGACCCGCGCGTTCGACACGCCGATCACCGAGATCGGCATCATCGGCGTGGCGATCGGCATGGGCGCCTATGGCCTGCGCCCCGTGCCCGAGATCCAGTTCGCCGATTACATCTACCCCGCGCTCGACCAGCTCGTGTCCGAAGCCGCCCGGCTGCGCTACCGCTCCAACGGCGACTTCACCGCGCCGATCACGGTGCGCTCGCCCTATGGCGGGGGCATCTTCGGCGGGCAGACGCACAGCCAGTCGCCCGAGGGCATCTTCACCCATGTCTCGGGCATCAAGACGGTGATCCCGTCGACGCCCTATGACGCCAAGGGCCTGCTGATCGCCGCGATCGAGGACAACGACCCCGTCCTCTTCCTCGAGCCCAAGCGCATCTATAACGGCCCGTTTGACGGCCACTACGATCGCCCGGCCAAGAACTGGACCGCGCATCCGGCGAGCGAAGTGCCCGAGGGCCATTACCGCGTCGAACTCGGCAAGGCGGCGACCGTGCGCGAAGGCGAGGCGGTGACGATCCTTTGCTACGGCACGATGGTCCACGTCGTCGCCGCGACGATCGAGGAGCTGGGCGTCGACGCCGAGATCATCGACCTGCGCACCCTGGTGCCGCTCGACATCGAGGCGATCGAAGCCTCGGTCAAGAAGACCGGCCGCTGCATGATCGTCCATGAGGCGACGCGCACCTCCGGCTTCGGCGCCGAGCTTTCCGCGCTGGTGCAGGAACGCTGCTTCTACCATCTCGAAGCGCCGATCGCCCGCGTCACCGGCTTCGACACGCCCTATCCCCACAGCCTCGAATGGGCCTATTTCCCGGGTCCGGTGCGGATCCGCGAGGCGCTCAACAAACTCCTCAAGGACTGACGCCCATGGCTCGTTTTACCTTTCGTCTGCCGGACATCGGCGAAGGCATTGCCGAGGCCGAGATCGTCGCCTGGCACGTCAAGATCGGCGACCGCGTCGAGGAAGACCAGCAGGTCGCCGACATGATGACCGACAAGGCCACGGTGGAGATGGAATCGCCCGTCTCCGGCGTGGTGGTCGAGCTTGCCGGCGAAGTGGGCGACCAGGTGCCGATCGGGTCGGCGCTGATGGTGATCGAAGTCGAGGGCGAAGCTGCGGCCGAGGCGGAGACGCCGGTCGAAGAGCAGGTCGAGGAACAGGTCGAAGCCGAAAATCCGGGCGTCCAGGAAGTGGCGGAAGAAAAGCCCCTCCCCTTCAGGGGAGGGGTTGGGGTGGAGGACTCTCCACCAGCACCGTCGCCCGTGGAAGCCATGCCCCACACCCCGCCCCTCTCCCCTGAAGGGGAGAGGGAGTTAAAGATCCTCGCCTCCCCCGCCGTCCGTGCGCGCGCGGCGGACCTAGGCATCGACCTCGCGAGCGTGAAGCCCGCCGAGGGCGACCGCATCCGCCATGCCGATCTCGATGCGTTCCTGCGCTATGGCAGCGCGCAGGGCTATCACGCGCCGCACGCCTCCCGCGCCCGCGAGGATCAGCCGGTGAAGGTGATCGGCATGCGCCGCCGCATCGCCGAGAACATGGCCGCATCGAAGCGCGCCATCCCGCACTTCACCTATGTCGACGAGATCGACGTGACCGCGCTGGAAGCGATGCGCGCCGACCTCAACGACAATCGCGGCCAGCGCCCCAAGCTGACCCTGCTGCCGCTGCTGATCGTGGCGCTGTGCCGCACCCTGCCCGATTTCCCGATGCTCAACGCCCGCTATGACGACGAGGCGGGGGTGGTCACCCGCCATGGCCGCGTCCATCTCGGCATGGCGACGCAGACCGACGCGGGGCTGATGGTGCCGGTGATCCGCGATGCGCAGGACAAGAATGTCTGGCAGCTGGCGAGCGAGATCACCCGCTTGGCTGAGGCCGCGCGCACCGGCAAGGCGAAGTCCGAGGAACTGAGCGGCTCCACCCTCACCGTCACCTCGCTCGGGCCGCTCGGCGGCATCGCGACCACGCCGGTGATCAACCGGCCGGAAGTGGCGATCATCGGCCCGAACAAGATCGTCGAGCGCCCGGTCTTCCACGGCGACGACATTGTCCGCGCCAAGCTGATGAACCTCTCGATCAGCTGCGACCACCGCGTCGTCGACGGCTGGGACGCCGCAAGCTTCGTCCAGGCGGTGAAGAAGCTGCTGGAGACCCCGGTCCTGCTGTTCGCCGACTGAGCATGGCGCATTTCCTGCTCCGCTACACCCTGGCGCCCGACAATCTGGTGCGCCGGGGTGCGTTGCGGGAGGCGCATCTCGCGCAGGCCTGGGCCGCGGCGGATGCGGGCAGCCTGCTACTCGGTGGCGCGGTCGGCGACCCGCCGGAAAGCGCGCTGTTGCTGTTCGCCGATGCGACCGCGGCGCGCGCCTTTGCCGAGCAGGATCCCTATGTCCGCCAGGGCCTGGTCACGCATTGGGAGATCCTGCCTTGGGCAACCGTGGTAGGATCGGAGGCGGCAACGCCGATCCGCCCCACCTAATATTCGGGTCATGTTGCGTTGCATTGCAACACGGCGCAACAAGAGGCCATGTCGCAATCCCAGGGCGCCGACCGCGCCGGCCTTTTTCTCGGCGTTGCCGCTTATAGTCTTTGGGGCGTGCTGCCGCTCTACCTGCACCTGCTGCAGATGGTGCCCGCGCTGCAGGTGCTCTCGCACCGCGTGCTCTGGTCGCTGCTGCTGCTCGCCGTGATCGTCGTGGCGCTGCGCCGGGTGCGGAGCATCGCCGCCGCCGCG
>JAIYAA010000156.1 GCA_027489295.1 Sphingomonadales bacterium | reverse complement strand
GCGCCGCAGGCCGCGCAGGCCAAGCGCACCAATGTCGCCAACGACGAGACGGTCGCCGATGCCTTCGCGCCGCAGCTCGCGCCTGCCGGCCTCGCCGACCAGAGCGTCGGCCAGGCCCGTGCCGCGGCCAATGTCTCCAACGTCACCACCGATTGGCGCGGGGGCATGCCGGTCTTCCGCTCGGCCGACGGCAAGTATCTGTTCAAGATGCGCGGCCGTATCATCAACCATGTCAGCTCGACCTTCGGTTCGAACTACGACGCCCGCAACATCACGACGACCGGCGCCCGCGCGCTGCGTATCGGCATCGAAGGCGCGGTCGGCCCGCACTTCTTCTACCAGTTCGAGAACGACTTTGCCGACAACACGTCGGACGTCGGCACGATGTTCGTCGGCTGGCGCAACGATGTGGGCAAGGTCTCCTACGACGTCCGCTTCGGCAACATGTTCAACGACCGCAGCTTCGAAGGCTCGAGCGGGTCGGACGCGCCGCCGTTCCTCGAGCGCAACGTCGTCGCCACCTCGATCATCCCGCAGCGCGGCTTCTACGGCATTGCGCTGATGCCCCGCCTGTTCTGGAATACCGGCCACGCCTCGGTGACGATCAGCGGCGACGCGGTCGATGCCAGCCAGGCGATCAACGACAGCCGCACCGTGCTGGCGCGCGCCCACTGGAACCCGCTCAAGACCGATCGCGCGATCGTCCATGTCGGGCTGTGGGGCTTTGACGAGGCGCTTTCGTCGCGCGGCCCGGGCACGCTGACCCGCAACACCGTGATCGGCGGCCGCTTCAACGGCAACCTGCGCGTGCAGACCGGCACGCTGGTCGGCGGCACCGGCACCACCGGCTATGGAGCGGAACTGGGTGGCTATGTCGGCTCGCTGTGGGTGATGGGCGAAGCCGGCAAGCGCGTCGCGCACCTCAACGCCGGGCGTCCGGACTTCGAAAGCAAGGCCTGGAGCCTCTCGACCGGCTTCTTCGTCACCGGCGACCTGCCGCCGTACAACCCGCGCCTCGGCACCTTCGCCCAGCCGCGCGTGCTGCGGCCGGTGTTCGACGGTGGCCCGGGCGCGATCGAAGTGCTCGCCCGCTATGAGAGCATCGACTATTCGGGCATCCCGAATGCGACCAAGGGCACTGCGGCGACGATCGGCACCAACTGGTATCTGGACAGCATCATGCGCCTGCAGCTGAACCTGATCCACTGGAACACCAACAACCGCGCCGGCTCGTTCACCGGCAAGGACAAGGGCGAGACGATCAGCGCCGGCTTCGGCGTCACCTTCTGATCCCACGACCTGCCCGCCGGCCGCCACGCTTTGCGCGGGGTGGCCGGCGTGGCATCCCCTTGCTCTCCCTGCCCCGATGCGCCTAGGATGTCGGCGTTTCCGGGAGTTCTCGACATGGTCCACCGTCACCGCTGAAGCGGCAACCGACAGCCCGCGGCACGCGCCGCGCCTCTGGACCCTGTTTTCGAGATCCTCATGCAAAGACTGAAGAACAAGATCTGCGTCGTCACCGGCGCAGCGCGCGGCATCGGCCGCGCCATCGCCGCACGCTTCCACGCCGAAGGCGCCACCGTGATCCTGACCGATATCGACGCGCGCGCAGGCGCCGACGCCGCTGCCGAAATCGGCTGCCGCTTCGAACCGCTGGACGTGGCGGCGGAAGCCGATTGGGCACGCATCGCAGCGTGCGTGCCGGTGGCCGACGTCGTGGTCAACAATGCCGGCGTGACCGGCTTCGAGGGCGGCATGGTGCCGCACGATCCCGAACATGCGGCGCTGGAGGACTGGCGCGCCGTCCACCGCGTCAATCTCGACGGCACCTTTCTCGGCTGCCGCTATGCCATCGCCGCGATGAAGGCGGCGGGCACGGGCTCGATCGTCAACATCGCATCGCGCTCCGGCATGGTCGGCATTCCGGGCGCGGCTGCCTATGCGTCATCCAAGGCGGCGATCCGCAACCACAGCAAGACGGTGGCGCTCTACTGCGCGCAGCAGGGCTGGAAAATCCGCTGCAACAGCATCCACCCCGCCGCCATCCTCACGCCGATGTGGGAACCAATGCTGGGCACCGGCCCCGACCGGGAGGCGCGCATGGCCGCCTTCGTCGCCGACACGCCGCTGCGGCGGTTCGGGTTGCCGGAGGAAGTCGCCGCGGTGGCCGCGATGCTCGCCTCGGACGAAGCCGCCTATATCACCGGCGCGGAGCTGCAGGTGGATGGCGGGTTGCTCGCCGGATCGGCTGCGGCACCCGGCTGAGGCTTGCAACGCCCCGCAGGATCGGCAATCCCCTGCCCTGCGCCGCCCCCGCGGCAGGGGAGATGCACCGATGACGACGCCCTTCTCGCTGGTCGACGTGTTTCACGACGGCCCGTTCACCGGCAACCCGCTCGCGGTGGTGCAGGGCGGCGGCGACCTCGACACGGCGACGATGCAGGCGATCACCCGCTGGTTCAACCTCAGCGAGACGGTGTTCCTGCTGCCGCCGAGCATGCCCGGCGCCGACTATCACGCGCGCATCTTCACGCTTGATCGCGAACTGCCGTTTGCCGGCCATCCCACGCTCGGCGCCTGTCACGCCTGGCTGG
>JAIYAA010000138.1 GCA_027489295.1 Sphingomonadales bacterium | reverse complement strand
CCTCTTGGGTCTCGTCGTCTATTTCGCCTATGCCCGCCGCAACGCAGCAAAGGGTGACGCATGAGCGGTTGGACGATCGGAATCATCGGCGGTTCGGGCCTCTACGATGTCGAGGGCATAGAGGGCGGCGACTGGGTGGAGGTGGCGAGCCCCTGGGGCTCGCCCTCCGACGCCTGCTTCGTCGGGCATGTCGGGCATGTGAAGGTGGTGTTCCTGCCGCGTCACGGCCGCGGCCACCGCATCAGCCCCTCGGACCTCAACGTGCCGGCCAATATCGACGTGCTGAAGCGGCTGGGCGTCACCGACGTGCTCGCGGTCTCCTCGGTCGGCTCGCTGGCGGAGGAACGCGCGCCGGGCACCTTCACCATCGCCGACCAGTTCATCGATCGCACCAAGGGCCGCACGCCCAGCTTCTTCGGCACCGGGATGGTCGCCCATGTCTCGATGGCCGATCCGGTCTGCCCGCGCCTTTCCGCGCTGGCGGCGGAGGCGGCGCAGGCGGCGGGTGCCGTCACCCATGTCGGCGGCACCTATCTCGCGATGGAAGGCCCGCAATTCTCGACCCGCGCCGAGAGCAACCTCTATCGCAGCTGGGGCTGCGACATCATCGGCATGACCGCGATGCCCGAGGCCAAGCTCGCCCGCGAGGCCGAGCTGCCCTATGCGCTGGTCGGCATGGTCACGGACTATGACTGCTGGCGCGAAGGCGAGGAGGCGGTCGACGTGGCGCAGGTGATCGCCCAGCTTTCGAGCAATGCCGAGAAGGCGCGAAAGATGGTGATGCACCTGCTGCGCAACCTGCCCGCGGAACGCGCGCCGTCGCCGATCGACACCTGCCTCGACATGGCGCTGATCACCGCGCCCTCGGCGCGCGATCCGGAAGTGCTAGCGAAGCTCGACGCCGTCGCCGGCCGGGTGCTCGGCTGATGGCGCGCGCACTGCTCGCAGCCGCCGCGCTGCTCGCCGCCGCGCCTGCCCTGGCGCAGGAAGCCCCGGTCGATCGCTCGCAGGATCTGGCCTGGCAGAGCGCCCAGTCGCTCGCGCTGGCCAGTCGCGGCTCGGCCCAAGGCTGGCGCCAGCTCGAGGGCGGCCTGCGCTGGCGTCGAGTGAAGGGCGATGGATCGGGGGCGCACCCCAAGGTTACCGATCTGGTGACGCTGCATTATGCCGGCAGCTTCGTCGACGGGACCGAGTTCGACAGCTCCTATGGCGGCCCGCCCGCGCAGTTCCCGCTCGATCGGCTGATCCGCGCCTGGCAGCTCGCCGTGCCGCTGATGGGCGTGGGCGACACGATCGAGATCGCGGTACCTGCCGAGCTCGGCTACGGCTTCCGCGGCAAGGGTCCGATCCCCGGTGGCGCGACGCTGCTGTTCAAGATCGAGCTGCTCGGCATCGGCGGCTGACACGAAAACGGCCCCGTCTCCAGGAGAGACGGGGCCGATCGTTGACGTTGGGTCCGCGCTCAGGCGAAGCGGACCTGCTGCTTGCGCACGCGGTGGCGCATCGCGCCGCCCAGCATCCCCATGCCGAGGATCAGCATGGCCCAGCTCTGCGGCTCCGGCACCGGGTTGCCGGCGGCGGCATAAGCCTTGAACACATCGGCGGTGGTCGCCTTGTAGCCGCCATTGGTGAGAACATCGACGTTGGTGTTCCAGCCGATCGCGTCGAACAAGGCGAGATCGGCCGAAGTGATCTGCGCGACCTGCCCGTCACACAGATAGGGGTTCATCACGCCGACAAAGCCGCCGCACGTGTTGTTGGCCTTCCAGTGCGAGGCCTGCCAGCCATCGCCGTTGTTCTCGCCGGTCGAGAAATAGGCATCGCCCTGGAACGCCGTCTGGCCGCCGTCGATCGAGAAATATGCGGGCTGGTCGAACGCCCAGTTGAGCTTCCCGTCACCGCTGTAGCGGAACAGATCAGCGGCATAGGCCCACCAATAGTTGTCGGGCTTGAAACCCGTGCCCACCGAAGAGTCAAAATCGTCGGCAACGCTGAGGAAGCCGAGTGCGTGGCCCATTTCGTGGATCGCCACGCCGATAAAGTCCGACGTGCCGCTATCAATGCCGTCCAGCGGGTTGAAATCGAAGGCGAAGTCACTGGAAAACTGGATTTCTCCGTCGACATTGGCGGCAGCTGCCCCCAGTGCCTGGGCGTTTGCGGAGCTGAGCGCCATGGTGGTGCTGATCGCCTTGCCGTCCGGCGTGAGGCGCGTGCCCGTCGCGGCAACGCCGTTCAGCGTTGCGGGTCGGGCATAGGCCGGCACGATCGCGGACACGCTGCCGGTGGCGCTCAGCGGCGCCAGATTAGCCAATACCGTTGCATCCAGCGCCGAGGTACCGGTCGCGGCAAGGGCGCCATAATAGCTGTCGATCCCGACATTGGTGAGCAGCGTGCTGCTGGTACCGCCCAGGATGTTCGGCCCGAGATGCGAAAAACCGACGTCGAAATGCAGCGTCACATTGTTGGTCAGGACGCTTTCCCAGTAGCTCGCCGCGATCTTGAAGCCCAGTTCCGCCGGCGTGCCGGTGACGCCGCCAATATCGTTGAGCACGATCTTCGTCTGCGCCGCGGCAGGTGCCGCAACGGTAATCGCCAAGCCAAGCACCGCCGTGGCTGCAAGCAGCCCCTTCATCTTCGTCATGTCCGTTCAACCCCCTGTTGATCGATGATCCCCAATCGATCCCCCACATTTGTGGTTACCGATTGTTAACCAAGGTGATGGAGGCAGCAGCGGAAGGTCAAGCGGTAAATGTTACAACTGTACCGAAAGTTGAAACGCCGTGGCCAATTGGCGTCAGAACTTCGCATGATGTTCGCGCGGCCGAAGGTTCATCGCTCAGCATTGGGCACGAAAAAGCCGGCGCCTCCAAGGGAGACGCCGGCCCATTCTTGTCCGCAGCGGATCAGGCCGCGAGCTTGCGCAGCACGTAGTGGAGAATGCCGCCGTTGAGGAAATATTCCAGCTCGTTGACGGTATCGATCCGGCAACGGGTGAGGAAGGTTTCCGACGAGCCGTCCGCACGGGTGAGCTTCACTTCCACGTCCTGGCGCGGGCGCAGGCCCGCGACGCCGGTGATGGTGAAGGTTTCCGAGCCGTCCAGCTTCAGCGTCTCGCGGCTCACGCCCTCGGCGAACTGCAGCGGCAGCACGCCCATGCCGACCAGGTTCGAGCGGTGGATACGCTCGAAGCTCTCGGTGATCACCGCGCGTACGCCGAGCAGGTTGGTGCCCTTCGCCGCCCAGTCGCGCGACGAACCGGTGCCATATTCCTTGCCCGCGACGATGACGAGCGCGGTGCCGTCGGCCTTGTGGCGCATCGCGGCGTCGTAGATCGGCATCACTTCGCCGGCGTACTTGGTCATGCCGCCTTCGACGCCCGGCACCATCTCGTTCTTGATGCGGATGTTGGCGAAGGTGCCGCGGACCATGACTTCATCGTTGCCGCGGCGCGCGCCGTAGCTGTTGAAGTCCTTCTTGGCGACCTGGTGCGACTGGAGGAACGCACCGGCGGGCGAATCCGCCTTGATGCTGCCGGCGGGCGAGATGTGATCGGTGGTGATCGAATCGCCCAGGATCGCCAGCGGCTTGGCGTCGACGATATCCTGCACCGGCGCCGGGGTCATCGACATGCCGTCGAAATAGGGCGGGTTGTGGATGTAGGTCGAGCCGGTCGGCCAGGCATAGGTGTCCGACACGGTGACGCTGATGCCCTGCCAGTGGCTGTCGCCCAGATAGACGTTGCCGTAGCGCGAACGGAACATCTCGTCGTCGATGTTCGCCGAGATCAGGCCCTGGATTTCCTCGTTCGAGGGCCAGATGTCCTTGAGGAAGACCGGGCCGTTGGTGCCCTGGCCGATCGGCGTCTCGTACATGTCCTCGGTCACCGTGCCCTTCAGCGCATAGGCGACGACCAGCGGCGGCGAGGCGAGGAAGTTGGCGCGGACGTCCGGCGAGACGCGGCCCTCGAAGTTGCGGTTGCCCGACAGCACCGAGGCGGCGACGATGTCGTTGCCGTTGATCGCGGCCGAGATCGGCTCCGCCAGCGGACCCGAATTGCCGATGCAGGTGGTGCAGCCATAGCCGACCAGGTTGAAGCCGATCGCGTCGAGATCCTCGGTGAGGCCGGCCTTGTTCAGATAGTCGGTGACCACCTGGCTGCCCGGTGCCAGCGAGGTCTTCACCCACGGCTTGCGGGTGAGGCCCAGCGCGCGCGCCTTGCGGGCGACGAGGCCGGCGGCGATCAGCACCGAGGGGTTCGAGGTGTTGGTGCAGCTGGTGATCGCGGCGATCACGACGTCGCCGTCGCCGATATCATGGTCGCGGCCTTCGACGCTCACACGCGCGGGCTGCTCCTTCTTGTACACCTTGGTCAGGTCGCCGTTGAACACTTCGTCGACGCTGTCGAGGCTGACGCGGTCCTGCGGGCGCTTCGGGCCGGCGAGCGACGGGCGCACCGTCGACATGTCGAGCTCGAGCGTGTCGGTGAAGATCGGCTCGGGGCCGCTCACGTCGTGCCACATGCCCTGCGCCTTGGCATAGGCTTCGACCAGCGCGACGGTCTCGTCCGGGCGGCCGGTGAGGCGCATGTAATCGAGCGTCTTGTCGTCGATCGGGAAGAAGCCGCAGGTCGCGCCATATTCCGGCGCCATGTTGGCGATGGTCGCGCGGTCGGCGAGCGTCATCGCGTGCAGGCCGGGGCCGTAGAACTCGACGAAGCGGCCGACGACGCCCTTGGCGCGCAGCATCTGGGTGACGGTGAGCACCAGGTCGGTCGCGGTGATGCCCTCGGCCAGCTTGCCGGTGAGCTTGAAGCCGACGACTTCGGGGATCAGCATCGACACCGGCTGGCCGAGCATCGCGGCTTCCGCCTCGATGCCGCCCACGCCCCAGCCGAGCACGCCGAGGCCGTTGACCATCGTCGTGTGGCTGTCGGTGCCGACCAGCGTGTCCGGATAGGCGATGGTCGCGCCGTCGGGCGCCTGCGACGACCAGATCGACTGCGAGATATATTCCAGGTTCACCTGGTGGCAGATGCCGGTGCCCGGCGGGACCACCGAGAAGTTGTTGAGCGCCTTGGAGCCCCACTTCAGGAACTCATAGCGCTCGGCGTTGCGCTCGTACTCGAGCTTGACGTTGTCGTCGAACGCCTGGGGCGTGCCGAACTCGTCGACCATCACCGAGTGGTCGATCACGAGGTGCACCGGCACCAGCGGGTTGATCTTGGCCGCGTCGCCGCCGAGCTTGGTGATCGCGTCGCGCATCGCGGCGAGATCGACCACGCAGGGCACGCCGGTGAAATCCTGCATCAGCACGCGCGCGGGGCGATACTGGATCTCGCGGCTGGGCGCCTTGGGATTCTGCTGCCAGTCGACGATCGCCTGGGCGTCCTCCGGCGTGACGGTCACGCCGTCGTCGAAGCGGAGCATGTTTTCCAGCAGCACCTTCATCGAGAAGGGCAGGCGGCTGATGTCGCCGAGCTTCGCCGCCGCCTTGGGGAGCGAGTAGAAGCTGTAGGTCTTGCCGGAGACGGTGAGCGAGTCACGCGTGCCGAGCGTATCGTTGCCGATGGCGGTCATGAGGCGCGGGGTCCTTTCCCTGATCTGGTCCGCCGGGCGCTCGGTGGACGCAGCCCATTATAGGCCGCGCGGGCGCACCGTCGGGG
>JAIYAA010000396.1 GCA_027489295.1 Sphingomonadales bacterium | reverse complement strand
TCCGGCACCCGCGCGTCTTCATCAATCCCGAGATCCACGAGCCGGCCGAGGAATATTCGGTTTATACCGAGGGCTGCCTCTCGGTTCCGGACCAGTTCGCCGATGTCGAGCGTCCCGCGTGCTGCCGGGTGACCTGGCTCGACGAGAAGGGCGAGAAGCATGACGAGCTCTTCGAGGGCCTGCTCGCCACCTGCATCCAGCACGAGATGGATCACCTGGAGGGGATCGTGTTCCTCGACCATCTCTCGCGGCTGAAGCGCGACATGCTGCTGAAGAAGCTCAACAAGGCGCGCAAGGCGGCCTGAGGGCTCGTCGCACATCCCCCACTGCCGTCATCCCGACGAAAGTCGGGATCCATTCGCCACTACGCCGGGGCTCGAGCCGCGACGGTGACCCCAATGGATTCCGGCTTTCGCCGAAATGACGATGGTTGGGTAGCGGCGCCCCGTCACTTATCCACCGAACCCTCTCCAACCCGCGCCGAACCGACCGCGCCCACCCTTGCGACCCTGTCCCCACACGGGTAAGTTCGCGTCCTGTTCCCGGGAGATTTGGTGTTGGATCCGTTCGTCGTTGCCTTTGTGATGGTTGCCCTGGTCGCGGGCGTGGTGGTCGGCTGGCTGATCGGCGCGCGCGGGACGAGCGAGGCGCGGGCCGAAAGCGCCCGGCGCGAGGCCGATTTCAAGGCCGCGATCACCGATCTCGCCATGGCTGAGGAACGCGTGGCGCAGCTCCCCCGCCTGCGCGAGGAAGCCGCGATGCTCCGCAACGAGCGCGACGCCGCCCGCATCGAGCTGGCCGAATTGAAGGCCAAGGCCGGCGCCTTCGAGGAGCGGCTCACCGAATTCGTCAACGCGCGCGAGATGATGGCCGGCCAGTTCCGCGAATCCGCCGCCAAGATGCTCGACGAGACGCAGCGCGCCTTCCTCGAACGCGCCGAGGCGCGCTTCCACCAGGCGGGGGAGAAGAACGAGGAGCGGCTGCGCACGCTGCTCCAGCCGATCGACACCACGCTCAAGCGCTATGAGGAAGGGCTGCAGCGCGTCGAGAAGGACCGCAACGACAGCTATGGCCAGCTGCGCGAGGCGATCAGCGCCGTGCAGGCCGGGCTGGGCGAGACCCGCGCGGAAACCTCCAAGCTGGTCAATGCCCTGCGCGCCGCGCCCAAGACGCGCGGCCGCTGGGGCGAGCAGCAGTTCCGCAACCTGATCGAGATCGCTGGGCTTTCCGGCCATGTCGATTTCGCCGCCGAGGTTTCGGTCACCACCGAGGACGGCATGCTGCGGCCGGACTTCATCATCCGCCTGCCGGGCGACCAGCAGCTGATCGTCGACGTGAAGTGCGTGCTCGACGGCTATCTCCAGGCGGCCGAGGCAACCAGCGCCGAGGAGCGCACGGCGGCGCTCAAGGCCCATGCCAAGGCGATGAGCACCCATGCCGACGCGCTGTCGCGCAAGGCCTATTGGGCGCAGTTCGAAAAGGCGCCGGACTTCGTGATCATGTACATCCCCGGTGACAATTTCCTGTCCAGCGCGCTGGAAGTGGACATGGAGCTGTGGGAGCGCGCGGCGCGCAACCGGGTGATCATCGCCGGCCCCTCGGCCTTCCTGCCGCTCGCCCGCACTGTTGCGGCGATGTGGCGCCAGCAGAAGCTGACCGAGGATGCCCGCGAAGTCGGCAAGCTGGGCAAGGAATTGTACGAGCGGCTGGCGACGGCGGCGAGCCACCTCAAGCGCGTCGGCGGCGGGCTGAACAGCGCGGTGGAGAATTACAACAAGTTCGTCGCGAGCTTCGAAGGCCGGGTGATGGTCTCCGCGCGGCGCTTCCAGGCGCTCAACGTGGACACCGGCAACAGCGCGCTGGACGCGATCGACACGGTCGACGTGATCGCGCGGGCACCGACGGCGGAACTGCCGGCGCCGGGTGAGGGCGAGGTGGAGGAAGCGGCTGCAGCGGAGTAATGGAGCGCGGACGGCTGAACCCGCCACCTTGCCGATCGCGATCGCTTCCCTGCTCATCAGAGACAGCCAAGTCCCGCGAGTGTCGCGCGGACGGCATCCGCCAGGGGGGTATGCGGCTCGGTGCCGAGCGCGGCGACTAAGCGGTCGTTCGTCAAGCGGACCGGCACCTTCCACAAATAGCGCATCTCCATCAGTTCGCGTGCCGTGATCAGGAACGGGGAAGCTAGACGCAGTTGCCACCAAGGCAGCGCGCGGATCGGGGTAGCGGGGGTGCCGAGCGTAACGGCGATCGCCTCGGCCATTTGGCGGCCATCCGGGTCCCAATGTCCCTGCATATGGAAGCGGGCGAAGGCCGGCAGCGCAGGGCGTTCGAGCAACTGGGCCATGGTTTCGGCTACGTCGGGCAGATAGGCCCATTGGTGTCCGATGCCGGCGGCCCCCGGTTGGCGGACGACGGACGGGCGCTTTCCGGCAACGAGCATGCCTTGCGAGAACCAGTTGTTTGCGGCGTTGGGGCCGAAATAGTCGCCGGCGCGGACAATCAGCACCCGCACGTCTCCGGCATCGGCGGCAGCACGTAACCGCCGTTCCATTTCGACACGGATTGCGCCCTTGCGCGTCAAGGGCAGTTGCTGCGCTTCCTCGTCGATGGTCGGGAATGCGTCCGGCCCGTAATTGTAGACGGTACCGGGCAGGACGATGCGGGACCCCGTAGCCCGCGCAGCGGCGATGCTGTTATCCAGCATCGGTAGCACCAGCTTATTCCAGTCGCGGTAGCCCGGCGGGTTTACGGCGTGGGCGATCACATCGGCGCCGTTGGCCGCGGCCAACACTGCGTCGGGATCCATTGCATCGCCGGCGTTCCGCTCGCATGCCACGGGCAGCTTCGCATCTGGCCTTCGGAGCAATGCTTTCACGTGCCAGCCCCTGACCTGCAGGGTTTCCATCACCGCTCCGCCAATTCCGCCGGTAGCGCCCAGTATCAGGGCTGATCGGGTGGTCATCATGCGTCTCCGTTCGCGAGCTTGCGTAGCACCGGAATGGCGCCTTCAAGGGTGAACGAAAATTGCGTAAAAGCGGATATCGTCTATACGGAAATAGATGAACTCGGAAATCAGCTGGGACGTCTACCGGAGTTTTGCGGCGGTGCTGCGGGCGGGAACGCTGTCAGGCGCCGCGCGGCTGCTCGGCATGACGCAGCCAAGTATCGCGCGGCACATCGACGCGCTGGAGAGCTGGCTGGGTGAGGACCTGTTCGTGCGCTCGCAGCGGGGCCTGTCGCCGACTGAGCATGCACTGGCGCTGCAACCGCACGCTGAAGCGCTGGTGGCTGCTTCGGCGGCCCTGGAACGGGGTGGGAGGGGCCGCCCGCACCTTGCCGAGGGCGTGGTCCGGATCAGTGCCAGCCAGACGGTGGGCGTGGTGCATCTACCGACGATCCTCGCTGGGTTGCGCCAAGCGCACCCGGCGCTGGCCCTCGAGCTGGTGCTTTCGGATCAGATCGACGACCTGCTGCAGCGTCATGCCGATGTTGCGGTGCGGATGACCGATCCGGTGCAGAAGGCACTGGTGGCGAAGCGTGTGGGTTCGGTGCAGATCGGCTTTCACGCTCATCAGGCATATCTGGCGCGGCGCGGCGTCCCGCGGTCGATGCGCGATCTCGCCGCGCACGACGTGATCGGCTTCGACATCGAGACGGCGTTCACCCGCGCGGCGATGCGGTCGCTGCCGGATCTGGACCGATCGATGTTCGCGCTCCGCGTGGACAATGATGCGGCCCGGTTCGAGGCGATGCGTGCCGGATTCGGCATCGGAATCTGCCAGACCGTCGTGGCGCGCCGCGATCCGGCGCTGGTTCGGGTGTTGCCGGATGTGTTCGATCTGCAGCTGCCGATCTGGATCGTGATGCACGAGGATCTGCGCCGCAGCACCCGCTATCGCGTAGTGTTCGATGCGCTTGCGGAAGGGCTGAAGGGCATCGC
>JAIYAA010000176.1 GCA_027489295.1 Sphingomonadales bacterium | reverse complement strand
TCCTCCATGGTGGGAGAAAGTGCCGGCATCTTGATTTCGATTCCCATGAAGGTTCCCGTCGTTGGTCCTGGGGTGGCTGGCCTCTCCTTTGCCGCCGTAAACCCTAGGGTCAAGCCCCGCTCTTGCGCCGGAGGCCGCGCCGGTCCACGTAACGGGGGATTGCGAGGAAGGCCCCCATGCGCACCTATCTGGTGGTGATCGACGATTCGCCCGAGGCCGAGATCGCGCTGCGCTTCGCTGCGCAGCGCGCGAGCAAGACCGGCGGCAACGTCGAAATCCTGGCGCTGATACCCCCGGCGGAGTTCGTCCAGTGGGGCGGCGTGATGGCGACGATCGAGGAAGAAGCGCGCGAACGCGCCGAGGCGCTGGTGATGCGCGCGGCGGGCACGTTATTTACCGAATCCGGGCTCACCCCCTCGATCACGGTGCGCGAAGGCGACGGACCGAAGGTAGTGCGCGAGATGCTGGCCGCCAATCCCGACGTGGCGGCGCTGGTGCTGGGGGCGGCGCCGAGCGGTGCGCCGGGCAAGCTCGTCACCCACTTCACCGGTGCGGATGCGGGCAAGCTGACGGTGCCGGTGATGATCATCCCCGGCTCGCTCGACATGGATGCGATCGACCGGTTGAGCTGATTGACCCGCACGCCTGGGCGCGTCAGCATAAGCGCATGCGCATCCTTGCTCTTTTGCCGCTCGCCCTGCTCGCCAGCCCCTCCGCCGCGCAGGATCGTCCCGATCCGCAGCGGCTGAAGGCGAGCGTCGACAAGTTGGTCAGCTTCGGCACCCGCCACACGCTGTCCGATCCGGACCACCCCACCCGCGGTATCGGCGCGGCGCGGCGCTGGTTTGGCGGCGAGCTCCAGAAGATCGGCGCGGCGTGCGGCGGCTGCATCGAGACGAGCGAGGTCGCGCGCGCGTTCAAGGGGCCCCGCGCACCCAATGGCGTGCGGATCGTCGACGTGCTCGGTATCCAGCGCGGCAGCGAGCCGGGCCGCGTCGTGATCGTGATGGGCCATATCGACAGCCGCGTGACCGACGTGATGAACGCCACCGCCGATGCCCCCGGCGCCAATGACGATGCCTCTGGGGTCGCACTCGTGCTCGAGTCGGCGCGCATCCTCTCCAAGCACAAGTTCAAGGCGACGATCGTCTATGCCGCGCTCTCGGGCGAGGAACAGGGGCTGTATGGCGGCCAACTGCTGGCGGAGACGGCGAAGGAGCGCGGCTGGATCGTCTCGGCGGTGCTCAACAACGATATCGTCGGCAACACCATCGGGCAGGATGGCCGCCGCGTGGCCGATCGCGTCCGGGTCTTCTCGGAAGGTGCGCGCGACGTGGAGACGCTGGCCGAGGCCAAGGCCCGCCGCGCCGATGGCGGCGAGGATGACGGCCCCAGCCGCGCACTCGCCAAGGCGATCCGCGGCGTTGCGGCGGCCGATCCTAAGGGATTGAAGGTGCTGATGGTGCGCCGCCCGGATCGGTTCGGGCGTGGCGGCGATCACTCGCCCTTCCTCGCGCTAGGCTATCCGGCGGTGCGATTCTCGGTCGGGGTCGAGAATTACGACGCCCAGCACCAGGACCTGCGCACCGAAGGCGGCAAGACCTATGGCGACACCGCCGATCGGATGGATTTTCCCTATCTCGCCAAGGTTACCGCGCTCAACATCGCCACGCTGCGGCGGCTCGCCAGCGCGCCCGCCGCGCCCGAGCCGGTGATACTCAGCGGCGCGCTCGCCACCGATACCACGGTGAAGTGGCCGGCCGTGCCGGGGGTGGCGAAGTACCGAGTCTACTGGCGATCGGCGGACAATGCCGCATGGACCAGCCATGTCGACGTCGCCGGCAGCCAGAGCGAGACGGTGCTGAAGGGCATCATCGTCGACGACACGTTCGTCGGCGTGTCGTCGGTCGCGGCCGATGGCGCGGAAAGCCTGATCAGCTTCGGCGCCCGCCCGGTGCGCGAACGTTGAACCGAGGGGCGCAGGCGTCCATAGGGCAGCCAGCGGGGGCTAGATGGTAGACGAGTCGAGTATGGTAATGGCAACGCATCCCGCTTCCGACGATCCCGCCACGCTGCTGGTGGTCGACGACGACCGTGACATCCGGCTGCTGCTTGCCAACAGCCTTGGCGCGCGGGGCTACCGGGTCGAGACCGCATCCAGCGCACGCGACATGGATTCCATTCTCGAAAAGATGCCGGTCGATCTGGTCATCCTCGATGTGATGATGCCGGGCGAGGACGGGCTGTCGGCGTGCCGCCGCATCGCCACCGCCGACGGCCCGGACGTGATCCTGCTGAGCGCGCTGGGCGAGGAGCAGGACCGGATCCTCGGCCTCGAAGTGGGGGCCAGCCACTATCTGCCCAAGCCGTGCAGCCCGCGCGAGATCCTCGCCACTGTGCGCGCCGCGCTCCGCAAGCGCGGCACCACGGCGACGCCGCCGGCCGGCGACGTCTACACCTTCGAGGGCTGGCGCATCGATCTCGGCAGCCACGAGCTGTTCGACCCCGAAGGCGTGCTGGTGGGCCTGACCGACGGCGAATTCGCCGTGCTGCGCGTGTTCATCGAACGGCCGCGCCGCGTGCTCACCCGCGAGGCACTCCTCGCCGCGGCCCGGGGGCCGGATTCGGATGCCTATGACCGCGCCATCGACGTGCAGGTGAGCCGCCTGCGTCGCAAGCTGCGCGCCGGCGCCGACGAGATCATCCGCACGGTGCGCAACGAGGGCTATCTGTTCGTGCCGCGCGTGACGCGCGCATGAAGTCGGGAGCGGCGGCGCCGCGCTCGCCGCTGTTCCTGCGCATCTTCGTTCGCATGCTCGCCTGTGTGGCGGTGGTGCAACTGCTCAATCTGGGGCTGCTGTTCGCGATCCAGACGCCGAGTCCCAAGCTGCATACCGTCGGCCAGATCGTCCAGGCGATGCGCGATCCCCACGCCGCGCCGGAGGGGTTTGACGTGCAGCGGGCGAAGGCGGTCGCGCGCCAGCCCTGGAACCCGCGCGCCGAACGGACCGAAGCGGCGCTGGCGACCGCGCTCGGCATTTCGCGCGACCAGGTGATCCTGCGCTTCCCGGTCGGCCTTCTGCAGCGCCCGCCGGTCTATGACCGGGCCGGAGTGCCGCCGGCACCGGCGCCAGCGAGCGTCGCTGCCGCGCAGGATGTGCTGATCACCGGCGGGTTCGAGGCCTCGCGCAGACTGCCGGACGGTCGCTGGCAGGTGGTGACCCAGGGTGAGCGACTGGAGCCGTGGCGGTTGTTCGCGGTGGTGTGGCTGGTGCTGTCGGCGCTGGCGGTCGCGCCCTTCGCCTGGGCGATGGCGCAGCGCTTCGCCCGCCCCATCGGAGCCTTTGCTCGTGCCGCCGAGCGGCTGGGCCGCGATCCCCGCGCCCCGCCGATCGAACTGGATGGCCCCGCCGAGATCGCCGAGGCGGCGCGGGCGTTTAATGACATGCAGGCGCGGCTCAACCGTTATGTCGATGATCGTGCCACCATGATCGCTGCGGTGGCGCACGACCTGCGCACCCCGCTGATGCGGATGGGCCTGCGCATCGAGGATGCCGATCCGGCGATCCGGCAGGCGTGCGAAGGCGATATTCGCGAGATGCAGGCGATGATCTCCGCGGTGATGACCTATGTCCGCGACAGCAGCCGGATCGGCGTGCGCCGCCCGCTCGACCTGCGCTCGCTCGCCGAGACGGTGGTCGACGACGCGGCCGATCGCGGTGCGGCGGTGACGCTGGAGGCGGGCGGGCCGCTGGTGATCGAGGCGGACCCGGTGGCGCTGAAGGCGATGCTCGCCAACCTGGTGGGCAACGCCATCAAATATGCCGGGGGTGCCGAGCTGGTGCTCTTCCCGCGCGAGCATGAGGCGGTGATCGCCGTGCGCGATCGCGGCCCCGGCATCCCGGACGAGGACATGGAACGCGTGTTCGATCCCTTCTTCCGCGGCGAGCGGTCGCGCAACCGCGATACCGGCGGGATGGGGCTGGGCCTCGCCAGCGCGCGGGCGACGGCGCGCGCGCATGGCGGCGACATCACCCTGTATCGGCGCGACGGCGGCGGGCTTTGCGCCACCGCGACGCTTCCGCTTTGATTTCAAGCGCTTCGATCTACGACCCTGAGCTACTGGCTCGCCTCCGCCATTGTTGATACCGCTGTCGGCCACGCGGCAGCTGCAGGCCGACGGGGACGAGGAGGGAGATCATGGGAACGCGACGCGACGTGCTCGGCGGGATCGGCGCCGGGGTCTTGGCCAGTGCGCTCGGCGGATCGGCGGCGCAGGCCGCACCCAAGCGCAAGCTCGGCTATGCGGTGGTCGGCCTCGGCTATTACGCCACCAAGCAGATCATGCCCTATTTCAAGGACTGCGAGTTCGCCGAGCTCAAGGCGCTGGTAAGCGGCACGCCCGCCAAGCTGGAGAAATACGGCGCCGAGTACGGCATCCCCAAGACCCATCAGTACAGCTACGAGACGTATGACCGGATCCGCGACAATCCGGACATCGACATCGTCTATGTCGTGCTCCCCAACTCGATGCACGCTGAATACACGATCCGGGCGCACCAGGCGGGCAAGCATGTGATGTGCGAGAAGCCGATGGCGGTCTCGGTCGCCGAATGCCAGGCGATGATCGCCGCCGCCAAGAAGGCCGGCAAGAAGCTGATGATCGGCTATCGCTGCCATTTCGAGCCGTACAACCT
>JAIYAA010000004.1 GCA_027489295.1 Sphingomonadales bacterium | reverse complement strand
TCTTGAGGTCCTTGAGATGCATGTAAGGTCCGGAAATTCTAAGGGGGAGAGCGTCGATCGGCGATAGGTACGCGCAGGATTCGATGCTTGAAGGAAGGATGCACCGAGGTCCGGTACACACCTGCAAAATTAGGTGGGGGCTCCCGCCAAGTCAACTGCGATTCGGCGCAGATTTACCCCGCCGAATCGCAGTGGTTCTCAGAACGGCTTCACCTCGGCGAGAATGACGATGAAGACCAACGCCAACGCCGGCACTTCGTTGAGGAAGCGCAGCGTGCGGGTCGCGATCGGCGCCTCGCCACGGCCGAGCTTGCGGGCATAGCCCACCGCCCAGCCATGATAGCCGCTGAGCAGCACGACGAGCAGCAGCTTGGCATGGAGCCAGCCGATCCCCGGCTGCCCGTCGAAAAGCCCAATATTGGCCGAGAGCGCCAGCCCCAGCAGCCAGACGATGAGCAGCGAGGGGGTGAGGATCATCCGCTTCAGCATCCCCTCCCGCTTCGCCCAGGCGGCCGCCTCGGGCGTGCCCAACGCCTCCTGATGGTGGATCAGGTAACGCGGGAACAGGAACAGCCCCGCCATCCAGAACACCACGAAGATGACGTGGAACGCCTTCACCCACAGATAGGCATTGCCCAGCCAGCCGATCATGAAGCCACCCCCCGCACGCGGGCCAGCAGCTGCTCGACATGCGCGATCGGCGTGTCGGGCAGGATTCCGTGGCCCAGGTTGAACACGTGCGGCCGCTCCGGAAACGCCGCAAGGATCCGGTCGATCGCGCTCTCCAGCACCGCGCCGCCGGTGATCAGCGCCAGCGGATCGAGATTGCCCTGCACCGGCAGCCCTTCCGGCAGCACCGCATTCGCCCATGCAGGATCGACCGTCTCGTCGAGTCCGATCGCATCGACACCGGTTTCGCGGGCATAGGCGGCGAGTTTGCCCCCTGCCCCTTTCGGGAATCCGATCACGGGCACCAGATCCCGGACGGCAGCCGCGATCCGGGCATTGGGGGCGATCACCCAGCGTTCGAACTGGGCGGGGCTGAGGCTGCCCGACCAACTGTCGAACAGCTGCACCGCCTCGACGCCGGCCTCGGCCTGGGCGCGCAGATAGGCGATGGTCTGGTCGGCGATGCGATCGATCAGCGCCTGCATCAGGCCCTCGTCCCGATAGGCGAGGCGGCGCGCCTCGGCCTGTTCGCGACTCCCCTGCCCGGCGATCATGTACGTCGCCACGGTCCAGGGAGAGCCCGCAAAGCCCAGGAAGGTGGTCTGGGGGTCCAGGGACGCCTTCACCCGCCGAATCGTGCCGTAGATGGGCTCCAGGACGCTGGAATCGGCATCGAAGCCGTCGAGCACGTCCCGCGCGGTCACTGTCGGCGCGAGTCTGGGGCCCTCGCCGGTCTCGAACCAGAGCTGCTGGCCGAGCGCCATCGGCACTACCAGGATGTCGGAAAACAGGATCGCGCCGTCCATGCCGAAGCGGCGGATCGGTTGCAGCGTCACTTCCGCTGCGGATTCGGAATCCATCGCGAGCGCGAGGAATCCGCCCTTCTCGGCACGGAGCGCACGGTATTCGGGCAGGTATCGGCCGGCCTGGCGCATGAGCCAGACGGGCGGAACGGGCTGGCGAGTCCCTGTCAGGGTCGCGAGCAGCGGCTTGGAAGCACGAAGAGTCAGAGCCGGGATCCCCACTACTATAAGATTCGATTCTCAGGATGTTGGAGTCTGTTGGCCGGTGAAAGCCGGGGCTTATGGTGATGTGAGTCGGTTGCCAACAATTTGACTCCTGCTGCCATCCGGAATCGCACGGATTCGGAAAATCTGTCCACAGGACTCACAGGCTGTGGACCGAAAGTACAAGCTGGGGATGCGGCTGTGGACGAATCAAGCGGAGAATCCCGAATCACGGCGGGTTGGCCGGGTGCCGAGGTTACGCTACCGCTTGTTCGCCATGTTATGCACAGATCGGTCCCCAGCCTGATGCGGCTGCACCTGCACTTGCTCTCGGACTCCACCGGGGAGACGCTGGAAAACATCGCCAAGGCGGCGCTGGCGCAGTTCGACGATGTCGAGCCGCTGCGGCATTTCTGGCCGATGGTGCGGAGCGAGGCGCATCTGGAGCGCATCCTGCAGGAGATCGCGCAGAACCCGGGGCTGGTGATCTACACGCTGGTCAATCGCGACATCCGCCGCATGCTCGAGACGCGCTGCCGCGCGCTCGGCCTGCCGGCGATCGCGCCGCTCGACCAGGTGAGCCACGCGCTGTCCAACCTGCTCGGCCAGGAGGCCAAGGCGCGGCCGGGGCGGCAGCACATGCTGGACGCCGCCTATTTCGCGCGCGTCGACGCGATCCAGTTCACCATCGCGCATGACGACGGGATCGGCTGGGAGGATTGGGAAGAGAGCGACATATTGCTTGCCGGCGTCTCGCGCTCGTCGAAGACGCCGACCTCGATCTATCTCGCCAACCGCGGCTACAAGGTGTCGAACATTCCGGTGGTAGTGGAATCGCCGCCCCCGGCCAAGCTGTTCCAGCTCAAGCGGCCGCTGATCGTCGGGCTTACCACCAGCGCCGACCGGCTGGTGCAGATCCGCCGCAACCGGCTGCTCTCGCTCAACCAGGCGCCGGAGACCGATTATGTCGACCAGGAAGCGGTGCAGCGCGAGATCGCCTTCGCCCGCCGCATGTTCGCCGACAATGGCTGGCCAGTGATCGACGTGACCCGCCGCTCGATCGAGGAAACCGCCGCCGCGATCATCCAGCTGTGCAACGACCGTGAAATGGA
>JAIYAA010000037.1 GCA_027489295.1 Sphingomonadales bacterium | reverse complement strand
CTGGCGACATGGGTGACCGGCGGCGCGCCGGCCTGCGCCAGCGCCAGCGCCGACCGCAGCGACTGCAGGCTCGCGCCCGCCCGATAGCCGAAGCCGGCGACGATCATCGGACGACGCTCCACTGCACCACCGGATAGCGCGCCTTCCAGCCCTGACGGATGCCGAGCGGCACCGCGTCCGCCAGTTCGATGCGGAGCAGACTGCCGCCTGCCCGCCCGTGCCACGCGGCGAGCAGTGCCTCGGATTCGAGCGTGACGGCATTGGCGACCAGCCGGGTGCCCTCGGGCAGGCGCGCCCACAGCGCCTCCAGCAACGCGTGCGACAGCCCGCCGCCGATGAACACCGCATCGGGCGCGCCCTCGGGCAGCAGATCGGGTGCGCGCGCCGTGTGCACCGCGAGCCGGTCCACGCCGAGCGCGACCGCGTTGGCGCGGGCACGATCGGCGCGCACCGGATCGGCCTCGATCGCCACCGCGCGATTGGCGGGATGGGCGAGCAGCCACTCGATCCCGATCGAGCCCGAGCCGGCGCCGATGTCCCACAGCAGTTCGCCGGGACGCGGCGCAAGCGCGGACAGGGTGAGCGCGCGCACCGGCTGCTTGGTCAGCTGGCCATCGGAGGCGAACCATCTATCCGGGCGCCCGCTGGTGGCGGGCAGCACCGCGCCCTCCCCCCGTATCTCCACCCCGATCGCGACCGGGTGGGCGACATCGTCGAACGCAAAGCCGTCGGCCTGCACCTGCCGGATCCGCTCGCGCGGACCGCCCAAGGCTTCGAGGACATGGAGCGTCGACGCACCGAACCCTTGGTCGACAAGATACGCGGCTACGGCCCCCGCTGCCGCGCCATCGCGAACGAGGACGAGCAGGGTGCGGCCCGGCACCAGATATGGGCGGAGGCGCGCGAACGGCGCGGCGTGCAGGCCGAGACAAACGGTGTCCTCCACTGCCCAGCCGAGCCGCGCGGCGGCCAGCGCGAAGCTCGACGGCGCGGGGTGCGCGGTCCATTCGCCGGGCTCCAGATGCCGTGTCACGCTCGTGCCCGCGCCGAACCAGAACGGGTCGCCCGAAGCGAGCAGCACCACCCGTCGCCCCCGCTGGCCGAGCAGCAGTGGCAGTCCCGCGGCGAAGGGCACTGGCCATCGCACGGCTTCGCACCTAAGCCCCGGCAGCAGCGCGAGGTGGCGGGCGGCGCCCATCACCAGCTCGGCCGCGTCGAGCGCCGCGCGGGCGGCGGCGGACAGGCCGTCCGCGCCGTCTTCACCGATCCCGAGGATCGTCAACCAGGGGGAGTCAGCCATGCCGAACGTCCTGCTGCTGGGCGGCACCACCGAAGCGAGCGCGCTGGCGCAGCTGCTGGCGGCGCAGGGCATCCCCGCGACGCTCAGCTATGCCGGCCGCACCGAAAATCCACGCCCGCAGCCGGTGCCGGTGCGCGTCGGCGGTTTCGGGGGCGTGGACGGGCTTGCGGCCTATCTGCGCGAAGCCGGGATCACCCATCTGGTGGATGCCACCCATCCCTTCGCCGCCATGATGAGCAGCAACGCCGTCGCGGCGGCGGCAGCCACCGGCGTGCCCCTGCTCGCCCTCATCCGCCCGGCCTGGACGCCGCAGGCCGGGGATCGCTGGCAGCATGTCGCCGATATCGACGCCGCCGTCGCGGCGCTGGCGGGGCCTGCCCGGCGCATCCTGCTCGCGCTGGGGCGGATGCATGTCGCCGCCTTCGCGGCGCAGGCGCAGCACCACTATCTGCTGCGCTTCGTCGACGCGCCGGCCGCGCCGCCGCAGCTGCCCGATCACCATCTGATCGTCGATCGCGGTCCGTTCACGCCCGAAAGCGACCAGGCGCTGATGGCGGCGCACGGCATCGATCTGGTCGTCTGCAAGAACGCCGGGGGCCGCGGCGCCGAGGCCAAGATGATCGCGGCGCGCGCGCGGGGCATACCGGTGCTGATGATCGACCGGCCGGCGCTCCCGCCCCGTGCCGAGGCGACCGATCCGGCGGCAGTGCTCGACTGGCTGGATCATGCGCCCTCCCCTGCGAAGCGCGGGGTGTAGAGAAGGGGGCGCCCGTCCCGCGCGATCGTCCGCGTGGTGCTGGAGCCTAGGATCACCATCGTGCGCATGTCCGCCATCTCCGGGCGCGCCTCGCCCAGCGTCGTGATCGTCAGCGCTTCCTCGGGCGTGGAGACGGCACGGGCGAACAGGATCGATCGTGCCGGGCCGCAGCATTCGAGCAGCAGCGCCAGCACGCGGGCGAACCCCTCGGGCCGCGCCTTGGAGCGCGGATTGTAGAAAGCCATGGCGAAGTCCGCCTCGACCGCGAGCCGCAGCCTTTTCTCGATCAGCGCCCAGGGCTTGAGATTGTCCGACAGGTTGATCGCGCAGAAATCATGGCCGAGCGGCGCGCCGGCCCGTGCGCTCGCCGCCAGCATCGCGGTGATGCCGGGCAGCACCCGGATGTCGAGCGCGCGCCACTGCGGCGGCCCCGCCTCCAGCGCCTCGAACACCGCCGACGCCATCGCGAACACCCCCGGATCGCCCGACGACACCACCACCACCTGCCGGCCCTGCGCCGCGAGATCGAGCGCCAGCGCGGCGCGATCCAGCTCCACCCGGTTGTCCGAGGCATGCAGCGTCAGCCCCGCGCGGGGCGCCACCCGTGCGACATAGGGGAAATAGCCGACCACGTCGGTCGCGGCGGCCAGCGCATCGCGCACTTCGGGCGTTACCAGCGCGTCGTCCCCCGGCCCGAGCCCGGCAATGGCGAGCCAGCCGCTCATGGGCGCCGCCCCCGGCCGTGGATCAGCAGGATCGAGAAATAGGGCGTGACGCTGGTCGCCTCCGCCAGCGGCGTCACCCGCTGCTCGGGCATCGCGGCATGTTCGACCAGCCAGGCCTCGCCCTCGCGCCCGGCGGCCGCCACCGCGCGGCGCAGCTTGGCGAGGTTGCGGCCGATCTTCATCACCACCAGCGCGTCGGTGTCGCGGATACGGCGGACCAGTTCCTCCTCGGGGAGCGTCGCCATCGCGATGGTGAGGACGTCGTCGCCCCAGGTGATCGGCTGCCCGGTCGCGTTCCAGGCGCCGGCCATGCCGGTGATCCCCGGCACCACTGCCACCGGCACCCGGCCCCAGAGCCGTGCGTGGAGATGCATGAACGAGCCGTAGAAGAACGGGTCGCCCTCGCACAGCACCACCACGTCCTCGCCGGCCTGGGCGAGTGCGAGCAGACGATCGGTGCAGGCGGCGTAGAAGGCGGCGAGGCAGGCGTTGTAGCGCGGATCGCTGACCGGGATCTCGGTCGTCACCGGATATTCCATCGGCAGCTCGATCGCGTCGGCGCGCAGCATCCCCTCAGCGATCCGCCGCGCCTGGCCCGGCCGCCCGGCCTTGCGGAAATAGGCGACGTGGCGCGCCCCGCGCACCAGCCGGTCGGCGCGGACGCTCAGCAGGTCCGGTGCGCCCGGGCCAAGGCCGACGCCGTGGATCGTCCCCGTGCTCATTCGGCGCGGCTCGCCAGCGCGTTGATCGCGGCGACAGTGATCGCGCTGCCGCCCAGCCGCCCCTCGACGATGCAGCACGGCACCGGCGGCTCGGCCCAGAGCGCCGCCTTCGATTCCATCGCGCCGACGAACCCCACCGGGCAGCCGATGATCGCCGCCGGCCGCGGGCAGTGCGGATCCTCGAGCATGTTGAGCAGGTGGAACAGCGCCGTCGGTGCGTTGCCGATCGCGACCACCGCCCCGGCAAGCTGCGGCCGCCACAGCTCCAGCGCGGCGGCCGAGCGGGTGTTGGCCATGGACTGTGCCAGCGCCGGCACCTCCGGATCGTGCAGCGTGCAGATCACCCGATTGTTGGCGGGCAGGCGCGCCCGCGTGACGCCCTCGGACACCATGCGCGCGTCGCACAGGATCGCCGCACCGTCTGCCAGCGCGGCCCGCGCCGTTCGCGCGAAGCCGGGCGAGAAGCGCAGGTACGGCGCCAGCTCGACCATGCCGGCGGCGTGGATCATGCGGACGGCGATCGGCTCTTCCTCCGCCAAAAAGCGCGCGAGATCGGCTTCGGCGCGGATCGTCGCGAAGGACTGGCGGTAGATGGCGGCGCCATCGGTTTCGTAGAGGTGCGGCATCAATCGGTTCCGAACAGGGAAAGCAGGGCCGCCGACGTCAGCCCGGCATGGCGCGCGGGCGCATCGGCGCAGGCATCGAAGGCAAGATCGTAGCGGCCGTCGCGGCCGGTCACCGTCACGTCGCTCGGCCGGGCGCGGGCACAGCCCTTGGCGCAACCGGAGACGTGGAGCCGGCCCGATACCAGCGGCGCAAGGCTGCGTGCGAGCGCACGGGTCTCCGCCTGCGCCTGGGGACAGGCGGGTGCGCCGACACAGGCATCGACGCGCAGCAGCGGGCTGGCGGGATCGGCGATCAGCGCAGGATCGGCCGGCAGCGCATCTTCGGTCAGCAGCAGGCGCCACGGGGTGAGCCGCACCGCGGGCACCGCGCCGCCGGCAAGCCGCGCGAGCAGCCCGGCATCCATCTGCCCGAACGCGAGCCCCACGGTGCCCCCCAGGTGATGCGCGCCGGGAAGCGGCGGAGGCGCAGGCGCTGCCGGGACGCAGGTGCCCAAGGCGAAGCCCGGCAGCGGGGCGGCATGGCGTCGCATCCGCCCGGCCGCGGCGCCCCCGCTCGCGACGAACCAGTGTGCGAGCGCCACCAGCGCCTCGGCCTCCTGCCCCCTTGCCACTGCCGCGCCGCTTGCGCGGCCATCGGCGCGAAGGATAAGGCCGCCCCCTTCGCCGCGCTCGATCCGGAAATCTCCCGGCGCATCGGACAGCAGCGGCGCGGGGCCCGCATCGATGACGAAGCCCGTCTTGCCCGGCAGCACCGGCAGATCATCGAGCCGGGCCAGCAGGTCCGTCGCGATGCGGTGCGTGTCGTCGCCGGGCAGCCAGTCGGGCGCGACGAGCAGCGTGCGGCGCTGCTCCGCAGCCGGATCGGCATCGACCAGACCGAGCGCGATCAGCGTCTCCACCAGCGCGGACCAGTCCGCCTCGGACACGCCGCGCAGCTGGAGGTTGGCGCGGCTGGTCAGATCGACCAGGCCATTGCCATGGGTAGTCGCGGCATGGCCGAGCCCCGCTAGCTGCACGCGGGTCAGCCGGCCGAGGCGCGGCTTCACCCGGACCAGCAGCCCGTCTCCGGCCGCCATCGGCCGCCACGCATCGGGGCACCAGCCGCGCACGGCGAAGCCGGTCATGCCGCGTCTCCCAGACCGGCCAGGATCGAGTTGCGCCGCGTCTGCCACAGCCCCGCCGCGTGCAGCGCGGCGAAGCGCGCTTCCATCGCCGCCAGCGCGGCCGGATTGGCAGCGGCGAGGAACGCGCGAACCTCGCCGCTGCCGAGCGTCGTGTCGTGATACAGGTCGAACAGCTGCGGCGGCACCGCGCCGGCCAGATGCGCGAAGGCACCGAGATAATCGAGCGTGGCGGCGATTTCGGCCGCGCCCCGGAAGCCGTGCCGCATCATGCCGGCGATCCAGCCGGGATGGGCGGCCCGCGACCGCACCACCCGGGCAAGTTCCTCGGTCAGCGGCCGGGCGACCGGGCGCGTGGGATCACGGGCATCGAGGTGGTAGAGCGCCGCCTGTCCGCCGCCCAGCGCCTTGGCGGCCGCGAACCCGGCCTCGTGCGCGGCATAGTCGGCGGCGAGCAGCAGATCGGTCTCGGGCAGGTCCTGGAGATGGACGAAGGCGTCCGCCGCGGCGACGCGGGCGCGGATCCCGGCTGCGTCCGCCTGCGCCTCCCGCCCGTCAAAGGCATGATCGGACGCGGCCAGCCATGCCTCGCCCGCCGCGCGGCGGGCGGCGTCGGTGTAGGTCTCGGCGGCATCGCCCATGCCGAGCCCGTAGCTGCCCGGCTGTGGCCCATAGACGCGCGGTGCCACCTCGCCGCCAGCAAAGGGGTTCCATTCCACCGGCTCGTCGCGCGCCGCCAGCGCCCGCACGGCCTGGCCGAACAGCTGGGGCAGCACCGGGAAGGCATCGCGGAACAACCCGGAGATGCGCAGCGTCACGTCGATGCGCGGCCGATCGAGCATCGCCAGCGGCAGGATCTCCACGCCGGTCACCCGTTCGGAGGCGGTGTCCCACAGCGGCTCGGCGCCGAGCAGGTGCAGCGCCATCGCGAATTCCTCGCCGGCGGTGCGCATCGTCGCCGATCCCCACAGATCGACCACCAGCCCCTTGGGATAGTCGCCATGGTCCTGCAGATGCCGGCGGATCAGCTCGTCGGCGAGCACGATGCCCTGCGCATGCGCGGCGCGCGAGGGCACCGCGCGCGGATCGATGGTGTAGAGGTTGCGCCCGGTCGGCAGCACGTCGCTGCGGCCCCGGAACGGCGACCCCGACGGACCCGCCGGCACGCGCCTGCCCGCCAGCCCCGCCAACAGCCCCGAGCGCTCCGCCGCGCCGCAATCGCCGCGTCCGAAGACATGGAGGCCGTCGCCGAACTGGCCTTCCTTCACGTCGCACACGAAGCGATCGATGCGGGTGATCGCCTCTGCGGTGCCGGTCGCATCGTCGAGCCCAAGCTCGGCTTCGAGCCCGACGGCGCGCGCCTCGTCGCGGATCGCCGCCTGAAGCCGGTCGCGCCGGGCGGGATCGAGGCCCACGGCGTTGGAAAATTCGTCGAGCAGCGCCTCGATCCGCGCAAGCCCCGCGCCAGTGCCGCTGGTCTTCAGCGGCGGCGGCAGATGACCGAGGGTGACGGCGCCCGTCCGCCGCTTGGCCTGCGCGGCCTCGCCCGGATCGTTGACGATGAAGGGGTAGAGGATCGGCAGCTTGCCGATCAGCGCCTCGGGCCAGCAGCCATCCGAAAGCGCCACCGCCTTGCCGGGTAGCCATTCCAGCGTGCCATGCGCGCCGATATGGACCAGCGCATCGATGGCCTGCGCCCGTAGCCACAGATAGAAGGCGACATAGCCGTGGCGCGGCACACGGGCGGTGTCGTGATAGCTGTCTTCGCGGGTTTCGGGGTCGCCGCGTTCGGGCTGGAGCGCGATCCACAGCCGGTCATGCCGGATCGCCGGGAAATGGAAGCTGTCGTCGCGAACCGACGGGTCGCGCTCCGCTGGACCCCAGGCGGTCTCCAGATCGGTGCGCAGCCGCTCGGGTAGCATTGCGAGCGCGGCATGATAGGCGGCCAGCGGCCAGGCCAACGTCTCCGCCTGGAGCCGGGACGCGAGGTCGGTGACCGATGCGCCCAGATCGGCCGCGATGGCCTCGGCCGAGGCAAGCGCGTCGAGCCCCACGGCGTGCGCCAGCTGCCAGGTCTTGCCCGGATAGGTGGACAGCACGAGGGCGACCCGCTGTTCGGCCGGCGGCGTCTCGGCGAGCGCGATCCAGCCGGCGACCCGGGCGACGATGGCATCGATCCGCTCGGGCTCGGCGCGGTGGACCGTGCGGGCGAACCCCAGCGTTTCGTCGCGGGTCTCGGCCTGCTTGAAGCTGGCGACGCCAGCGAAAACGCGCCCGTCGATCTCCGGCAGCACGACGTGCATCGCCAGATCGGCCGGCGACAGCCCGCGGTCCGAGCCGGCCCATGCCGCTCGCGGTGCGGTGGCGAGGGCGAGCTGGAATACCGGCACGCCGGCCGCATCGAGCGGCGAGCGCCCGGCGTCGTCGCGCGCGGAAAAGGCGGTGGCGTTGACGATCGCGGCGGGGGCGAGGTCGCGCACCCATGTCTCCACCGCCGCCCGGGCATCGGGCGCCTTGAGCGACGGCACAAAGATCGACAGCGTGTCGAAACCGCGCCGCTCGAAGCCCCGGTGCAGCGCCTCGAACGGCTCGATGTCGCAGGCCGCCAGATAGGAGCGGTAGAAGACGATCAGCACCAGCGGGCGACCGGTGCGGCTCCAGCCTTGCTCGGTCGTCCCACCACACATTTCATCATCCCCGCCAACGCGGGGAGGTCGGGTCGAGGGTAGGAACACGCCATATTCCGGATGCCACAGGCCGAAGCCCGGGAGCGGGGTGTAGGGGACGGCAGCGTCACTGCCGATACCCGCCGCCACTGCCAGCACGTGCAACGCCCTGCGCGCCGCCGCCGCTCCGCCGGCGTCGCATAGCAGGCCAAGCTCCCGCAGCACCTCCGCCGTTACCGTCGACGCCGCATCCAACCGGTCATCGGGCCGCCCGTCCGCCGGCAGCACCGCCAGCGCGATGCCGCGTTCGCGTGCCAGCGCCTCCACCTGCTGCAGTCCGTAGCTCCAGTAGGGCATGCCCCCGATCAACCGGATCAGGATGCCCTTGGCGCCGGATAGCGTCCGCTCGACATAGGTGTCGACCGAAAGCGGATGCGCGAGCGCCGCCAGGTTCGCCAGCCGCAGCGAGGGCAGCACGTCGCCAGCCCCACGCCACCCCGCCGCGAACGCGCCGAGGTCGCTGTCGGAGAAGGACAGCACCACCAGGTCCGCGGGCGCCTGCCCGAGGTCCTGGGGCACGGCGGTTTCCTCCAGCCCGTGCGTTTCGCGGAACAGGACGTGCATCGCCTGACTGCCTCAGCCGACCAGCACCGCGCGGAAGGCTTCCGGATCGACATGGTCGTGCTCGGCGATCGCGACCAGCGCGGTGCCGCGCGGCTCGCCCGGCCGCCAGGGCCGGTCATACTGGTGGCGCACCCGCGCGCCGACCGCCTGCACCAGCAGCCGCATCGGCTTGCCCGTGACCGCCGCATAGCCCTTCACCCGCAGCACCTTGTGCTCGCGTGCCAGCCGCTCGATGCGGGCGACCAGCTCGGCCGGATCGGCGATCTCGCCGAAGGTGACGACGGTGCTGTCGAAATCCTCATGCTCGTGATCGTCGGCGCCGTCATGGTGCGAGGGGCGCGCGGCGAGGTCGTCCTCGGCGGCGGCGCCCAGGCCCAGGATCACGCGCGGGTCGATCGCGCCCTCGCGGATCTCCACCACCGGCACCGGGCGCGGCGCCTCAGCCGCGATTACCGCGCGGGCGGCGGCGACGCCCTCGGGCCCGGCGAGGTCCACCTTGGTCAGCAGCACCATGTCGGCGCAGGCGAGCTGGTCCTCGAACACCTCGGCCAGCGGAGTCTCGTGATCGATCCCCGGGTCGGCCGCGCGCTGCGCCTCCAGCGCCACCAGGTCGGGCGCGAACCGGCCCTCG
Organism: Sphingomonadales bacterium; assembly: GCA_027489295.1. The sequence goes on along the minus strand of JAIYAA010000037.1, from coordinate 639 downwards.
GCGACCGCTTCCGCATCGGCCAGCGCCAGCACGCCGTCGACGGTGATGCGGCTGCGGATCGCCGGCCAGTCGAACGCCTTGAGCAGCGGCTTGGGCAGCGCGAGGCCCGAGGTCTCGATCAGGATATGGTCGGGACGCGGTTCGAGTGCCAGCAACCGCTCGACGGTGGGGATGAAGTCGTCGGCGACGGTGCAGCAGATGCAGCCATTGGCCAGCTCGACGATGTTCTCCGCCGGGCAATCGGGGATCGCGCAGGATTTCAGGATCTCGCCGTCGACGCCCAGCGTGCCGAATTCGTTGACGACCACCGCGAGGCGGCGGCCGCCGGCATTCTGGATCAGGTGGCGGATCAGCGTGGTCTTGCCGGCGCCGAGAAAGCCGGTGACGATGGTGACAGGGACCTTGGCAAGGTCGCTCATGATATTCTTCCCCCCGCGCCGGAGCGAACATGCGGGGGCTTGCCGGACAAGCGTCCAGCCGGCGCGCGACGACGGGCGGGCGCGAAGGACGCCCGGCACCGCGCGACCGTGCAGCCCCAGCCGCACAGCTTCGTCGCTCGAACGGAAGCAGATACCGTGCCGCGGCCATCCCCTGGACCAAGGCAAGAGCGACCGTTGCGCCGGCAGGTCTCCTGGCTTG
>JAIYAA010000344.1 GCA_027489295.1 Sphingomonadales bacterium | reverse complement strand
TCCTCGGGCGTCTCGCCCTTGGGCGCTTCGAGCACGCCGTCATAGACGAGCCCGCGCTCGCGCAGCCACGCCTCGGCCTGTTCGGGCTTGCCGGCGGCCTGCAGCTCTGCCTCGGACGAGAACAGGTCGTGGCGAATGCCGAGCAGCGCCAGATCGTCCTTGATCATGACCAGCATCGCCGCGACCGCCGCCTTGCGGAACAGCGCCAGCCATTCGCCCTCGGGCGCGTCGACATACTTGTCGCCATAGTCGGCGGCGAGCTGCGCGCCGACCGGCTTCAGATAATCGCCCGGGTACAGGCCCTCGGGGATCTCGATCGTCGCGCCCAGCGCCTCGCGGTAGCGCAGATGCGCCGAGCGGGCGAGCACGTCGACCTGGCCGCCCGCGTCGTTGACATAATATTCGCGGATCACCTTGTGCCCGACGAACTCGAGCAGCGTCGCCAGCGCATCGCCCACCACCGCGCCGCGGCAATGGCCCATGTGCATCGGGCCGGTCGGGTTGGCCGAGACGTACTCGACGTTGACGGTCGTGCCTGCGCCCAGCGACGAGCGGCCATAGTCGGCGCCCGCGCGCAGGATCTCGGCGACTTCGCCGCGCCAGCTGTCCTCGGTCAGCGTCAGGTTGATGAAGCCGGGGCCGGCGACCGACACGGCCGCGACCTCGTCCAGCTTCTCCAGCTCGGCGACCAGCTTTTCGGCGAGCGCGCGCGGATTGGTGCCGGCGGGCTTGGCGAGCACCATCGCGGCATTGGTGGCGAGATCGCCATGGCTCGGATCGCGCGGCGGCTCGACCGTGATCGCGCGTCGCTCCAGCCCGCCGGGCAGATCGCCGGCGAGGACGAGCGCATCCAGGGCCAGATTCAGATGCGCGGCGAAACGAGCATAAAGCGTCATTGAGCAATCCAATGGGGAATGGGAGCGGCGGCTGTAGCGCAGTGGCGCGGCGCCGTCATCCATATTGGGACTCGCGATTTCTTCCTACAAGGCGACGACAGTCTCCCGCGCAAGGGCGTGGCAGATGAACGCCTATCCTGCCTTCAGCAATTAGCCCCCTACATCTCGTAGCTGGGAAACTCGTCGTTATCCCAAGGCGGGTATAAAACGGGCTTCTCACCGTAATATCGACGAATGAGGTCGTCGCGCTTTTCGACAAAGCCCTCCAACCGACTTGGGTCGTCAGGGTAGAAATACTGCACGTTAAACCGTCCGTCGCTTATGAAATACTCGATCTCTGACCATTGCGGCGAACCGTCCTGTGCGTGCCAGAGGTCGAGCAACACATCACTCCATCGCTGCAAATCCAAGTTGCGGTAGACGACATGGTCCCCCGCATTTTTGAAGATCGAGGGTCCGATCATCTCCGGGTCGACCTCTGCATGGAGGAGCGTGTGATCCAGCGGGTATTCAGCATCCTCCGCCAGCATCTGCCCGATCCGCACCAGCAGACGTTCCGTCTCGTCAGTGACCACGCCGTCCTCCACTCTTCTCATTGGGAAGCTCTATGCTCTGCCTTCGCCCATCAATCTCAAAGCGGACGCTAAGGCTAGACGGACGTTGGGAATCGCCTTGAAAATACGGAGCGATCTTCACCGTCACCTCGTGCCCTGCCCGCTTCTCCCTCGCCCACTGATCCTCGAGCGCCCGATACCTGCCCCGATTGACATTCGCATCCTGCGCGAAGTGGTTGAATGCTTCCGCCGGGCCGTTGAAACGAGGCGCAATGTAATGCCCTCCATCGTCCTTCGGCAATCGATCGGCGCCGCCGGCACCGCGCTGCAGGGTTCTCGATCGAGGCTGTGGAGGTACGAGTTTTAACTCTCCGGAGACGCGACGCGTTCGGCCATGTTCGTCAATAGCATAGTCATAGCCATTGCGGCCGATATGGCGCCAAGATGCCTCTTCCCGACCTGTATGCGCTCCCGCTTGGGGAAGATTGGGCGCATTCTTAGCGACGCCGCCAGTTACTGCATTGTCCCTGTCGGTAGGTATGACATCCCAGGTGCCGGTCGCCCCTCCCCCGCCGAAGCGAAGATTGTGGTCGTCAGTACGCGCACCCTCTGCATCCCACAGCGAGCTGAGATCCCAACTTCCGGGGGCGCCGCCGCCGCCCTCAACTGAGCCGCCAGCTTCGAATGCCGGCAGTATTGGCAGTTGCGAGGAAGCTGGCTGCAACTTTTTTAGATAAAATTGATAGCGCGCTTCGATTGCATATCGCCAATCTGGGTCGCCAGGATGCTTCTTGAGTTCACTGTCTCGCCACGCCTTCGCGTCGGCGAGACTGGTCACGGCGGGCAGCCGATCGTCGGTCTTATAAACGCGCCGTGCTCTCGGCCTCTTTTGATTGGTACGACCGTAGCCTGCGGAAGTTTGACCCTGCCCCGCGAACGTAAACCGCCCATCCGATGGATCATGCCAAGGGTTGAACTTGACCTCGATGACACCGTCTTCATCAAGGCGGACACGTCGCCCCGTTCGCAACCAAATTGCAAAAGCTCGCCGCTGCTCTGTTGCTGCCTGCATGCGCACTCCCCCGTGTCCGCCACGGAAGATCAATTAGAACAAAACAGGAACTGTTTCAAGGTTGGGGAACGATCTTGGCGCGCTGCTCCTCCATTGCGGAGCAATCCGTCCCCTCCCTACCCTTTTACCAGCCCCTCCATCCCCGCCGCCACCGTCATCGCCGGGAACAGCGCCTTCGCCGTCCCCGCCGGCGCCAGCCCGAAGTGCCGCGAGACCGCGCTCGCGATCAGCACGTCCAGCGCGGTGGTGGGCTTCAGATCCCGCCCCTCGTACAGCGCCGCATCGCCCAGCCCCGGCCAGTCGGCCTGCACCCGGCCGCCCTGCACCGCGCCGCCGAGCAGCATCGCGACCGATCCGGTCCCGTGATCGGTGCCGCCGGTGCCGTTGGCCTTCACCGTCCGGCCGAACTCGGTCGCCACCACCACCAATGTGTTGTCCCAGTGCGGCCCCAGCCCGGTCTTGAGCGCGGCGACCATCGCGTCGAGACCCTTGAGCTGCCCGCCCAGCCGCCCGCGCTGGCCCGAATGCGTGTCCCAGCCGCCGGTCTCGATCATCGCGATCCGCGCGCCGCCGGGCGCGGAGAGCAGCTTGGCCGCCAGCGTGCCGGTGTCCGCGGCGCGCTTGCCGCCGTCGCTGCCGAGGTCGCCGGTGAGCATCCGCGTCGCCATCGCTTCCTGCCAGAGCGGGTGGAGTTGGCGGTCGCCCTCGTACATCGCGGTCACCCGCGCGAGCAAGTCATCCGAGGCGTCGGGCAGCGAGGAGGGCGCGTAGCTCGCCACCTCCACCGGCCCGCGCAGCGCCATCGGCACGGTCGCGGCCAGCGCGATCGCCTTGTCTCCCGCCGGCAGCAGCCGCAGCAGCCGGTTCATCCAGCCATCCTTGAGCTGATAGGCCGAGACGCCGCCGGTCTCGAGCACGTTCTGCCCGTCGAAATGCGAGCGGTCGCGATAGGGCGAGGCGACCGCATGGACGAACAGGGCCTGCTTGGCCTGGTAGAGCCCGAGCGTGTTCGCCATCGCCGGGTGCAGCGCGAACATGCCGTCGAGCTTCGGCGCGGTGGCGAAATCGCCGGCGAGGTCGCCGCGCGCGCCGGCATAGGCGGGATCGCCCACGGGCGCGACGATGCCGAGGCCATCGGCCGCGCCGCGCTGGATGATGAAGACGAAGCGGCGCTCGGTCGGCGCGGCGGCGAAGGCCATGCGCGCGCCCAGGGGCGAGACCAGCAGCGCGGTGGCGCCGGCGGCGAGCAAGTGGCGACGGTGGAGCATCATGACGCTATCTCCGCAGGAACTCGGGGGCGACCAGCAGCAGCGCGACCCCCTGGCTGTTGCTTTCCGCCCGCGCGATCGCCTGGGCGGTGGCGGGGCTGAGCGCCTCCGGGAACAGCTCGGCAGCGCGGGCACGCGGGTCGATCTGGTCGCGGGTACGCTGGGCGATGCGCTCGGCCGCCTCGACCCGGCGCAGCACCGCGTCCGGCGCGGCCCAGGCACCGGTCACGTCGTCCCAGCCGGCGGGCGAGCCCGGCTTCCACACCGGCTGGCCGAGCTGGACCATCAGCCCCGGCACCGCGTTCGGCTGCAGCTGCTGGGTGCCGACCGCGCGCATCGCGGAGATCGACCATTCCCAGGGCGACTTGAACTTCACCGGCCCCGGCGCCCAGCATTCGGGCGACGCGATCAGCGCGCGATAGACGCTCGGCAGGTCGCCGTTCGTCTTGACGAAGCTGGACTCCAGCCGCGCGACCAGTTTCGGCGGCGGATCGTCGCCGGCGAAGTGGCGGGCGAGCTTGGTGGCGATATGTCGGGCGGTCGCGGGGTGCGTGGCGAGGGTGTCGAGCACCGCCGCCGCCTGCGCCTCGCCCTCCTGGTGCCACCGCCGGCCGAGGATATTGCGGGTGCCGGGTTCGTGCATCGCATCGGCGAAGACGAAGTCGCCCTGCCGGCCGGTAGCGCCGGTCAGCTTCGCCACCGGGCCACGGCCGAAGCCGGCGATCGTCCAGCCGGTCATCGCCCGGGCGAACTCGGTCACGTCGGCCTGGCTGTAGCCGGTACGCACGCCCAGCGTGTGCAGCTCCAGGATCTCGCGGGCGAGATTCTCGTTGAGGCCCAGGTTGCGGCGCACGTTCGGCCGGTTGGCCGCGCGCATCGCCAGGGGGCTGTTGGGCCCCACCGAGACCGCCTGGTCGAGGAACAGCAGCATCGCCGGGTGGCGCTCGACCGCGAACAGCATGTCGCGGAAGCTGCCCATCAGATGCGGGCGGATCGCCTCGAACTCGAAGGCGCCGGCAAGGTTGGTCACCTCCATCTTGTCGCCCGAGACGGCGAAATGATTGGCCCAGAAATGCACCAGCCGCTCGGCGAACGGGGTAGACGACTGGATCGCGGCGAGCGCCCGCGCGGTGACCGCGCCGTTGTACAGGTCGCGGCTCTGCTGGCTGTACTGCTTGCGGAAGGCCTCCGCGGGATCGTCGGCCGGTTGCACCACCGGCGGCGGCGCGACCATCGGCGCCATCGCGCCCGCGGGCATGGCCGGTGCTGCCGGGAGCGCGACGGCTGCGGGCGCCGCGGGCGGGCTGCCCGCCTTGCGCAGTTGCCCGAGCCGTTCGCGATAGTCGACATATTGCGCGACCAGCGTGGCGCTGGCCGGCTGCCCTGCCATCGCCGGCGGCGCGGGTACATAGGCCTTGAGCTGCCGGTCCAGCCAGGCGCGGGGATCGGCTCCCGGACTGTCGCCCGGTCGCGCGCCCAGGCCGAAGCGGTTCAACGCGATACTTTCTTCCGACATCGGCGAAACCTCCGCTGATTGGAGGCCCTTCTACGCGCCAGCTGTCGCAGAAGTTTGCCAGCGGCAACGGTTCGTCGCATCGCAAAACGCTTCGTCCCGCGCAGCTACACTTGCAAAAGCTGCATCCATGACCCTCGCGCTTTGCGGTTGTCGAATCTGCTGCAGCGCAACATTTTGTCTATCAAGAACATACGAAGGATGCCGATCTGGCTCTTTTGGCCCAACGAAGGAGAAAGATCGTGACCCGTTTCACCATCGCACTCGCAGCTACCCTGTTCGCCGCCGTTCCCGCTTTCGCCGCTGACAACGCTGCCACCCGCAGCTTCACCCGCGACGGCGTGACCTATGTCTACACCTCGACGCCGAAGGGCGATGCGCAGGTGCTGGAAGGCGTCGCCAAGCCGGGCAACCAGAAGTTCCGCCTCGTCGTCCGCAACGGCTGGGTCGATGGCAACGCCGCCGGCACCCGCGTGTCGTTCCGCGTGCCCAAGGCGACCAAGGTGCAGGTCGCGTCGCGCTAAGCGAACGCCCGCACGGCTCCCGGAAATGAATGGCCCCGCGATCGCCTAGGCGATCGCGGGGCTTTCCGTTCTGGGGGGACGGAAATCGAAGGTTATTCGCTGGCGCCGGCATGGCTGCCGGTGGTGTGCCGCGCCGCCTGGGCGGGCGCCTTGCGCGTCGGCAGATACTGGTGCTTGCCCGACTGATGGTGGGCCTGCGCGGCTTCGGGCTTGTGGCCCTTCATCCGCCAGGTGACGACATGGCTCTTGCCGGCGGGCATCCACACCCGCTCATGGGTTTCGTGGAGCGACTGGGCCGCCGCCGGGGCGGCGAGCAGGGTCGCAGACAGTAGCGCGATGGTTGCAAGCTTCACGGTGACGTTCCTCATGGTTGGGCATCTCTCCTGTCCCCACCATCTACGGGCCCGCCGTTGCGGTCGGCTTGCGCGGCTGTAACGAATCATGTCCCCCTGCCCGCAATCGTCGCCGGAAACATTTTCTTACGATCGAGCCAGGAAGCGGCAATGCTGCACCGCGAAGATGGAAGGACAGCGCGACAGGCCGGTCCATCGAGAACCGTTCGCCGCGCTGGCGCAGGCTGGAACCTTCACACTCGCTACCGAGAGGGATTGTTCCATGAAGACCCGTCTTGCCGCCGCAGCCCTGCTCGGCCTGTCCACGCCTGCGTTCGCGCAGGAAACCGAAGCGCCCAAGCCGATCACGGTATCGGGCAGCGTCGCGCTCGTGTCCGACTATCGTTTCCGCGGCGTCTCGCAGACCGACAAGCAGATGGCCGTCCAGGGCGGCCTCACCGCCACCCATGAAAGCGGCCTGTATGCCTCGCTCTGGGGCTCCAACCTGTCGGGCTGGGGCACGTTCGGCGGCGCCAACATGGAGCTGGACGTCGTCGGCGGCTACAAGCTGCCGATCGGCAGCGGCGCGGCGCTCGACGTGGGCGTCACCTGGTACATGTATCCCGGCGGCGCCTCGAAGACCGACTTCGCCGAGCCCTATGCGAAGCTGAGCGGCAGCATCGGCCCGGTCTCGGCGCTGGCCGGCGTCGCCTATGCCCCGCCGCAGGAAGCGCTCGGCAACTGGAGCAACACGCCCGAGAGCAAGACCGGCGACAAGAAGCACAATCTATATCTGTGGGGCGATGTGAGCACGGCCGTGCCGAAGACGCCGGTCACGCTGAAGGCGCATCTCGGCTATTCGGACGGCAATCCCGGCCTCGGCCCGAACGGCACCAGCGTCGCCCCCACCGGCAGCTATGCCGACTGGCTGGTCGGCGCCGATCTGGCGCTGGGCAAGGTCGTGCTCGGCGTCGCCTATGTCGATACCAGCATCACCAAGCGCGACAGCGCATATCTGCTGCCCAACTTCTCCAGCACCAAGGATGGCTCGACCATCTCGGGCAGCCAGGTGGTATTCTCGCTGAGCGCGGCGTTCTGACGACCCCAAAGCCCCCTCCCCGCCTGCGGGAGGGGGACCGGCGCTAGAAGCCTTCCGGCAGGTCGATCGTCCCGCACAGCTCGCGGTAGCGGGCGATGGCGTAGCGGTCGGTCATGCCGGCGATGAAGTCGGCGATGTGGCGGCTGCGCCACGGCTCCTCGGCGGGCAGCGCATCGCGCCATTCGGGCGGCAACCGCGCCGGATCGTCGACATAGGCGGCGAACAGCCCCGCCACCACCTGCCGCGCCGAAGCCGCGGCGGCGAGCTGGCTGGGGTGGTGGTACAGGTTCGCGTACATGAACCGCTTGAGGCCCCGCTCTGCATCGCGCATCGCGGGCGAGAAGCCGGCCAGGCATCGCCCGGCGCGGCGCACGTCCTCGGCCGTCGTCACGCCCGATTCCGCGATCCGCGCCCTGGTCTCGGCGATGAAGTCGTTGACCATCGATCCGATCTGCGAGCGGATCAGCTCCCCGGTCAGCCGTTTCGCGCTGACGCCGGGAAAGCGCGCCTCGACACCGCCCCAGGCGGCCGCGATCATCGGCACTTCCATGATCTGGTCGAGCGTCAGAAGCCCGGCGCGCAGGCCGTCGTCGATGTCGTGATTGTCATAGGCGATGTCGTCGGCGATCGCCGCGACCTGCGCCTCGAGCGAGGGCCAGCTGTCCAGCTCCAGCGGAAACGCCGCGTCGGCGGCGGCCAGCGCCCATTGCGGTTCGTGAATCGGCCCGTTGTGCTTGGCCAGGCCCTCCAGCGTGTCCCAGGTGAGGTTCAGCCCGTCCCACGACGGATAGGGGCTGTCGAGCAGCGTCAGCGTGCGGAGCGTGTGGCCGTTGTGATCGAACCCGCCCTTCCCAGCCAGCGCCGCCTCCAGCGCATCCTCGCCGGCATGGCCGAAGGGCGGATGGCCGATGTCGTGGGCGAGGCACAGCGCCTCGGTCAGATCCTCGTTCAGCCCCAGCGCGCGGGCGATGGCGCGGCCGATCTGCGCCACTTCCAGACTGTGCGTCAGCCGCACGCGGAAATGGTCGCCATCGGGCGCCAGGAACACCTGCGTCTTGTGGCGCAGACGGCGGAAGCTGATCGAATGGATGATGCGATCGCGGTCGCGCTGAAAGGCGTCGCGCGGGCCGCGGGCGCCGCCGCCGGCTTCGGGGTGCAGGCGGCCGCGGGTATCGCCGGGCATACAGGCCCAGGAAGAAAGCTGTTTCACGCGCCCGCCCCTAGCCGAGCCTTGCCCCCTTGTCGAAGGGTCAGGGTGCGATCCTGGTCACCTTCTGCCCCGCCTCGCTGGTGACGACGAACGCCGAGACGCCCTCGCCCGCCAGCTTGTTGACGAAGGCCTGCGCCTCGCCATTGCTCTTGAACGGGCCGGTGACGATCCGGTTGGTCGCCTTGAACGGCATCCACCAGCCGCCATGCGGCTTGAACAGCTTGGTCGCCTTGCCCGACACGGTCTTCCAGGCGCGGTCGACGGTCGCCTCGTTGGCGCCGCTGGCGACCTGCACCCAGACGCGCTCGGGGTCGGTCTTCTTGGGATCCGGCTTCTTGGGCTCGCCCTTCTTGCCCTTCGCCGGCTTGGCATCGGCGACGTCCTCGTCCTTGGCGCCCTTCTTCGCGCTCGCCTTGCCGGGCTTGGCATCGCCCTCGTCGTCGAGCCTGGCGCCCTTTTTGAGGCCGGCCTTGCCCGTCTTGGCCTCCGCGACCTCCTCGGCCTTGCCCTCTTTGAGCGGAGTCCGGGCGGGCTTGGCTTCCTCGTCCTCGACCGGCTTCGGCTGGGCCTTGGCGCGCACGGTCACCACCGGCTTGGGCGCCGGCGTCGCGACCGTCGGCGGCAGCACGACCGGACGGCTCGCCGCCGCGCGCTCGCTGGCGGGGACGTCGATATGGGCGATGATCGAGGCGAGCGCCGAATCTTCTGCGCCAACGCGGCGCGTCGGCAGCGGCGCGCTTGGCTGTGCGCGCGCGGGCTGCGGCGTATAGGTCGGCACCGGTGCGGGCGGCGGCGTATAGGCAGGCTGCGGCGCGGGCTGGGTCGTGACCGGCCGCGCGGGTGGCGCAACCTCCGCCCTGGCCATCTGGGCCGGGGCGGGCTTGCTGGTCGCGCGACGTCCACGCGGATCCTCGCGCGGCGGCGTCGTCGCCGGCTTCACCGGCTGGGTCTGCGCGACCTGCACCGGCGCGGACGCGCCATACGCGGGCAGCGACGGCGCCAGCCGGGCATCGGCCAGCCGCGCCGGCGTCGGCGACAATTCGCCGAAATGCACCGCGAAGGCGCGATCGGCGGTGGGCAGCGTCGCCATGCGGCGGAAGAAGGGCACCAGGTTCTTGCCCGCTGCGCCCGGCATCATCGTCTCGGCGATCTTCTCCGCGCCCGCGACATCGCCGTTCATCGCCAGGATGAAGGCCCGTGCGCGCCAGGCCGCGCGATCCTGCGCGCGCAGGAGCGAATCCAGCTCGCGCTCGGCCTCGGCGCGGTTGCCGCTGACGCCGAGCGACAGCGCATAGCGCCGCACCAGCTCGTCCTCGCGCCGCAGGCTCAGCGCCAGCTTGTAGTCGCGCTGGGCAAGCAGCGGCTGGCCGAGCAGATCATAGGCAAAGCCGCGATCCGCAGCGAACTCGCGCACGTCGACGCCCTGCGCTTCCGCCCGCTGGAACAGCCGCAGCGCCTCGCCCGGCCGCTCCTGCCGGACCAGCACCGCGGCGCGGTTGCTGGCGATGCGCGGGTTGCCCGGCTCGATGCTCTCGGCCCGCTGGAGCAGCGCGAGCGCGCCGGACAGGTCGCCCAGCCGCGTGCTCAGCCGCGCCGCCGCGAGCAGCGCCTCGACGTCGCGCGGATTTTCCGCGAGCACCCGCATCTGCGTGGCGAGCGCATCCGCATCCGGGTTGTGCGCCTGGACGACTTCCCCCTGCGCCAGCGCCGGAGACGCGGCCAGGAGAAGCGCCGACGCAAGCGCGCCGATGCCGAGATGTTTCTTGCTGATCATGCTGGCCACATTGTTGGCAGGGCGGCGCTGAACCGCCGCTGACAAAGGGACGGGTGGCCGGCGAACCGTGCCACCCGTGCGCCGTTCTTACTGGTTGTTCTGGCTGCGCAGGAAGCGCGGGATATCCAGCGGATCCTTGTCTTCTTCCTCGGTGGCCTTGGTACCACGCGACGCCGAGGCCATGCGCTCGAACAGCGTGCCACCGGTCTTGGCGCGCGGACGGGTGTCGGCATCGTCATCGCCGCCGGTCAGCCAGCGACGGCGACCCGCGGGCGCTTCCGCCGCAGGCGTGGGCACAGGGGCCGGCGACGGCACCAGTGCCTCGGTGCCGAGCAGCAGCTCGTCCGACGGCGGGGCCGGCGGGGTCGGCTCGGGTGCGGGCGCCGCGGCAACCGGCTCCGGCGCGGCGACGACCGGTGCGGGCGCTTCCTCGATCACCGGCGGCGGCGCCACCGGCTCGGGCGCTGCGGCGACGGCCAGCGCGGGGGCCGCTACCGGCTCCGGCGCGCTGGTCGAGGCGGTGGTGCGACGCGGCGTGGAGAAGGAGAAGACGCGCGGCTGTTCCGCCGGCGCGGCCGGGCGGTTCTCGACATTCGCGTCGATGCCGGTGGCGACCACCGATACGCGGATGCGGCCTTCCAGCTCCGGATTGAACGCCGAACCCCAGATGATGTTCGCGTCCGGATCGACCAGCTCGCGGATATGGTTCGCGGCCTCGTCCACCTCGAGCAGGCGCATGTCCTCGCCGCCGGTGATCGAGACGATCACGCCCTTGGCGCCGTTCATCGAAACGCCGTCCAGCAGCGGATTGGCGATCGCCTTCTGGGCGGCGATCAGCGCGCGGTCGTCGCCGTCCGCCTCGCCGGTGCCCATCATCGCCTTGCCCATTTCCTGCATCACCGAACGGACGTCGGCGAAGTCGAGGTTGATCAGGCCGGGCATCACCATCAGGTCGGTGATGCCGCGCACGCCCTGCTGCAGCACCTCGTCGGCCATCTCGAACGCTTCCTTGAAGGTCGTGTTCGCATTGGCGATCAGGAAGAGGTTCTGGTTCGGGATGACGATCAGCGTATCGACGTACTTCTGCAGTTCCTCGATGCCCGCCTCGGCCGATTGCGCGCGGCGCTTGCCCTCGAACGCGAACGGCTTGGTGACGACGCCCACGGTCAGGATGCCCATGTCGCGGGCCGCCTTGGCGATCACCGGTGCCGCACCCGTGCCGGTGCCGCCGCCCATGCCGGCGGCGATGAAGCACATATGCGCGCCTTCGAGCGACTGCTGGACCTGCTCGATCGTCTCTTCCGCCGCCGCACGGCCGATCTCGGGCCGCGAGCCCGCACCCAGGCCCTGCGTGATCTTCGCGCCCAGCTGGATGCGCTGCGAGGCGACCGACTGCTTCAATGCCTGCGCATCGGTATTGGCGACCAGGAACTCGACCCCCTGCACCTCGGCGCGGATCATGTTGGCGATGGCATTGCCGCCCGCCCCGCCCACGCCGATCACGGCGATCTTCGGCGTCAGCTCGTCCACGTCGGGCGGAAGGAAATCGATACTCATTCTATGGTCTCCCTGGCGGCGCACTCTCGACGCTGCGCCGCCTGATAATCTGTGATGCACGAACCGAAGCGACGACTCTAGTGAGTATCACCCCGCCGGACGCTTTTCCTTAATAATTCGCCCGGAACGCAGCGATCAACCGCTGGAACAGCGCGCCCGGGCTCGCCCGGGTGACGAGCTGGTGCCGGCTCGGCTCTAGCGTGCGCAGGTCGATCGGGTCCGCCGCGGCGAACTGGGTGAGTCCCGCCAGCGTCGAAAAGGCCGGGCCGGCATGCGCGGTGGGCATCGCGAGCAGCCCGCGCGGCCGCCCGACGCGCACCGCATTGCCCAGCGCCTGCTGGGCATAGTCGGCGATCCCGGCCAGTTCCGCGCCGCCGCCGGTCAGCACGATCTGGCGACCCACCGGCTCCTGGAAGTTGAGCTTCTTCAGCTCCTTGCTGATTTCCGCGATCAGCCGCTCCAGCCGCTGGCGGATTACGGTGTTGAGCGCCGCCTTGGTGATCCGCGGCCCTTCCAGCCCCTCCTCGGTGGTGGCGGGCACCACGTCGATCGTCTCGCGATTGTCGCGCGGGGAGAGGTTGGCCGAACCGTGGAAACACTTGGTCCGCTCCGCCCAGGCGCGCGCGGTGCCGAAGGCGGCGGCGATGTCGTCGGTGATGTCGGCCGACCCCATCGGGATCGAGGCCAGCCCGGCCAGCACGCCCTGCGCGAAAACGGACACGTTGGTTACCCCCGCGCCGATCTCGACCAGCGCCACGCCCAGCTCGCGCTCTTCCTCGGTGAGGCAGGCGAGGCCCGTCGCCACCGGCGCCGCGATGATCGAGCGGACCTCGAGATGCGCCGAGCGGACGCACAGATCGAGGTTGCGCACCGGCGAACCCTCGGTGGTGACGACGTGCACGTCGACGCCCAGCCGATCGGCATGCAGCCCCAGCGGCCGCTTGACGCCGCCCAGCCCGTCCACCGTGTAGCGCGTCGGCTGCGCGTGCAGCACCATCCGCCCCTGCGGATCGATCGCGCCGCGCCCGGCCTTCAGGAGATCGTCGATATCGGCCTGCTCGACCCGGTGGCCGCCCAGGTCCGCCTCGACCTTGACGACGCTGGAGACCAGCCCGCCCGCCGAGAAGCTGACCCAGACATCCTCGATATTGAATCCGGCGATCCGCTCGGCCTGCTCCACCGCCTCGCGGATCGCGATTTCGGTGGCGTGCATGTCGGCGACATAGCCGCGCTTGACGCCCCGGCTCTCGCGCTGGCCGGTGCCGAGCACGATCAGATTGCCCTCGTCGGTCCGCTGCGCGATCAGCGCCGAGACCTTCGACGATCCCACGTCGAGCGCGGTGATCAACCCCTCGGGTGCTACTTTCGCCATCAGCCTTCCCCCGTGCCGGTGCCCGCCGGCGGCGTCGTCTTTGTCGGTGTGGTCGGTGCAGCCGTCGGCGCCGTCGAAACCGGCGGCGGCGGTTCGATCACGCCCTGCCGACGCACAACCAACTTGTTTGCGTCGCGCATGTCAAATCCCACATAGCCGCGGCCGAGCAGGCGCTGTGTGCCGTCGATCGCGACGAACTTGCGCAGCGCCGCCACCGCCTCGTCCTCGCCCTCCGGCAGCTGCAATTTCTCGCCCGAGGTGAAGAAGATGTCCCAGCGGCGATTGCCGACCCAGCTCATCGCCTTGACCAGCGGCTTGAGGCCGGGCTGGGTCTCCAGCAGGTGCTTGCGCGCCGCCTCCTGCGTGTTCGCACCCTCCCCGATCAGCAGCGGCAGGTCGGGCATCGCCTCGGCCGATACCGGCTCCAGCGGGACGCCCGTGGGATCGATCAGCATCAGCTGGCCGTGATTCTGCCAGACCGCCGCCGGGATCCGTTCCTCGATCGCGATGTGCAGCGTGGCCGGCAGCCGCCGCGAGACGCGCGCATCCTTCACCCACGGGAATCGCAGCAGCCGCGCGCGCACATCCGCCAGATTGACCAGCGGCATCGCCCGTGAGTCCTGGTCGAGCACCTGCTCGTAGACGGTCGCGCGGTCCATCCGCTTGAGCCCGTCGATCTGGATCTCGTCGACCTTCAGGCCGGCATCGCCCACCGCCTGCGCAATGCCGACGCCGATCATCTGCGGCACTCCCGCCAGAATGCCGATCGTCAGCACCACCGCGCCGACCGCGCCGACGATGCTCCAGGTCGTGACCTTGTGCAGCGTTTCCGGGCTCAGCGGGATGCCCGCGATCGCCTGGTCGAGAATGCCCGCCCGGGCAGGCCGACGCGCGGTGCCGCGCGGCTTCGGCTTGTCGCCGCGCCGGGTGGTCGCACGCTGCGCTTGGGCGGGCCTGCGGCTCACAAGGCCTCCTCGACGATACGCTGGACGAGGCTGGCATAGTCGATGCCCAGATGGCGCGCCTGTTCGGGCACCAGGCTGAGCGGGGTCATGCCCGGCTGGGTGTTGACCTCGAGCAGGAACAGCCCCTCGACGCCCTGATTGTCGTCCCAGCGGAAATCGGCGCGCGAGGCGCCCTTGCAGCCGAGCAACCGGTGCGCGTCGAGCGCGATCCGCTTGCAGGCCTCCGCCACGTCGTCCGGGATCTGCGCCGGGAAGACATGCTCGGTCAGCCCGTCGGTGTACTTCGACTCATAGTCGTAGAAGCCGCTCTTGGGCTTCAATTCGGTCACGCCGAGCGCCTGGTCGCCCAGCACCGCAGTGGTCAGCTCGCGCCCGCGGATGAACGGTTCGGCGAGCAATGCGTCGAATTCCTGCCAGGGGCCGCGCGCATCCGGGTGGATCGGGTTGCCGACATTGCTCTCGGCGGTGACGATCGCAACGCCCACCGACGAGCCTTCGTTCACGGGTTTCAGCACATAGGGCCGCGGCAGCGGATCCTGCCGGTACAACTCCTCGCGCGACACCATCCGCCCGCCGGGCATCGGGATGCCGTGCGGCACCAGCGCCTGCTTGGTCAGCTGCTTGTCGATCGCGATCACCGAGGTGACCATGCCGGAGTGGGTATAGCGGATGCCCATCAGGTCGAGCATGCCCTGCACGCTGCCGTCCTCGCCCGGCGTGCCGTGGAGCGCGTTGAACACGACGTCCGGCTTCGCCTCGGCGAGCTTGGCTGCGACGCTCCGGTCCATGTCGATCCGGGTGACGCGGTGGCCGAGGCCCTCCAGCGCCTCCGCGACGCCGTTGCCCGACATCAGCGACACCTCGCGCTCGGCCGACCAGCCGCCCATCAGCACGGCGATGTGGAGAGTCTCAGTCATGACGCGCAATACCTACCCGCTGAATTTCCCATTCCAGTTGCACGCCCGACTGCGCCTTGACCCGCGCGCGGACGTCCTCGCCCAGCGCCTCGATGTCGGCGCTGGTCGCTTCCCCCAGGTTGAGGAGGAAGTTGCAATGCTTCTCGCTGACCTGCGCGTCGCCGCGGCGCAGGCCCCGGCAGCCGGCCGCGTCGACCAGCGCCCAGGCCTTGTGACCTTCCGGGTTCTTGAAGGTCGAGCCGCCGGTCTTGGAGCGCAGCGGCTGCGATTCCTCGCGCGCGGCGGCGATGCGGTCCATCTCGGCCTGGATGTCCTCCGACGGCTTGGCGAAGCCGCGGAAGCTGGCGCGCACCACGATCGCCCCTTCGGGCAGGCTGCTGTGGCGATAGGTATAGCCGAGATCGGCGTTGCTCAGCACGCGCCGCTCGCCCGATCGGAGCACGATGTCGCAGTCGACGAGGATGTCGCAGGTCTCACGGCCATAGGCGCCGCCATTCATTCGCACGAAGCCGCCGACCGTGCCGGGGATCGAGCGCAGGAACTCCACGCCGCCAATGCCCCAGTCTCGCGCCTTGGACGAGACGAGGATGCCCGATGCGCCGCCACCGCAGCGGAGGGT
>JAIYAA010000130.1 GCA_027489295.1 Sphingomonadales bacterium | reverse complement strand
CGGATCGCCACGGTGGCGACGCATCGCGGGCCGGTCTACCCGAGCGATCATTACCCGGTGGTGGCGCGGGTGCGGTTCGTGCGCTGATCCCGGTCAGTTCCCGGGGCGCAGGCCGCCTTCCATCAGCATCATCGTGATGCTGCCCATGTCGGTATACTGCAGCACACCCGCGAGCGTACCGACCACGGCCGGGTCCTGCGCCAGGTCCATCAGCGCGGCGCGGCCGAGCGCGCTGAAGCTGTTCTGGATCGCGCCGGGATCGCGCTTGATCCGATCCATCGCCTCGACGCGGCAATCGCGGGTGACGAGGCGGGTGATCAGCTGGCCGGCCTGCTGGCTTGCCTGCACGCGGCGACCTTCGTCCAGCCGCACCATGTCGCGTACCGCGGCGCTCTGCGAGACGGCGGCATAGACCCAACGGATCAGCACGTCGCGATCGGCGCGGCTGCTGTGCGTGCGCAGGCACTCGCCAAAGGGATCGCGCGCCTGCGCCTGCGCGGCGGAGGTGGCGAAGAGCGAGCCGAAGGCAAGCGCGGCGGCGGCGAGAAGCATGCGAATCGTCATGGGGGTTCTCTAAAAAGGCTCCGCGGCAAGATCGGGGCACAATGGGCTGTGGCAGCTACCAACCCCCCGTCATCCCGGCGAAAGCCGGGATCCATTGGGGGCTCCGGATCGGCGCCTGCTGCGAGCGATAGGCGACTGGATCCCGGCTTTCGCCGGGATGACGGGTGGAGAGCGGCGGGGACCTTCCTGCCCCCAATGCGGTGTTACAGCGCGATCAGCACTTCGTTGCGGCGGAGCGGGCCCGGGATGAAGGGCGAGTTGTAGAAGGCATATTCCACCGCGCCGCCGTTGATGCCCTTCGCCGCGAGCCAGCTGCGCAGCTCGGCCTCGCGCTTGGCCAGCGCCGCATCGTCGGGCGACCCTGCGAAGCGCAGCACTGCCACCCGCCGCGCCGGGCGGGTCGCAAGGTCGACATTGTCGGCGGGCTTTGGCAGCGTCGCCAGCGTGAACTTGGAGGGCATGACGAACTGGGTTCGCCAGCTGCCATCCTGCTGCGCGCTGAGCACCGGCGCGGTCATCGAAATCTTCTCGCCGCCGCTGCCGCCATTGTCGCCACGCCTTTTGGCGAAGATATATTCGGCGAGGCGGCCGAAGCCGGCATTCAGCGCCGCGTCGCGGGTGCCGATCGCGCGCGTCTCGGCTACCACCAGCGCCGGATAGTCGCGGATTTCGAAGGCGCCGTCCTTTTCCACCAGGGTGAAGGGCGGCTGCTCGCTCGCCTTCTCGAATGCGTAATAGGTCGCCGCGCCCGCGATCACCGCGCCGCCCAGCAGGCCGCCCACCCAGGCCCAGGTCTTGCCGTTCGCCATCACCAGATCTCCCTCAATCGTCTTCGTCCTCGAACCCGGAAAGATCGAGCGCACGCGCTCGGATCTGCCGGAGCCGGCACCAATGTACCAGCGCATCCTCGCGGCCATGTGTCACCCACACTTCGCGCGGGGCCAGTTCCTCGATGGTGCGGGTCAGTTCGTCCCAATCGGCATGGTCGGACAGGATCAGCGGCAGCTCGACGTTGCGCTGGCGCGCGCGCTGGCGCACCCGCATCCAGCCGCTCGCCATCGCCGTGATCGGGTCGGGCAGGCGCCGCGACCAGCGATCGCTCAGCGCCCCCGGCGGGCAGAGGATGATCCGCCCTTCCAGTTCCTTCTTCGCGACGCCGGTGGCCGGGCGGAGCTCGCCCAGCGCCACGCCATGTTCGACATAGAGGTCGCACAGTGCCTGCAGCGCGCCGTGCAGGTAGATCGGATCGTCGAAGCCCATGCCACGCAGTTCGGCGATCACCCGCTGCGCCTTGCCCAGCGCATAGGCGCCGACCAGCACGCAGCGCTCGGGTTCGGTGCGGAGTGCCGTCAGCAGCTTGTCGATCTCGTCGGTGGGCTCGGGATGACGGAACACCGGCCGGCCGAAGGTGGCCTCGGTGATGAACACGTCGCACGGCACTGGCTGGAACGGGGTGCAGGTCGGGTCCGGCCGGCGCTTGTAGTCGCCCGACACGACGATGCGCTCGCCGACGTGATCCAGCACCACCTGCGCCGAACCCAGCACATGGCCGGCGGGCACGAACCCCACCTCGATCCGGCCGAGCGTAACGCTCTCGCCATAGGCGACCGGCCGCCCGTCCTGCGGCCCATAGCGCGCCGCCATGATCGCCAGCGTGCCGGGGGTGGCCCACACCTCGCCATGCCCGCCGCGGGCGTGATCGGCATGGCCGTGCGTGATAATCGCCCGCGCGACGGGCTTGGACGGGTCGATCCACGCATCCGCGTCCGGAAGGTAGATCCCGCAAGGATCGGGGGTGAGCCAGCTGCCGAGCGCCATGGCCGCCGATATGGGATTGCCGCCCCCGATTGCGAGGCGCGTGTCCGCCCATTTTGCTTTCGTTCCGGCCCTCGAATCCCTATATCCTCGGCATGGCAGACACTCCGAAGACCAACGATCCCAACACGAACGACTATGGCGCCGATTCCATCAAGGTCCTCAAGGGCCTGGACGCGGTCCGCAAGCGTCCCGGCATGTATATCGGCGACACCGACGACGGCTCGGGCCTGCACCACATGGTGTTCGAGGTTTCCGACAACGCGATCGACGAGGCGCTGGCCGGGCATTGCGACCTGATCCTGATCACGCTCAATCCGGACGGATCGGTCTCGGTCGAGGATAACGGCCGCGGCATTCCGACCGGCATCCACTCCGAAGAGGGCGTGTCCGCCGCCGAAGTGATCATGACCCAGCTCCATGCGGGCGGCAAGTTCGACAATACCTCGGACAGCAACGCCTACAAGGTCTCGGGCGGTCTGCACGGCGTGGGCGTGTCGGTGGTCAACGCGCTGAGCGAGTGGCTCGACCTCAACATCTGGCGCGACGGCGAGGAGCATTACATGCGCTTCCGCCACGGCGATGCCGAGGCACCGCTGAAGGTGACCGGTCCGGCGAACGGCAAGAAGGGTACCCGCGTCACCTTCCTTGCCAGCCCGGACACCTTCAAGATTACCGAATACGACTTCGAGAAGCTCGAGCATCGCTATCGCGAGCTCGCCTTCCTCAATTCGGGCGTGCGGCTGTTCCTGCGCGATGCGCGGCACGAGGAAGTGAAGGAAATCGAGCTGTTCTACGAGGGCGGCATCGCCGCGTTCGTGAAGTATCTCGATCGCAACAAGGTCGCGCTGATGCCCGATCCGGTGGCGATCAGCGGCACCCGCGACGACGTGACGATCGACGTCGCGCTGGAGTGGAACGACAGCTATTATGAAAACGTCCTCTGCTTCACCAACAACATCCCGCAGCGCGACGGCGGCACCCACCTTGCGGCGTTCCGCGCGGCGCTGACCCGCACGCTCAACAACTATGCCGACAAGTCGGGGATGCTGAAAAAGGAGAAGGTCTCCCTCACCGGCGACGACATGCGCGAGGGGCTCACTGCGATCGTCTCGGTCAAGCTGCCGGACCCCAAGTTCAGCAGCCAGACCAAGGACAAGCTGGTCTCCTCCGAAGTCCGCCAGCCGCTCGAAAGCCTGATGGCGGACAAGCTGGCCGAGTGGCTGGAAGAGAACCCCGCGGTTGCGAAGCAGATCATCCAGAAGGTGATCGACGCGGCCGCCGCGCGCGAGGCCGCCAAGCGCGCCCGCGAGCTCACCCGGCGCAAGGGCGTGATGGATATCGCCAGCCTGCCCGGCAAGCTCGCCGACTGCCAGGAGCGCGATCCCGCCAAGTCCGAACTCTTCTTCGTCGAGGGTGACTCGGCCGGCGGATCGGCCAAGCAGGGCCGCGATCGCCATTTCCAGGCGATCCTTCCCTTGCGCGGAAAGATCCTCAACGTCGAGCGCGCGCGGTTCGACCGGATGCTCGCCAGCCGCGAAATCGGCACGATCATCACCGCGCTCGGCACCGGCATCCGCGACGATTTCAACATCGAGAAGCTGCGCTACCACAAGATCGTCATCATGACCGACGCCGACGTGGACGGTGCGCATATCCGCACGCTGCTGCTCACCTTCTTCTACCGCCAGATGCCCGAGATCATCACCAACGGGCACCTCTATATCGCCCAGCCGCCGCTCTATAAGGCGACCAAGGGCCGGTCCGAGGTGTATCTGAAGGACGACAGTGCGCTCGACCAGTATCTGGTGGATGCCGGTGTCGGCGGCACGGTGCTCGACACCAATGGCAGCCAGCGTTCGGGCGAGGACCTGCGCACGCTGGTGGAGCATGCCCGCCGCATGCGCACGCTGATGCGCTACGTGCCGCGCCGCTACGATCCGATGATAATCGAATCGCTGGCGCTGGGCGGCGCGCTCGATCCCTCGGTGAGCCGCGAGCGGCATGCCGAGGAGCTGAAGACCGTCGTCCACCGGCTCGATGCCGCCGATACCGAGGCCCGGTGGAGCGCGCGCATCACCGAGGATGGCGGCTATCATTTCGAGCGACTGTGGCGCGGCGTGACCGATCACCACATCGTCGAGCCGAGCTTCCTCGTCTCCGCAGAGGCCCGCAAGCTGCATACGCTGGCGAGCGAGCAGGCGCCGGCCTATCTGACGCCGTCCAAGCTCGTCTCGAACAAGGGCCTCGCGACCGATATCGACGCACCGGTGCCTGAGGACGAGGCGCCGGTCGCGGTCGGCAAGGGCGAGAGCCTGGTGTCGCGCCCCTCGCAGCTGCTCGATGCGATCCTCGCCTTCGGGCGCAAGGGCCTGGCGATCCAGCGCTACAAGGGTCTCGGCGAGATGAACGCGGAGCAGCTGTGGGAAACCACGCTCGATCCGCAGAACCGCTCGATGCTGCAGGTCGCGGTCGACCAGGCCGACGTCGCCGACGCGATCTTCACCCAGCTGATGGGTGATGTGGTCGAACCGCGTCGCGACTTCATCCAGGAGAATGCGCTCAGCGTCGCCAATCTCGACGTCTGATCGACGGTCTTCGCCAAAGAAAAAAGGCGCGTGGAGCTTCGGCTCTGCGCGCTTTTTCTATGCGCTCTTGTGCCGGGGCGCGTGCCTTTGCACAGTTTGCCTCGATCAGGGGGAGGAATCGCGATGCAGGGCAGCACCGGGCGGCTCGATGTGCTGGACGTCTTTCGCGGATTGGCGGTCGCCGGCATGATCCTGGTGACCAGCCCTGGCGACTGGATGCACAGCTATTGGTGGCTCCAGCACGCGCACTGGCAGGGCTGGGCGCCCGCCGACATGGTGTTTCCCGGCTTCCTGGTTGCGGTGGGCGT
>JAIYAA010000162.1 GCA_027489295.1 Sphingomonadales bacterium | reverse complement strand
TCCGGCCGTGCAGGTGATGCTTGCCCAGGCCGCCTATGCCGCGCGGGATCTGGGCGAAGCGCTGGCGGCGGCCGATCGTGCGGTGGCGGCCGATGCGGCGATGCTCGAGGCCCAGTATCTTCGGGCAACGGTGCTGATGGCACGCGCCCAGGCAGCCGGCGACCTGCGCGCCGAGACCTGGCAGGACATCCGCCGCGCGATCGGCCGGGCCAACCGCCTCGATCCCGACGACCCCCGCCCGCTGGCGCTCTACTATCGCAGCTTTGCCGACCGTCGCGAACCGCCGCCGGCGCTGGCCCGCGACGGGTTGCTCCGCGCCTTCGCCCTCGCGCCGCAGGATCGCGCCTTGCGGCTGCAGACGGCGGCGATGCTGATCGGGCAGCGCAAGCTGGCCGAAGCGCGCGAGATGCTGCTGGTGCTCACCTATGATCCCCACGCATCGGGCATGGGCGAACGGGCATCGCGGATGATCGACACCATCGACGGGCACAACAGCCGCGCAACGCCGCCACCCCGCGGCGCGACATGACCGCATCGCATCCTCGGCGCTTGAACCGCCGCCGCTTTTCGCCGAAAGCGCGGCCCATGGCTTCTACCGGGGTGGGTCCGCGCATGCGGCAGATGATCGTGCTGATGGCGATGCTGCTCGCCTGGGGGGCCCCCGCGCGCGCGGACGACATTTCGGCGGCGGGGCGCGGCGTGGTCCGGATCGTCACCATCGCGGTGGCGGACGACGAGGTGGTCGGCTTCGGCCATGGCAGCGGCTTCGCGGTCGCGCCCAACCGCGTCGTCACCAACGCCCATGTCGTCGAGCTCGCCTCGCGCTATCCCGGCAACGTGGTGATCGGCGTGGTGCCGTCCGAAGGCAGCAAGTCCTTCCAGGGCAAGCTGATCGCGATCGACACCAAGCGCGATCTGGCGCTGATCGAGTTCACCGGCGCCAAGCTGACCCCGCTCGCGCTGTTCAGCGGCGCCGCGACCGATGGCGAAACGCTGATCGCGCTGGGCTATCCCGGCAATGTCGACATCGCCACGGCGCGCTCGGCGGCGGACTTCATCACGCCGCAGTCGCCGGTGCGCTCGCAGGGCGGCTTTGCCGGCACGCGGACGCTGGAAGGCATCGCGGTGCTGCTCCACACCGCCAACATCGCGCGCGGCAATTCGGGCGGACCGCTGCTCGATGCCTGTGGGCGGGTGCTCGGCGTCAACTCGGCGATCACCAACAGCGAGGAAGGCGACGCGACCTTCGCCTTCGCCATTTCGGACACCGAGCTGACCGGCTTCCTCACCCAGGCCAAGCAGCCCTTCGTCCAGATCGCGGCGCCGTGCATCAGCGTCGAGCAGCGCATGGCGCTCGACAAGGCGACCGAGGAGAAGGACCGCGCCGACGCGGCGAACCGGACGGCACAGGCCGAATCTGCCGCCGCCCGCGCCCGCGAGACCGCGATCGACAAGGCGCGCGCCGATAACGAATCGACGCGCGAGACCTATATGGCAGGCGCCGCGGTGCTGCTGGTGTTCGGCGCGCTGGCGCTGGGCGCGGCGGGGCTGCTGCTCTCGCGCGACAAGCAGCGCCCGGGCGTGTGGACGGCCGTCGGCGGCGGGGCGCTGCTGCTGGGCGCCGTCGCGCTGTTCGTGCTGCGGCCGAGCTTCGACGCGGCGAGCATCCCCGCGCCGGGCATGGGCAACGACACCGCGGAGGCCAAGCTGCCGACGGACGCGGCGCAGGGCCCGCTGCTCTGCACGCTGCAGCCCGAGCGCAGCCGGATCACCGTGTCGCCGGGCGAGCCGGTGCGAGTGAATGTCGGGCCCGATGGCTGCATCGACGGCGGCACCCAATATGCCGAATCCGGTCGCCGCTGGCAGCGCGTGCTCGTCCCCGCCGACGAGCAGACGGTGACGGTGCGCGAGTTCGATCCGGAAACCGCGACGCTCAGCGATACGCGCTATTTCCTCTCCGCCGCCGACATGCAGAAGGTGCGCGACGTGAAGGCGCCGGTGCCGGTGAACCAGTGCACCGCCGATCAGGCCAAGCGCGCCAGCCTCGCCAGCCTGCAGCAGCTGATGCGGGCAAGCCTGCCGCCGGCCTATAACGAGAAGCTGGTCTACCACTGCGCGCCCGCCCCGGGGCAGTAAGCTACTTCCGCTCGCGCACGCCTTCGCGCGCCCGCAGCGCCCGCTTGCGCTCCAGCCCATAGGCATAGCCGCCCATGCTGCCGTCGCCGCGCTGGGCACGGTGGCAGGGGATGACGAGCGCGACTGGGTTGGCGCCGCACGCCGTACCCGCCGCGCGCACCGCCGCCGGCGTTCCCGCCAGCGCCGCCAGTTCGGCATAGCTGCGCGTCTCGCCCGGCGGGATCGTCCGCAGCGCCTGCCACACCGCTTCCTGGAAGGCCGTGCCCTGCACGTCGAGCGGCAGGTCGCGCTGGCGGTTCGGATCCTCGACCAGCGCCACCACCGCCGCCGCGAGCGCCGCGAAATCGGCATCGCCGGGCAGCACTGTCGCGGCCGGGAATCGCCGCGCGAGCATGTCCGCCTCCTCGTCGAAGGCGATCCGGCACAGGCCCTTGGTGGTAGCGGCGATCAGCAGCGGGCCGAGGCTGGTGGCGGCGATCGCCCACCGGATCGTCACCCCCGCCCCGCCTGCCCGCCACGCGCTCGGCACCATGCCCAGCCGCGCGCCCGCCTCGGCATAGAAGCGGCTGGGGCCCGAATAGCCCGCCGCGTAGATCGCCTGGGTGACGCTCGCCTCCTCCTCCAGCGCCGCCGCCGCCCGGCGGGCGCGCAGGCCGCGGGCATAGGCCGCCGGCGTCACGCCGGTCGCGCGCTTGAACAGGCGGTTGAAATGATGCGGCGCATAGCCGACCGCCGCCGCCAGCGGCTCCAGCCCGATCGGCTCCTCCGCCGCATCGAGCAGCGCCGTGGCGCGGGCCACCGCCGTCGCAACGCGCGCCGCCTCGTCGGGCCTGCAGCGCAGGCAGGCTCGGAAGCCGGCGGCGGCAGCCTGGGCGCCGTCCTCGAAGAAGCGGACATGCTCGGGCCGCGGCCGCCGCGCCGGGCAGCTGGGCTTGCAGTAGATGCCGGTGGTCGTCACCGCGACAACGAAGCGCCCGTCCTGCGCCCGATCGCGCGCGGCGAAGGCGGTCCAGCGGGGATCCTGCAAGGCGGAAAGGTCGGTCATGCTGCTTGCTATACGCGCCACCCAGGCGCCACACATCCCGCAGCATGCGATCAAAAACGGTCTACCACCTTGCGGACGGCGGGCTTTGCTGGCACCGTTAACGTTAACAAGCGTGGTCGCGCGTGAAAGGGAGAGTGGATGTCCTTCTGGCACCGCACGGGCGCGCTGCGCTGGTGGATCATCGGCATCGTCATGCTGGGCACGATGCTCAACTATCTCACGCGCAGCACGCTGGCGGTCGCCGCGCCGAGCTTCATGGCCGATCTCCACATCGACGAGCGCCAATATTCCTACATCACCGCCGCCTTTCAGGGCGGCATCATGCTGCAGCCGGTGGTGGGCTATATCCTCGACGTGATCGGCCTGCGCTCGGGCCTGGCGCTGTTCGCGGCGGGCTGGGGCCTGCTGAGCATGGCGCATGGCCTTGCCTTCAGCTGGCAATGGCTGTTCGCGCTGCGCGGCCTGCTGGGCTTTGCCGAGGGCACCTCGCACACCGGCGGGCTGAAGGTCGTCTCCGAATGGTTTCCGGCGCGCGAGCGGGGGATCGCCGGCGGCGTCTACAATCTCGGCGCCTCCGCCGGCGCCGCGATCGCCGCGCCGCTGGTAGCGGGATCGATCGCGCTGTGGAACTGGCGGGCTGCATTCGTCGTCACCGGCGTGCTGGCGCTGCTCTGGGCGCTGCTGTGGCTCGCCAATTACCGCGCCCCGCAGGCGCATCCCGGCATTTCCGAGGGCGAACGCGACCTGATCCTCACCGGCCAGGAAGCGCATATCCAAGATCGCGGCGAACGCCCCTCGCTCGTCCGCCTGCTCGGCCAGCGCAACTTCTGGGGCATCGCGCTGCCCCGCTTCCTCGCCGACCCGACCTGGGGCACGCTCACCTTCTGGATGCCGCTCTATCTGGTAAAGGTGCGCGGCTTCAACCTGAGCGAGATCGCGGTTTCCGCCTTCCTGCCGTTCATCGCCGCCGATCTCGGCTGCATGTTCGGGCCGGCGCTGGCGCTGTTCCTTCAGCGGAAGGGCATCAGCCTGATCAACGCCCGCCGCTGGACCTTCACCTTCGGCGCGCTGCTGATGACCGGCATGGCGTTCGTCGCCAGCGTCGAGAGCGCCTGGACCGCGGTCGCGCTGCTCTGCCTCGGCGGCTTCGCGCACCAGACGCTGTCGGTCACCGTCATCACCATGGCCAGCGACCTGTTCCCGCGGAGCGAGCTCGGGACGGTGGCGGGCCTTGCTGGCACCTTCGCCAATGGCAGCATCCTGATCTTCTCGCTGCTGATCGGCGGGCTGGTCGCCTCGCTCGGCTATGGCCCCTTCTTCGTCGCATTGGGGCTGCTCGACCTGCTCGCCGCCGTGCTTCTCTGGACCCTCGTCAAGGCGCCCCGATGATCCGAAACCCGATCCTCCCCGGCTTCAACCCAGATCCGTCGATCTGCCGCGTCGGCGACGACTATTACATCGCCACCTCGACCTTCGAGTGGTTCCCCGGCGTGCAGATCCATCACAGCCGCGATCTCGCCCACTGGACGCTGGTGGCGCGCCCGCTGGTGCGCGCGGCGCAGCTCGACATGCGCGGTGATCCGGACAGCTGCGGCGTGTGGGCGCCGTGCCTCAGTCATGACGGCACCCGCTTCTATCTCTGCTACACGGATGTGAAGCGCTATGGCCGTACCACGGTGGGCGGCGCCTCGGGCGCGTCGCTGCGCGACTTCCACAACTATCTTGTTACCTGCGAGACGATCGACGGCGACTGGTCCGATCCGTTCCACCTCAACTCCAGCGGGTTCGACCCCTCGCTGTTCCACGATGACGACGGCCGCAAATGGGTGGTGAACCAGTTTTGGGACCATCGCCCGGGGCGCAACCGCTTCGCCGGCATCGTGCTGCAGGAATATGACCCCGTCGCCGAAACGCTGGTCGGCGACCGCACCAACATCTTCGCCGGCACCGCGCTGGGCCTGACCGAGGCACCGCACCTCTATCGGCGGGGCGACTATTACTATCTGATCACCGCCGAGGGCGGCACCGGCTGGAACCATGCCGTCACCATGGCGCGGTCGCGCTCGCTCACCGGGCCGTATGAACTGCACCCGGATACCACCATCCTTTCCAGCCGCACCCGCCCGGACGCGGTGCTGGCGCGTGCCGGGCATGCCGATCTGGTCCACACGCCCGCAGGCGAGCCCTGGCTCGTCTATCTCTGCGGCCGCCCCCTTCCCGGCCGGGGCCGCTGCGTGCTGGGACGCGAGACCGCGATCCAGCCGATGCGCTGGGCCGACGATGGCTGGCTCTACACGCGCAACGGCCTCGGCCTGCCCGAACTCGACATGCTGGCGCCGCCGGGCAAGCGATCGCCGGCGCGGGAGACTGGCATGCACGAGGATTTCGACGGGGCGGCGCTGCCGATCGACTGGCAATGGCTGCGCACCCCCGAGCCCGACCGCATCTTCAGCCTCGCCGCGCGTCCCGGCCATCTCCGCCTGTTCGGCCGCGAATCGATCGGCAGCGTCTTCACCCAGGCATTGGTTGCGCGACGGCTGCAGGCATTCTGCATCTCCGCATCGTGCAGCATCGATTTCGAACCGCTCGACTTCCAGCAGGCAGCGGGCCTGGTCGCCTATTACAACGGCACCAAGTTCCACTACCTCCACATCAGCCACGACGATGCAACGGGCCGTCACCTGCGCGTGATGACCGCATTGCCCGACGCGCCGCAGGGCGATGCCTTCACCGCACCGATTCCGCTGCCGGAAGGTCCAGTCGAACTACGCTGCGAGATCGATTACGAGCGGCTGCGCTTCGGCTATCGCCTGGTTGGCGAAGACGGGTGGACGTGGCTGCCCGACCTCTTCGACGCCTCGATCCTCTCGGACGAGGCCAGCGCCCCGGGCCTCCCCAACTTCACCGGCGCGTTCATCGGGATGGCATGCCAGGACATGAGCGGCAGGGGCATCCCCGCCGACTTCGACTGGTTCGACTATCGCGAGCGGGACTATCTGCCCGATCCCACGCGCGGCTGATCCGGCGCGTGGGGCCCGCCCCCCCGGGAGGGGCGGGCCCTGGAGATCACGGCTTGCGGAACTTGAGCGTCATGCGGTCGCTCTCACCGATCGCGGCATATTTGGCGCGGTCCTGATCCTTCAGCGCATAGGTCGGCGGCAGCGTCCACACGCCGTTCGGCCAATCGGCGGGATCGGCCTTGTTGGCGTTGACTTCCGAGGCGCCGACGAACTTGAAGCCCGCCGCTTCGGCCAGCCGGCGGACGGTCGAGACCTTCAGATAGCCGCTCTTGGTCTCGCGCTCGTCGCTCGCGCTCTCGGGCAGGCGATGGTCCTCGATGCCGAGCGTGCCGCCCTTCTTGAGCATCGCGTACATCTGCTTGAACGCCTCGGGCGAATAGTCCTTCCCGTCCTGGCCGCCCATCCGCCAATTGTGGACGTTGCGGAACGTCAGCACCACGTCGGCGGTGCCGTTCGGCACCTTGGCCTGGCCGGCCGCGGCGGGGAAGCTGGCGACGCGAATTTGCCCGTAGAGCGCGGCATCCTTGGCCTTCAGCGCCTCGATCCCCTTGGCGTTGCCGCTGGGCACCGCCGCGTAGAGCGTACCCTTGCCGCGGGTGAGCGGGGCGAGAATCTCGGTATACCAGCCGCCGCTCGGCCAGATCTCGACCACCGTGTCGCCGGGCTTCACGCCGAAGAAGGCGAGCGTCTCGGCGGGGTGGCGATATTTGTCGCGGGCGGTATTGGCGGGCGTACGGCTCGGCGCGGCGACCGCACGTTCGATCGCCTGGCGCAGCGCAGCGGGTTGCTGCGCAGCAACGCTGGCGACGGCGGCGATGGTGGTAACGGCGGCGATGCCGACAAGAGTATGGCGCATTGGCGGAGGCTCCCTGCTATCCGGGCGCGACTGTGACGCAACAAGGTGACGATGCAACTACAATTCTGGATCGGCGCAGCGGTGGCGCTGCTGGTCGCCATCGTCGCTGGGATCGCCGAGCATCGCCGGCGCAAGCGGCGGAACCTCGAACGGGTCGGCTGGGTGCCGTGGATGGCGATCCAGATGGCCGGGCTGTTCGCGGCGCTGGTGCTGGTCAGCGTCGCGCTGCACACGGACTGAGCCCTTACAGGCACGCCTCCAGCAGCGCCTGGTCGAACCCGAACTGCCGAGCCTTGTCGAGCGTGTAGGGGCGCAGGCCCATCGAGCGATATTCGCCGATGATCTTCCCGTCGGTGCCCTCGTCCAGATACTCGAACTTGAACAGTTCCTGGGTCACGATCACCGGGCCTTCCATGCCGATCACCTCGGTGATGTTGGTCACCCGGCGGCTACCGTCGCGCAGGCGCTTCACCTGGATGATCAGGTCCACCGAATCCGCGATCTGGCGGCTGATCGCTTCCTTGGGCACCTTGATGTCGGACATCATCACCATGTTCTCCATCCGGGCCAGCGCCTCGCGGGGGCTGTTCGAGTGGAGGGTGCACATCGATCCGTCGTGACCGGTGTTCATCGCGGCGAGCATGTCGAAACACTCCGCGCCGCGGATTTCGCCTAGGATGATGCGATCGGGGCGCATGCGCAGCGCGTTCTTGACGAGGTCGCGGATCGAGATCTCGCCCTGGCCCTCCAGATTGGCGGGCCGGGTTTCCAGCGGCAGCCAGTGCGGCTGCTGCAGGCGGAGTTCGGCGGCGTCCTCGATCGTCAGCACGCGCTCGCCGGGATCGATCATCTTCGAGATCGCGTTGAGCATCGTCGTCTTGCCCGAGCCGGTGCCGCCCGAGATGACGATGTTGAACCGGCTGGCCCCCGCGATCTTGAGCGCGGTCGCCATCTTCTCGGACATCGATCCGCCCTTGGCCATCATGTCGAGCGTGATCGGCTTGGCGGAAAATTTGCGGATCGAGATGGCGGTGCCGCGCAAGCTGAGCGGCGGCACGATCACGTTGACGCGGCTGCCGTCCTTGAGCCGCGCGTCGGCGAGCGGGGTGGTCTGGTCGACGCGGCGACCGACCGAGTTGCAGATCCGCTGGGCGATCTGGAACAGATGCTCCTCGTCACGAAACTGGATGTTGGCGAGCTCGAGCTTGCCCTTGCGCTCGACATAGGTCTGCTCGGGGCCGTTGACCATGATGTCGGTGACGGCGGCGTCGGCGAGCAGCTCTTCGAGCGGCCCGAGCCCGAGCAGTTCGTCGACCAGCACCTTTTCCAGCGCGAACTGCTCGCGCCGGTTGAGGGTGAGCTTCAGTTCGCCGAGCACCTCGCCGATGATCGGGCGGAATTCCTCGGCGAGCTCGTCCTTGGTCAGCGTCGCCGCGGCTTCCGGATCGACACGCTCGAGCAGGCGCGGCAGCACCTGTTCCTTGATGCGGTGGATCGAGGCTTCGAAGCCTTCGTTGCGCGAATTGCCCTGTTCGGAGGGGGCGGCCTGGCGATCGGCGAGGCGCTGCATCGCTTCGGCGCTCGACGCGCTGGGGCCGAGCGGGTCGCGCTCCAGCATCGGATCATAGGGGCTCTGGCCCGGCAGCGGCACCAGATCGAGCGGCGGGAACTGCTCGCCGCCAAGCGGCAATGGCTCCGGGCGCTGAAAGCCGCCGCCCTGCATCGGCCGCGCGACCCCGAAGGCGGGACGACCGCCGGATCCGCTTCCCATGCCGCCACGACGACCAAACGCGCTCATCGAACCTGTTGTCCCCAAGGAAGCACCGGGGAGTACAGGAGAAGCCTTGCGATTTGGCTAACTATACGAAGACCCGAAACGCAAACAGCCCCGCTCTCGCGGGGCTGTCTGACGGCCGGTGGCGCAGGGCCCGGCTTATTCGGCGCGTTCGGCCAGCACGGTCAGGCCGCGCTCGTTCACCTCCGCGAAGCCGCCTTCGACGCGGATCAGCTCCGGCGTGGTCGCACCGGCCTTGTAGACCTCGATATTGCCGTCGCGGATCGTCGACATGATCGGCGCATGGCCTTCGAGCACGCCGAAATCGCCCTCGCTGCCGGGGACGACGACCATATGGACCTCTTCCGAGCGGACGAGACGTT
>JAIYAA010000198.1 GCA_027489295.1 Sphingomonadales bacterium | reverse complement strand
TCGTCGATGTTCGCCTTGAAGGCGAGGCCGAGGCAGGCGATCGGCGCGCCCGGCAGACGCTCGATCAGCGCCTCGGCACGTGCGATGCTATGGGCGACCTTGCCGTCGTTCACTTCGCGCGCGGTTCGGATCAGCGGGCTCTGGTCGGGGTTCGAGTGCACCAGGAACCAGGGATCGACCGCGATGCAGTGGCCGCCCACGCCCGGGCCAGGCGACAGGATGTTGACGCGCGGGTGGCGGTTGGCGAGGCGGATCACCTCCCACACGTCGACGCCCATCCCCTCGGCGAGGATCGACAGTTCGTTGGCGAAGGCGATGTTGACGTCGCGGAAGGCGTTTTCGGTTAGCTTGGTCATCTCTGCCGCGCGTGCGGTGGTGGTGACGCAGGCGCCGCGCACGAAGCGGCGGTAGAAGTGCAGCGCCTTGCGGGCGCAACGCGGGGTGATGCCGCCGATCACCCGGTCGTTCTCGATCAGTTCGACGAGGATGCGGCCGGGCAGCACACGTTCGGGACAATAGGCGATCGCGATGTCGGCGCTGCCGTTGCTGTGGCCGGGTACCTTGAGGTCGGGGCGGAGCCGGGCGAGTAGCTCGGCGACCTTTTCGGTGGTGCCCACCGGCGAGGTCGATTCGAGGATCACCACGTCGCCGATCTTGAGCACCGCGGCGATGGTGGTGGCGGCCTGCAGGACATAGCCGATGTCCGGCGCGTGGTTGGCGCCGAACGGGGTGGGCACGGCGATGACGAACACGTCCGCGGGCTCGATCGCCAGCGATGCGCGCAGGCTGCCGCGGGCGACCACGCCGGAGACGAGGCCGTCGAGGTCGATCTCCTCGATGTGCACGCGGCCGGAGTTCACCGTCTCGACGACATGTGCGTCGACGTCGATGCCCAGCACCTGCGCGCCGGTGCGGGCGATCACCGCCGCCGTCGGCAGGCCGATATAGCCGAGGCCGAGCACCGCCACTTTCGGCTCCGTCGTCACAAGCATCGCAAACTCCGCGTGAATTCAGGAGCTGAGACCTTGGCAGACAGGCGTTAAAATATCGGAAGGCGGATCAGGCGAGCCCGAAGCCCGCGTGGATAATGGCGGCGATCCGTGCCGCGGCTTGGCCGTCGCCGAACGGATTGTGCGCGCGCGCCATCGCCGCATAGGCATCCCCGTCATCGAGCAGCCGGCCGACCTCGCCGACTATCCGGTCCGCGTTGGTACCGACCAGACGCGCGGTACCGGCCGTGACGCCTTCCGGCCGCTCGGTCGTCTCGCGCATCACCAGCACCGGCTTGCCCAGCGCGGGCGCCTCCTCCTGCACCCCGCCCGAATCGCTCAGCACCAGATGGGCGAGGCCGAGCGCACGGATGAAGTGCGGGTAGTCGAGCGGATCGATGCGGGCGATGTTCGGCTGATCGCCCAGCGCTGCATCCATTACGCTGACGACATTGGGATTGGGATGGACCGGGAACAGGATGGCCACATCCCGACGCGCGGCTATCCGGCGCAGCGCCTCGGCGATCGCGCTCATGCCGCCGCCGAAATTCTCGCGCCGATGGGTGGTGACGAGGACGATCCGCTTGCCGGCGAAGCGTGCGGCGATCGGATCCAGCCCGGCTGCCATTGACGGGTCGGCATCGATCCGGTCGCGTGTGGCGAGCAGCGCGTCGATCACGGTGTTGCCGGTGACGTGGATGGAGGCTGGCGGGATATTCTCCACGCGCAGCGCGTCCGCCGCCGTTTCGGTCGGCGCGAAGTGCTGGTCGGCGATCGGCGCCACGATGCGGCGGTTCACTTCCTCGGGCCAGGGCTGGTAGATGTCGCCCGAGCGCAGCCCTGCCTCGACATGGCTGACGGGAATTTTCCGGTAATAGGCGGCGAGCGCGCCGACCATTGCCGTGGCGGTGTCGCCCTGCACGATCACCCGGTCCGGCCGCACCGTATCGAGGGCACCGCCGATGCCGGTGAGCAGGCGCGCGGTAAGGGCATCCAGTGACTGGCCCGGCGTCATCAGGTCCAGATCGATGTCCGGCGTGAGCCCGGCGACCGCGAGAACCTGATCGAGCAGGCCACGATGTTGTGCAGTAACGCAGGTTGTGACGTCCAGTCCCGGCGTTGCGCGAAGCGTTTGAATGACAGGAAAAAGCTTGATGGCTTCGGGGCGTGTGCCGAAGACGACGAACAGCTTTTTGCGGGCTTGTGTCATGTGTGTTGCATAGCCTGATCCTCTCACCGAACCATTACCGGATCGGGGCGTTTGCCACACGTGCCGTGTATCGCTATGCCGCACTGCACCAGTTTCTACGTCACGAGGGGGGTTATGACGATAAAGCCGCTGCGTAAGGCCGTATTTCCGGTCGCCGGGCTCGGTACCCGATTCCTGCCCGCCACCAAGGCGATGCCGAAGGAGATGCTGACGGTCGTCGATCGTCCGCTGATCCAGTACGCGGTCGACGAGGCGGTCGAGGCGGGCATCGAACAGATGATCTTCGTCACCGGCCGCGGCAAGTCCGCGCTCGAGGACCATTTCGATATTGCCTATGAGCTGGAAGCGACGATGGCGGCGCGCGGCAAGTCGGTCGAAGTGCTCGACGGCACGCGGCTGAAGCCGGGCAACATCGCCTATGTCCGCCAGCAGGAGCCGATGGGTCTGGGCCATGCGGTTTGGTGCGCGCGCGACATCGTCGGCGACGAGCCGTTCGCGGTGCTGCTGCCGGACGATTTCATGTTCGGCAAGCCGGGCTGCCTGAAGCAGATGGTCGAGGCCTATAACAAGGTGGGCGGCAATCTGATCTGCGCCGAGATCGTGCCGGACGACCAGACCCACCGCTACGGCATCATCACGCCGGGTACGCAGGACGGCACCCTCACCGAGGTGAAAGGGCTGGTCGAGAAGCCCGCCCCCGGCACCGCGCCGTCCAACCTGTCGGTGATCGGCCGCTACATCCTGCAGCCCGAAGTGATGCGCATCCTGGAAAACCAGGGGAAGGGCGCCGGCGGTGAGATCCAGCTGACCGACGCGATGAGCCGGATGATCGGCGACCAGGCGTTCCACGGCGTGACCTTCCAGGGCACCCGTTTCGATTGCGGCGACAAGGCCGGCTTCATCCAGGCCAACCTCGCCGTCGCCCTGTCGCGTCCGGACCTCGCGCCGGCCGTGCGCGCCTTCGCCGAGAAGGCGCTGGGCTGAGCCCGTCGGGCGGTGCGCCGGGCAGTCCGGCGCGCCGCCTCAGGCCCGCGCGATGTTCTCGCCCGTGACGCCTGCCTTGCCGCAGGCGTTGCGGGTATCGATCACCAGCCTGGCCGCGGCCGCCAGCGCGGCATAGTCGACCGCGTCGTGATCGGTCGCGATCAGCACCGCGTCATAGTCGGCGATCGCCGCCACGTCCCAGTCAATCCCCTCGCGATAGTTGAGCGTCGGATGTTCGCGGGTGCCGTTGATCTGAGCAACATGGGGATCGTGGAAGTCCGCGGTGGCGCCGCGTGCCTCGATCAGCTCCATCAGCCGTAGCGACGGGCTCTCGCGAATATCATCGACGTTCTTCTTGTAGGCCACGCCCAAGACCAGGATGCGCGCGCCGCGCAGCCCCCGGCCGAACCGTGCATCCAGCGTGTCCGCCAGCACCCGGATCACGTGCTGCGGCATGTCGGCGTTGATCTGGCCGGCCAGCTCGATGAAGCGGGTGTGTTGGTTGTACTCGCGCGCCTTCCAGGTGAGGTAGAAGGGGTCGATCGGGATGCAGTGGCCGCCCAGGCCCGGACCGGGGTAAAAGGGCATGAAGCCGAACGGCTTGGACTTTGCCGCGTCGATCACTTCCCACACATCGATGTCCATCGCGGTGAAGATCAGCTTCAGCTCGTTGACCAGCGCGATATTGACCGCGCGGAACACGTTTTCGGTGATCTTCACCGCTTCCGCGGTCGCGGCCGAAGAGACCTGGATCGCCTGCGGGACGACGTGACGATAGAGCGCCATCGCCAGCCCTGCCGAGGCGGGATCGTCGGCCCCGACGACCTTCGGGATCTTGGTCGTCGAGAAGGTCGGGTTGCCGGGGTCCTCGCGCTCGGGCGAATAGGCGAGGAAGAAGTCCTTGCCCGCCTGCAGCCCGTCGGCCTCCAGGATCGGCTGCATCACCTCGCGGGTGGTGCCGGGATAGGTTGTCGATTCGAGGATCACCAACTGCCCCTTGCGCAGCGTGCGCGCGATCGCGCGGGTGGTGTGCTCGACATATTTGAGATCGGGTTCGAGATGCCGGGTGAGCGGCGTCGGCACGCAGATCAGCAGGACGTCGACCTCGCCCAGCCGATCGAGATCGGCGGTGGCGGCAAGGCGCTGCTCGGTGACGAGGGGCGCGATGCGGTCGCCGGCAATATGCTTGATATAGCTCTCGCCGCGGTTGAGCGCGACGACCTTTTCCGGATCGAGATCGAAGCCGAGGACCGAGCACCCCGCCTCGCCGAACGCCACCGCGAGGGGCAGGCCGACATAGCCCATGCCGATCACGCCGATCGTCGCGGTTCGGCTTTCAATCCGGGCTTGCAGCGTCAGTCCGTGCGCCGGCCATTCGAAGGTCATGTGGTCCGCTCCGTTGGGGAGCGGCCCTCATGCACCAGCGCCGGTTTCAGCTTTGATAATGCTCCAGATACCAGCGCACGAACTTGGCCACGCCTTCCTCGGGTGTGGTGGAGGGCGCATAGCCGGTCAGGCGGCGGAGCAGGTCGGACGAGGCTTCGGTGGCGGGCACGTCGCCGGCCTGCATCGGCAGGAAGTTCTTGGTCGCGGTGCGGCCCAGCGCCTTCTCCGCCGCGCCGATATAGTCCATCAGCGGGGTCGGACGGCCGGCACCGATATTGACGATGCGGAAGGGGGCCGCCGGAGACAGGCTGTCGCTCTCTACCGGCACGTCGCCGGGGACGGCATCCACCAGGCGCACGATCGATTCGGCGAGATCGTCGATGAAGGTGAAGTCCCGCACCATCTCACCGTTGTTGTACACGTCGATCGGCTCGCCGGCGAGGATCGCGCGGGTGAACTTGAACAGCGCCATGTCCGGTCGGCCCCAGGGGCCATAGACCGTGAAGAAGCGGAAGAAGGTCATCGGCGTGCGGAACAGGTGCGCATAGCTGTGGCCCATCAGTTCGGTCGCGCCCTTGGTGGCGGCGTAGAGGCTCATCGGCGTGGCGGTGCGCTGGGTCTCGCCGAACGGCATGTCGGTATTGGCACCGTAGACCGAGCTGGTCGAGGCGGCGAGGAAGTGTTGTACCGGCTGGTGGCGCGCCAGCTCCAGCAGGTTGAACGTGCCGATGACGTTCGCGCCGATATAGCTGGCCGGCTGCTCGATGCTGAAGCGCACGCCGGCTTGGGCGGCGAGGTGGATTACGACGTCGGGCTTGAACTCGGCCCAGGCGGCGGCAAGCGCGGGCTGGTCCTCGATCGACAGGCGCGCCACCCGGAAGCTCGGGTGGTTCGACAGCATGTCGTTGCGCGCTTCCTTGAGCGCGACGTCATAGTAATCCGAGAAATTGTCGATGCCGAGCACCGTCGCGCCTGCCTGAAGCAGGCGGCTGGCGGTGTGGAAGCCGATGAAGCCGGCCGATCCGGTGACGAGCACGCGCGGGGCTTGGGCAGTCGGTTCGGGCATCATGGTTCCTGTCGGTTGCTGGCGCGGCATTCCCTAGCCCGGCGCTCCTTACCGGAGCGTTCCCGTGCCGCAAGCCGGGCAGCCTGGGTCCTTGGGCAGCTGGAGTGTGCGGAAGCGCAGGGCAAGGGCGTCGACGAGCAACAGCTTGCCGGCGGTGTCGTCCCCGAACGGCGTGATCGCGCGGATCACCTCCAGCGCGGCGAGGCTGCCGAGAATGCCGGTCAGGGCGCCCAGCACCCCCTGTTCGGAGCAGCTGACACCCTCCCGCTCCGGATCGTGGCCGACGAAACAGCGATAGCAGGGCCGGTCCGCCTCCCAGCCGCGAAAGGTGCCGAGCTGGCCCTCGAACTCGGCCACGGCCGAGGAAACGAGCGGCACGCGCGCCGCGAGGGCGGCGTCCGCGACGGCGAGGCGGGTCGAGAAATTGTCGGTGCCGTCCAGCACCACGTCGTGCCCGGCGATCATCGCGGGGGCGTCGTCGGCCGACAGACGCCGGGCCTCGACTCGCACGGCGACGTTGGGATTGATCGCGGCGACCCGAGCCGCGGCGGTCTCCGCCTTGCCCGTGCCGATATCGGCAGTGGCGAACAGCACCTGGCGCTGGAGGTTGGAGCGGTCCACCCGGTCGTCGTCGACGATGGTCAGCGCGCCCACGCCGGCGGCGGCGAGATACTGGATCGCCGGTGCGCCGATGCCGCCGGCGCCGACCACCAGCACGCGCGCCGCCTTGAGCTTCGCCTGTCCCGCGCCGCCTACTTCGCGCAGGATGATGTGGCGGGCGTAGCGCTCCAGTTCCTCGTCGGAGAGGGTCATTTCGGCCAGGTGAAAGTCACGGTCGCGCGGTACCATTGGTCGGCGCTGGCCATGCGCGGCAGCAGGTTGCCGCGCGCGGCGCCGGCGACCATCGCCGCGGCATATTGCTCGATCGAGGCACACTGGATCGCGCGCGGCACGGTCGTGCGGATATTGTCCTGGGCATCGACCAGCACCGCCACGTCGACGGTCAGCGTCAGGCCCGGGCCGATCACCAGCGGGCATTTGCGCGCGGTCACTTCGTTGGCGACGAAGGCGAGCATGTCGGGCGTGATCTGCGGCTCGGCGCGATAGGGCAGCGGCGCGAGCGACGGCCAGTCGATGCGCGGCGGGGTCGCCTGCAGGGCGAGGGCGAGGGCGAAGGTGGCGATCATCGCCCAGTCGAGCCGAACCCGCCGGCGCCGCGCGCGGTCGCGTCGAGGCTCGCCACTTCGTCCAGATCCGCGCGCTGGACGGGGGCGGGGACCAGCTGGGCGATGCGGTCGCCGCGGGCGACGACGAAGTCCTCGCTGCCAAGATTGGCGAGTATCACCTTGATTTCGCCGCGATAATCGCTGTCGACCGTGCCCGGCGTGTTGAGGCAGGTGATGCCGTGCTTGAGCGCCAGACCCGAGCGCGGGCGCACCTGCACCTCATAGCCCGCAGGGATCGCCATCGCGAAGCCGGTGGCGACGGCGTGGCGCGCGCCGGGGGGGAGAATCAGGTCCTCGGCGGCGACAACGTCCATGCCCGCCGCGCCTTCGGTGGCGTAGCGGGGGAGAGGAAGATTTTCGCCATGCGGCAGGCGCTGGATCGCGATGCGGATCGGCGGCAGCAAGGTCAGCCTTTCGTGGGAAGTGCCGCCGCCAGCCGGGTGGTGGCCGCCAACACTTCGGGATCATTGAGCAGATCATGTCCCCGTCCGGGGACGATCCGAAGATCGGTAGCGATGCCGCGAAGCGCAAGGGCCTCGGCATAGGCGCGCGACAACGCCGGCGGCGTGATCTTGTCGTTCAGGCCGACCAGCACCGCGGCGCGCATGCTTGGCATCACCCCGCCGGCGGTCTTGAGCGGATCGAGGCTGGCGACCGGGGTTGCCCAGGCGGCGCCATGCGACTGCTTGAGCATCCCCTTGCGCCATTCGGGCAGCGCGCACGGGCAGCCGACCAGCACCATCGCATCGAGCAGATCGGGCCGCATCCCCGCAATGTCCGCGGCGATCGCGGCGCCGCCGGAATCGCCGACCAGGATCAGCCGGGCGGTGGCGAAGCGGCGGCGCAGCATGCCGATCGACTGCGCGACGGCGTCGATCCGCTCCTGGGTGTAATCGTCGCCAAAGCCCAGCCCCACCTGGCCGGGGGAGCGGTTGCCGGCCGAATCGCCATATCCCGGACGCAGCAGCGCGATCGCGGCGCTGTCGGGGATGCTCCGGGTGACCGCTTCGGCGAAGCGATAGTGATCGCTGCGGCTCTCTGGACCTCCGTCGCCGTGCAGCACCACCACCAGCGTGCGGACGGCCGACGGGGCGGCAGGGCCGAAATTGCGGGCGTGCAGGTTCAGCGGCGGCTCGGCCTTGGCGGCCAGTTGCGGCGCCGTCGCGGACGTCGTCGTGCAGCCGGCAAGCAGGGCCAGGCCGGCGAGGCAGGGGATCAGCCTAGAGCGCATCGGCGATCCGATCGGCAAGGCGCTGCGCGACGTCGCGCTTCGACGCGCGTTCCCAGCTTTCGACGCCCTGGGCGGTGACGAGATGGACGGCATTGGCTTCACCTCCCATCACATCGCCCGAAACGTCGTTGGCGACAATCCAGTCGGCGTTCTTGCGCAAGCGTTTCGCGACGGCATGTTCGATTACTCGTTCGGTCTCCGCCGCAAAGCCCACCACGAGCTGCGGCCGGCGCGGTCCCTGCGCCAGTCCGGCGAGAATATCAGGATTCTGCTTCAGATGCAGGCTGGGCGCGGCATCGCCCTTTTTAAGCTTCTGCACTGCGGCCTCGACATGCCAGTCGGCCACCGCGGCCACCATCACCGCGGCGTCGGCGGGGAGCGCGGCATCGACCGCGGCCGCCATCTCGCGGGCGGTCTCCACGTCGACGCGGGTGACACCCGGCGGCGTCGCCAGCGTCACCGGCCCGGCGACGAGGGTGACGCGCGCGCCCAGCGCCGCCAGCGCGCCGGCGATCGCGAAGCCCTGCTTTCCCGA
This sequence comes from Sphingomonadales bacterium, assembly GCA_027489295.1. The sequence goes on along the minus strand of JAIYAA010000198.1, from coordinate 93 downwards.
GGAGCGGTTGGCGATGTAGCGCACCGGATCGATCGGCTCGTGCGTCGGCCCGGCGGTGACGAGGATGTGCCTGCCGGCGAGCCGCGCGTCGGC
>JAIYAA010000005.1 GCA_027489295.1 Sphingomonadales bacterium | reverse complement strand
GGCACGCACTGCGCCGACCAATGCGCCCAGATGCCGAACTTGGCATCGCGGAACCAGTCCGGCGCGCGATAGCCCTGCACCAGCGACGACCAGTCGCCCTTGAACGGTCCGTCCGCCGGGGCGGCGCGCACGCTGCCCGTGAGCGCGGCGGCGCCCAGGCCGGTGGCGGACAGCAGCGATCGACGATCCAGGCGCATGGTCTCTCTCCTCCTGATGCTGGCCGTAGTCCGGCCCATCACCCGGGAAGCTAGACCCCCAGCGCGATTTCGCAAGCGATTACGCACTTTCACAGGCGATATCTGGCGGGGCGGGCACGCGCGGGCGCGGCGGCGTGCACGTGGGGAAGGGGATGCTGCGGGCGACGAACGCAACGCGGCGCTGCCAGTCCAAAGACCGGAGCGCCAATGCGTTGGTAGATCGTTATTTTGTCTTTCCGCCCCGGTGGGGGGGGAAGTGGTGCCCAGAAGAGGATTGTGACAATCGCCTCAGGAGCCGCGGATTTCCGCCGATTTCCGGCGGTCGGTATGTGCCCGTATGTGCCAGAGGCATGTCACAGATGCAACGACCGTATTCTCCTTTGCCTTCCTCTAGGCATAGCGCTTGTGTTTGGCCGCCAGCAACTCATCACGACTGATGATGTCGTCAGAGTGCGGTCGCCACGCTTCTGCTCTAGCTTCCTGAACGTGCTGAGGAGCAGCTGCGGCTCCCACGAATAGAAAAGATCTTGAGAATTGCGCAGCGAAACCGAATATTGTTCGGTCTTCGTTGCAACCCCAGCGGTAGATGAATTGTTCACCCAAGGTCGTATTGCGACGAGTTGTTACCTCTACCTGAGGAAACATTTCCCGAGCTGCAGCTGCAAGGTCTACCGCGATAGGATCAATTAGGTGGGTCCAGACATTAACCATTCGCCAAGCGCTAGGGAGAGGGTGGCCCACTTCCTTATAGTATAGTGCACAAGTCAATCGGCGAGAAAAGAACTCCATTGCTCGCTTATTCGCTACGGGCAATTTGAGCAGCGGGATATCTTTGTACGTTCGGCCTGAGTCGAGCGATAGGCCGCGTTTTTTGAAGTGCTGGCGCGCTTCGTTCGCGCTTCGCGTCATGCTGGGCATGAGGTCAGGGTTGTTGTTGGATACCCCCCGTAACAGCTTTCTAAGCTGTGTCGTGTCTGGATCAATCTCTTCATGATTGGCGAGCATGAAGTATAACGCCACAGCCTGCTCGATTTGGCTGGCGGCTGAGTTGCACTTTTCACAAGCCGGGAACACATATCCCTCAGGCCATTGCCGGCCTCGGAAGCAATCTCGCGATGGAACATGGTCTTCTGTCTCCGTCGCTGCCTCACCGCAGAAGTAGCAGGTAGGATGCTCCAGTTTGAACTTTTCCATCCGAGTGCGCTTTGATGCCATGCAGACATGATAGCTGGGACAGCGGAGGACTTCGAGTTTCTTGTTGCTCGTCTGAGGTGCTGTGCTCAGCCCAACCGCCGTTGCCTCATGGGAAAGCGAATGAGGTGCCCGAAAAACAAGTTGGGGCTAAGCGGCAGCAGTTGCGGTAGTCCCTCACGGGCCGGCCTTCAGAAGGCCCGTGCGTAGGGTGGTTCGGACCGTACTGGCTCCAGATAGCCCGAGTGGAAGGTCGACGCACATGGCATCAATCTATTCTGGGTGGCGGGCTATGCCTTCCGAAGCCGTCTTTGGCGCTGACAGCGGACAGGCAGTGTTTCGCACGCGTGTGATCACGGTCGCGCACGGCCGTACGATACGAGCGCGAGACGGATGAATGCGGCAGCACCGACTCATTTTCGACTCTTTCCTCGGCCAAGCTGCGATGGCAACGGTTCGAAGGCTTATGACGACGATTTACACCATCGGGTATGAAGGCGCGTCCCTAACCGATTTTATTGGGACCCTGCGTGCGTCTGGCGTTAAGCACGTGATGGACGTGCGTGAATTGCCCCAGTCGCGCCGAGCAGGTTTTTCGAAGCGTGCCTTATCTCAGGCGCTGGGTGACGCTGGCATCGGTTATAGCCACGTGAAACAGCTTGGGGATCCGAAGCACGGCCGCGAGGCTGCGCGACGTGGGGATATGGATACATTCAGGGCGATCTTCGAAGCGCATCTTGATTTAGCCTTGACCGGTGTAGCGCTTCAAGAAGCTGCTACGGTTGTGAAGCAACAGCCAACGGTATTGCTGTGCTATGAGCGGGACCCCCAGTGTTGTCATCGGACACTTGTCGTTCGGCGGTTGGAGGCGTTAGATACGTTCGAGGTGAGACACCTCGGAGTTCGTGCCAATGCAGGTATCGAGTGCCAATCAACCGGAACGCGCGCGCCCCAGCCCGCTTGATCTTCAAGAGGACGACGCGTTCATTATCGTCAAGGCTGCGCCGAGACGAAGTGACAAGTTCGGCGAGACCGTGTGTTGTGCGGGGCTTGACCTGTTGGGGCAATGGGTGCGCCTGTATCCGGTGTCATTTCGACAGCTTGAGGACGTCCAGCGGTTTCGCCGATGGGACCGTGTACGTTATCGGTGGTCGAAACCGAAGATTGTGAAAGACACCCGAAGTGAGTCTCGTCGCGTTGATCCCAATTCAGTCGAGATCGTCAGTGCTGTCCGCCCTGGGGAGCGTAATGCGTTGGTCGCAAGGTGTGCCGTCACCAGCTTGAAGCAGGAGCATGAAGCTGGGCGCAGCCTCGCAATGTTGAGACCTGAAATTCTCGATTTCCGTGCCGTGCGAAGGCCTGCTGACGAGATGAAAGAAAAAGAGGCGCTTCTGGTTCGCCTGAGGGCCCAGAATGACCTATTCGCGCCGAAGGCGCTGATACCGATGCGGACATGTCCATACGAGTTCAAGTACCGATTCAAGGACGACGATGGCGTTCACGAAGGTACCTGCCAGGACTGGGAAACGGAGCAGACCTTTCTCGCCCGGCTTCGAGATCAATCGTCCGAACGCCACGCGCTTGATTGGATGCAGCAAAAGTTTGGCGAGGAGTATCCAAAGAAGGGTATGGCTCTCGCTATGGGTACGCACCGTTACAGACTGAGCCAATGGCTAATCAATGGGGTGGTCCGGCTCAACGACGAACCACAGATGTCGTTGCTCTAGCTTAATCTAAGTCATTCCTCCGCCTAAAGGCAGGACGGAAAAAGCAGGGCGAGGCACGCGTGCCCCGTCAGTGGGCCGGAATGCGCGCCAACAGATTGCGTACTGATGAGGGGTGCCAGCGTCCACCTCGGGCGGTCTTGATATGCCTCTCATTCAAACAGTGCGCGAGCGCAGACAGGCTGAGATGACCCTCTGCCCGCATCTCCGCGATGGTAGATGCTAGGTCGGATGCCCGTTGCTCCGCGTCCGCCTTCTGAACCGAAATCGATCCCGCATTGCCTTTGCCAGCGCGGCGTAACGCAGTGGCCCCGTGAGGATTGCCCAGCCGCATGCCTCGGGCCTTAACGGAAGCCAGCGCCGCCTTAGTCCGGGCGGAGATGGCTTCCCGTTCCTGCTCCGCGACCATGGCGAGAATGCCCACCGTTAGGCGACAGGCGTCGGGCATGTCGGCGGCGATGAACTCTACTCCGCTATCCCGCAGCGTCAGCAGGAAGGCGGCGTTACGGGACAGGCGGTCCAGCTTGGCGATGACGAGGGTCGCGCCGGTCACCTTGGCGCGGTGCAGGGCTGCCGTCAGCTGCGGGCGGTCGTTGCGGTTGCCGCTCTCGACCTCGGTGAACTCCGCCAGCACCTCGCAGCCACGGGCGCGACAGAAGGCCTCCACCGCGTCGCGCTGCGCCTCCAGGCCAAGGCCCGACCGGCCCTGCGCAGCCGTGGAGACGCGATAGTAGGTGACGACCTTCATGCGGGAATGCCCTTTCAAACCAGCGCTACGAACGTTACGCCAGTTTGTACGGTGCTCCGACAGCTACGGCAAGGGCTGCGTTTCGGCCGCCCCGTCCGTCGCCATCGTGCGTGTGGCCGCCCTCCGCCACTGTTGCATTGTCGGTGTTCACGGCGCGAGTTGTGGAACGCGCGGGCCGACACCCACCCCATGGGGGCAGGCGCCGGTCGGTCACGCGATCTATGGCCGCTCGAATTTTTGCAGCGAAACTGACCGGCTTCACGCATGCCGTGAACCGGGCCCTGCGGCAGTAGGCGGAAAGCCGCAGAAAACCGCCACTTCACGGTTCACGACCCTTATAGTTCTGATGAACCGCCTACTGCGGGGCCTCGCAGCCCTCCGCAGGGTCCAATTACAGCTCCTCGTCTTCCTGAGCTTCTCCTGCCGCCGCCTCGAAGTGCGCCTTGATATCCGTGGTGCGGATGATGTCGGGGCGAGTCTTCAGCAGCGTGAACTGCTTGCTGATCCAGCCCGTCGACGGTGGGTTCTCGTTCGGCCACAGGTGTGGCGGCAGGGCGCCTCCTACATCGGCCTGCGTTCGATAGCGGCTGGTGCGGATCAGTGAGGCAAGCGCCTCCAACACCTCGTCCTCCGGCCGCTCCGAGACCCACGCCAGCTTCCCCTCTCGGTCGGCGAGGTGAACCGCCCGGTCCCCGACGCTGGCGTCCCGGCGGCCCCGGAACTTGGTCCATTCGAGGTGGAACCGCGTGGTGCCCGAGGTGTCCAGCACGTCCCCCGACTTGTCCCGCTTCAACCCGATGATGACCTCGAAGGTGGTGGCGAGCATCGTGTTGCCCCGGAACTGCTGGCCGCCCTTGTTGGCGTGGTGGACCACGATGCAGCCAATGCGGGCCTGCTTCAGCCGCGCCAGGAACTTCACGACCTTCTGGACCTCCGCCGTATCATTCTCGTTGGCGACCGTCGCGAGGGTGCTGAGGTTGTCCAGAATGACCACGTCGGGCCTGTAGGAGCGAACCAGGGCAAGGTTCGCGTCCTGCTCTTCCTCCTTCCCGAAGTCGGGGAACACGGCGTCGGGCGACTGGCCATGGCGGGCGAGAACGGTGAGATTCGTACCGGCCGCGCCTAGGTCGACGCCCTCGACAGTGCCCGCGAGCATCCGCAGGCGCTCTTGCAGGTCGTCCAGCGGCATCTCGCCGTCGATCAGTAGGACGCGGCGGGGGCGTGGTGACGTCCAGCCCATGAGGCTCCCGCCGCCTGCGACGGCCAGGGCGAGCGACAGCGTGAACATCGTCTTGCCGACGCCAGCCGCTGCCCAGACGAGGCAGCTTTCCTGTTCGCGGAGCCACGGAGACAGCAGTTGGCCGCGCTTCGGCATATCGGTGGCGAATAGTTCGGTGAGCGACACCGGCTTGAGCGGTGCGGGCTTGGTGGTGGACATGGAATTGCTCCAGGCACGCCGACGCGCCGCCAGATCCAAGGAAGCGGCGGGCGAGGCATCATGTTGACGGGGGCGGAGAGCGGCGCCGACGCGGCTTCCCTCTCCAAGACTGGGTGATAATAGCCGCCCGACCTAGGACGGCGTTCTTCTCCGAGGGTGAGGATTAATTGCCGCCCAACGCGGCTTCCTCCCCGAGAGTGCGGCCTATTCCGCCGCCTCGCGTCCCGCTTCGATCAGGTGCAGGTGGCTGAGGTCCAGTTCCGGGTAGGCGATCTTCTCAACGGCTTCTGCCAGCTGGACGGCCGAATAGCCGCTGCCATAGGCGTCGCCGCTATCGCTTCCGCCCTGCCGGGCGCGTCCCGCCAACGCCTTGCCGATATCGCTGCCGCGTAATCCTGCGGCGCGCAGACGATCCTCGAAATTGTGTCTGAAGGAATGAAGGCCCAGCCTTTGCCCCGAGACCTTCCGCGCAGTCAGCAGGCGCGAGAACCAGTCGGAAAACCCGTCGCCCCATTGTCCGTTCGCGTTCGATTTCTCGCCGGGGAACAGCTGGGTTCGCTTGGCGTCGCGCTGGGCCTGAACGAACTGCAGGAAGCCCATCCGCTTCAGCTCGGGGTGTATCGGCAGCATCCGGCGACTGGCCTTCGTCTTCACCCGCTGGCCATCCTGTCCGGGGCGAATTAGCAGCACCGTCAGCCCGTCCACCTCCTGCACGTCTGCAACGTTGAGCTGGGCGATTTCGCCTCGGCGCATCCCGTGGAAGAGCGCGAGCAGCGGCCCCCAGAAGTGCAGGGGCTTGCCTCGGGGAGCAGGATCGCGAGGCGACCAGGGCGCGGCGCCGAATATCGTGCGAAGCTGATCCATCGTGAACGGGTCGCGCTTGTCGGCTGCATCGACGGTGTCGGTAACCGTGAGGCCAGCAACCGGGTTGGCGGGCAGCCATTGCTCCTTCACGGCCCACCCGAAGGCAGAGGACAGGAAGGCCATGTAGCTGCCGTTCACGGTCTTGGGGCCGATCAGCGGCAAGTCCTGCTTGGCTGCCTGCTCCACTGCCTTCGGGATTGGGAGCCCGGCGAGCGCCTTGAGCTTGCCCAAGCCCTTTGGGAGACCCTTAACGGTCTCGAACAGCCTCCGACCGTCCTCTCGCGTAATGGTCGCCACGTCGCGCGACGTGCCGAAGACGTCTCGCAGGATGCGCCAAACCGGTCCGTGCGCCGCCTTCGTGGACGGAGACCAACCCGGAGCCTTCTCGCGCTCGTAGGCGTCGATTAGGTCTCCGACGGTGCGCCTTGGGGTCGCAGGAGCGGCAAGCGCGTCCCGGAATACGGGGTCGGCCGGACGATAGCCGAAATCGCCCTGAAGCCGGGCAAGGTCGATTCGGCCCAACTCCTTGTTTGCCCGTGCAAGAAGCTGAAGGAGCGTGCGGTACCCCTCGCTGGCAGGGTCGACCTTGATCCCCTCCCGCTCCAGCACCCTCGACGCGAGCGCGCCAAACGCTTCGATGTCTCCTGCCGCTAGGCGCCGCGACAGCTCGCGCTCGCTGTACGTCAGCTCCTCTCTAACCTCGTCCAGGATGACGTGCGGCGTGGGCTCATGAAGATGGGAGTGGTCCAGCTCCTCGTTCCGCTGAAGGAACCAGCGGGACACGATGGCAGTGGCTTCGATGCTGGTGAGGGGGCGGGCGACGACTTCGCCCAGCCGCCTGCGCGCCTCATCAACGGCCGCCCAGTACCGCTGCTCGGCGAAGCCACGGAGGCGCTGCGCCTGCTCGAGGCTGTCGGTGTTCAGGGCAAGACGGAAAGGTGCGCGACCGACGACCGGCCACAGCTCTTTGGGGTACGCCTTGTTGAAGGACCAGCGCCCGTTCCGCTGGATCAGGTTGGATTTCCGCGACACGTCGCGCGCCTCTTCTGTGACAGGTTTATGTGCCACCGGCTGCCGTAAGCTACAGAAATCCAATGATTACCTCCCCCTAAGGGGAAGTGGTGCCCAGAAGAGGACTCGAACCTCCACGACCTTGCGATCGCCAGCACCTGAAGCTGGTGCGTCTACCAATTCCGCCATCTGGGCACGGGGTAGGCCGGCGCCTCTAGGG
>JAIYAA010000333.1 GCA_027489295.1 Sphingomonadales bacterium | reverse complement strand
GTTGCTGGTATGCCCGTTGGGAATGGCGACGCGCCCGAAGGCATAATCGGCATGCCAGCCATAGGTTCGCCCGGTGGCTGCGTGGAGGGTGCGCAGCGTCGTCGCCAGGCTGTCCCAGCTGGTGACGAGCTGGCCGTCGTTCGGCATTTCCTCGATCAGAAGCAGGTCTTCGCCGATCCCGAGCACGGCCGGTGCCGGCGCTCCGCTCGCGGCAATCGCGGCGAGCATGTCGGCCTCGACGGAGACCATCGGCCCCTGCTTGGCGATCGCGCTCCCGCCGTCCGCCAGCCGCAACCGGTGGACGGCGGAAAGGTCCCCGCCGGAAAGCGCCGCGGCAGCGGAGACGGGCGTGCCCAGCAGCGCGGCAGCGCGGTCGGCAAGGCTGGTCTGCATGGCGCGGCTCCGTTCAGGTGAGATAGCTGTGGACAATCGCGACCAGTTCCTCGGCCGCTTGCACCTTGGGATCGTCCGGCGCGGCATCGGGTTCCAGCATGTGCTCGCGGATATGGTCCTCGATCACCTCGGCGATAAAGCCGTCGAGTGCGCCCCGGCAGGCGGTCGCCTGCTGCAGCACGCGCGCGCATTCGGCATCGGCATCCACCGCGCGCTCGATCGCCTCGATCTGGCCGCGCAGCCTTTTCAATCGGTTGAGCAGCTTCTGCTTTTCTCGCGCGACATGGCTCATTCTCGGCCCTTCCGTTTTGCTTGCGTGATACCCCCCTAGGGTATAGTGGCGCCGCCGTCGAGTCGGTGATATCCACCGGGTTTCGGGGTGCAAGTTCATGGTCCACGCCTTTCCCAAGGCTGCCGCAGGTGTGGCAGCGCTGTTCCTCCTCCTGCCCTTCGCCGCGCAGGCGCAGGACAGCGACGACCCACAGACGTTCGCGGTGCATGGCCAGGCGACGATGGTGGTGCAGGGCGTGGGCGGTTTCACCGATCCCTATCGCGGGCCCAACAGCCTGACGCCGAAGCAGGTGCGCGAGACGATCGACGTCACGCTCCATGTCGGGGTGCGGCCCTGGGCGGGCGGCGAGCTGTGGGTGAACCCGGAGATCGACCAGGGCTTCGGCCTGTCCAACACGCTGGGGGTGGCGGGGTTTCCGAGTGCCGAGGCCTATAAGGTCGGCAAGGACGAGCCCTATCTGCGGCTCCAGCGGGCGTTCTTCCGCCAGACCGTCGCGCTGGGCGGCGAGCGCATCGCGGTTGCGCCGGCGATGAACGTGCTGGGCGGCAGCCAGACCGCCAACCGGCTGGTGCTGACGCTCGGCAAGTTCGGCGTCGGTGACGTATTCGACACCAACCGCTATGCGCATGATCCGCGCGGCGATTTCCTCAACTGGTCAGCGGTGGATACCGGCAGCTTCGATTACGCCGCCGATGCCTGGGGCTATACGACCGGGGTGGCCGCCGAATGGTATCAGGGCCCCTGGACGTGGCGGGCGGGGCTGTTCAACCTTTCCAAGGTGCCGAACGGCGAGACGCTGGAACGCGATTTTCGGCAATATCAGGTCGATGTAGAGGTCGAGCACCGGCACATGCTCGGCGGCCAGCCGGGTGCGATCCGCGTCACCGCCTTTCGCAATCGCGGCCGCTTCGGCCGGTTCGACGATGCGCTGGCGCTCGGTGCGGCGCAAGGCCAGCCCGCGGATACCGTGCTGGTCCGCCAGCGCACCAGCCGAATGGGCGCGGACCTGAACGTCGAGCAGGCGCTAAGCCCGACGTTGGGGGTGTTCGCGCGCGCGGGCTTCGCCGACGGGTCGATCGAGCCCTATGACTTCACCGACATCGATCGCACCGCCCAGCTCGGGGGCTCGCTCGGCGGCGCTGGCTGGGGCCGGGCGAACGACCGGATCGGGCTGGTCGGCATCGTCAACGGCATCTCGCGCGCGCACCAGCGCTATCTCGATGCGGGCGGGCTGGGCGTACTGGTCGGCGACGGCAAGCTGCCGCATCCCGGCAGCGAGGCGATCGCCGAGGCCTATTATGACTGGCAGCCGCGCAAGGGCCTCGACGTGACGCTCGACTATCAGTTCATCGCCAACCCGGGATATAATCGCGATCGCGGGCCGGCGAACGTGCTGGCGCTGCGGCTGCACGGCGGGTTCTGACCTAGGGTCAGAATACGGGCTGGTTGGCCTCGTCGTCGGTGGTGGGGGTGTGGATGCCGCACTCGGTCTTGTCCCAGCCCCGCCAGCGGCCGGCGCGGGGATCCTCGCCGGGCTTGACCATGCTGGTGCACGGCGCGCAGCCGATCGAGGGATAGCCCTGCGCCACGAGCGGATGCACCGGCAGGTCGTGCGCGACGAAATAGGCGTCGAGATCCGCCTTGGTCCAATCGGCCAGCGGGTTGATCTTCAGCCGCTCCCCGTCCAGCTCGAAGCGGGGCAGGGCGGCGCGGGTGCTCGCCTGGAACGCCTTGCGGCCGGTGATTGTCGCGTCGATGCCGGCGAGGCCCGCTTCGAGGGGCAGGACCTTGCGGATCTCGCAGCAGCCATCGGGATCGTAAGACCAGCGCAGCTCGGTCGCGTCGCGCTTGGCCAGCAGTTCGGGATCGGGCCGCAGGTTGCGCAGGTTGAGCCCGAGCCGCGCGGCGAGCAGGTCGCGATAAGCGAGCGTTTCGGGGAAATGCTTGCCGGTATCGAGGAACAGCACCGGCACACTCGGATCGACGCTGGCAACGAGATGCAGCAGCGCCGCCGACTCCGCGCCGAACGAGGAGACGATCGCCGTCTCGCCGGTCAGCTTTTCGGCCAGCACCGTGCGCAGCATTTCCAGCGTGGGGACGCCGGCGAAGCGCGCGTTGAGCCGGAGCGCGTCGGCCTCGGTGAAGCGGGGCGCCACGTCGATCCGGTCGATCTGGCGCGCCGGTTCAGCCATGCCGCAGCTTCCACACCGGCGCGACCGGGTCCGCCGCCGCCTGATAGCGGAAATCGTAGCGGGCGAGCGCGGCCTCCAGCGTCGCCGCGTCGATCGGCGCGTCGGGAGCGAAGCTGTCGAAGCCGCAGCGGCGCATCAGCGGGATCTGGTCGACCAGCACGTCGCCCTGCGCGCGCAGTTCGCCCTGATACCCCGCCTCGCGCAGGATCCGCGCGGTGGAATAGCCGCGGCCGTCGCGGAAGCTGGGGAAGCTCACCTCGATCAGCGCGATACGGCTCAGATGCGGCAGCAGCGCACGGGCATCCTCACCGGACTCGATCCGCACCGCGGTGGCGTTCGACTGGCCGAAAAAGCTGTCGAGCGTGACCGCCGGCTCGTCATGCGCCTCGTCGTCGCGGTAACGCAGGAACTCAACCATAAATGGCCTCCTTGAACGGTGCCATGCCGATGCGGCGATAGGTGTCGACGAAGCGCTCGCCGGGCGTGCGCTCGCGTACATAGACGTCGGTCGCGCGTTCGATTGCGTCGACCACGCCGTCCTCGCTGAAGCCGGGGCCGGTGATGTCGGCGAGGCTGACATCCTCCGCGCCCGATCCGCCGAGCAGCAACTGATAGTTCTCGGTGCCTTTCCGATCGACGCCGAGGATGCCGATATGGCCGGCATGATGGTGGCCGCAGGCATTGATGCAGCCCGAAATCTTGAGCTTCAATTCACCCAGGTCGCGCTGGCGTGCCGGATCGGCGAAGCGCTCGCTGATCTTCTGCGCGAGCGGGATCGAGCGGGCGTTGGCGAGGCTGCAATAATCGAGCCCCGGGCAGGCGATGATGTCGCTGATCAGGTCGAGATTGGCTTCGGCAAGACCTGCCTCGCGCAGCGCGGTCCAGACCGCGTAGAGGTCGGCCTTGCGGACATGCGGCAGCACGATATTCTGCGCATGGGTGACGCGCAGCTCGTCGAAGCTGTAGCGCTGGGCGAGATCGGCCATCGCGTCGATCTGGTCGGCCGAGGCGTCGCCCGGGATGCCGCCGATCGGCTTGAGGCTGATCGTGACCACGGCATAGCCCGGCGCCTTGTGCGCATGGACGTTCTGGTCGAGCCAAACGGCGAAATCCGGATCGCTGCGGTCCACCGTATCGACGGCGCCTGCCTCGAAGGCAGGCGGCGCGAAATAGGCGGCAATGCGGTCGAACTCGGCTTGGGGCGGATCGATGCCGAGCGCCTTCACCGCCTGGAACTCCTCCTCGACCTGGCGCGCATATTCCTCGGCGCCCAGGGCATGGATGAGGATCTTGATCCGCGCCTTGTAGATATTGTCGCGCCGGCCGTGGCGATTGTAGACGCGCAGGCACGCTTCCAGATAGCTGACGAAATCGGCGAAGGGCACGAAGTCCTTGATCCGATGCGCGATCATCGGCGTGCGCCCCATGCCGCCGCCGGCATAGATGCGCGCGCCGAGTTCGCCAGCGTCGTTACGCACGATCTGGATGCCGATGTCGTGCAGCCGCATCGCCGCGCGATCGGTATCGCTGGCGATCACCGCGATCTTGAACTTGCGCGGCAGATAGCTGAATTCGGGGTGGAAGCTGCTCCACTGGCGGAGCAGTTCGGCCCAGGGGCGCGGATCGGTGATCTCGTCGGCGGCAGCACCGGCGAACTGGTCCGAACTGATGTTGCGGATGCAGTTGCCGCTGGTCTGGATCGCATGCATTTCCACCGTCGCCAGCTCGGCGAGGATGTCGGGCGCGTCCTCCAGCTTGATCCAGTTGTACTGGAGGTTCTGGCGGGTGGTGAAATGGCCATAGCCGCGATCGTACTTGCGGGCGATGTGCGCCAGCATGTGCATCTGTCGGCTGTCGAGCGTGCCATAAGGAACCGCCACGCGCAGCATATAGGCGTGCAGCTGCAGATACAGGCCGTTCATCAGCCGCAGCGGCTTGAACTGGTCCTCGGTCAGATGGCCGGCGAGGCGGCGCTGGACCTGGTCGCGGAATTCCTCGACGCGTGCGGCGACGATCGAGGCGTCATATTCGTCGTACTTGTACATGGTTCAGATCACCCAGCTTCCGGCCTGCGGGTCGGCGGGCTTGAGGGTCAGGTCCGTGCGGACGGTGGGGCCGAGCGCGCGGATGCGGTCCTTGATATGCGCGGGGCGGGGCCCTTCGGGGGTCGCCTCGGCGTCAATCACATAAGGCACGTTGACGCGGCGCGCGGCGACTTCGGTGGCGGCGATCAAGTCGCCCTTGTCGCCCACGTCGACCGCCTCGGCGACATGGCGGGACCAGCCTTCACCGGTCCACCAGACCACATCGCCGGTGGGAAGATCGTTGCCTGTCAACAGCTTCATGCCTGCTCTTCCCCCAAAATCTCTGCCGTGCGCGCCCAGCGGGACAGCCGGTCCTGCGCATCGGCCAGCAGCACCACCTCGCCCACTACGATGATCGCCGGGCTCTTCACGTCTTCCTGCTCGACCATCGGGCCCAGGTCCGCGAGCAGCGTGCGCAGCGCGCGGTGGCCGGCCAGCGTGGCGCGTTCGAGCACCGCGACCGGCATGTCGGGTGCTACGCCGTCGGCCATCAGCTTGTCGGCGATCGCCGAGGCGGTGGCGACGCCCATATAGATCACCAGCGTGCGGCCCTTGCCGGCAAGGCCCGACCAGTCCTGATCGGTCAGGCCCTTGCACTGGCCCGCGACGAAGCTGACCGCGCTCGACCAGTCGCGATGGGTGAGCGGCAGCATCGCCTCGGCGGCGGCGCCGAGCGCGGCGGAAACGCCGGGGATCACTTCCACCGGCAGCCCTGCTTCGCGCACGGCTTCCACTTCCTCGCCGCCGCGGCCGAAGATGAACGGATCGCCGCCCTTGAGGCGGACGACGACCGCGCCGGTCTTCACATGCGCGACGATCAGCGCGTTGATCGCGTCCTGCGGCAGCGTGTGCTTCGATCGGCGCTTGGCGACCGAGATGCGGTGGGCCTGGGGCGCGAGATCGAGCACGCGATCGTCGACCAGCCCGTCATGCACCAGCACGTCGCAGATCTTCAGCGCCTCGACGGCGCGAACGGTGAGAAGGCCGGGGTCACCAGGACCGGCGCCGACGAGGATCACGCGGCCGCGCGAAAGGGGATCGAGTAGCGATGCCATGGTGCCGCACATGGCCCGATGCCGGCGGCGGAGCAATGGAGGATCGTTTGGCCTAGGGGTAGGGAAACTATGGGCGGTCAGCCCTTGGCGCGCCAGTCGCCCGATTTGCCGCCGGTCTTGGTCAGCAGGCGAATGTCGCCGAGAACCATGCCCTTATCCAGCGCCTTGGCCATGTCGTACAGCGTCAGCAGCGTTACCGACACCGCGGTGAGCGCCTCCATCTCCACCCCCGTCTTGCCCTCGGTCGCGGCGGTCGCCGTGGCGGTGACGCCGCTGTCATCGAGATCGAGCTCGATCGCGACACGGGTGAGGGGCAGGGGGTGGCAGAGCGGAATCAGCTCGGACGTCTTCTTCGCCGCCATGATGCCGGCGATGCGGGCGGTGGCGAGAACGTCACCCTTCTTCACGCTGCCGGCGCGGATCGCGGTCGCGGCCTCCACCGACATGGTGATGCGGCCCTGCGCCACCGCCTCGCGCGCGGTGACCGCCTTGCCGCCGACATCGACCATGTGCGCCGCGCCGTTCGCGTCGAGATGGGTGAGCCCGTTCATCCGACCAGCGCGCGCGTCGCGGCTTCCACGTCGTCCTGCCGCATCAGCGACTCGCCGATCAGGAAGCAGCGGATGTCGTGCTCGGCCATCGCATCGAGATCGGCACGGGTGTTGAGCCCGGATTCGGCGACGAAGGTGCAGTCCTTCGGCGCGTGACGGACGAGATCGTAGGTCTTCTGAACGTCCACCTCGAACGTCTTGAGATTGCGGTTGTTCACCCCGATCAGCCGCGACTTGAGCTTCAGCGCGCGCTCCAGCTCGTCGGCGTCGTGGACCTCGACCAGCGCGTCCATGCCGTGCTCGATCGCGGCGGCTTCGATCTCGGCCATCTGCCCGTCGTCGAGCGCCGAGACGATGATCAGGATCGCATCCGCACCCATCGCGCGCGATTCCCCAACCTGCCACGGGTCGATCAGGAAGTCCTTGCGGATCGCGGGCAGATCACAGGCCGCGCGGGCGGCGACGAAATAGTCCTCATGGCCCTGGAAATAGTCGTGGTCGGTCAGCACCGAGAGGCATGCCGCACCACCGGCTGCATAGGCGCGGGCATGGGCGGGCGGATCGAAATCGGCGCGGATCAGGCCCTTGGAGGGGCTGGCCTTCTTGATCTCGGCGATCAGGCCATAGCCACCGGCTGCCGCACGCGCATCGAGCGCCGCCTTGAAGCCGCGCGGCGCGGTGGGCGTCGGCCAGGCGCGCGGAACAGCCTTGCGCGCGGCGACCTCGGCCCGCTTGGTGTCGAGGATGGTATCGAGAATGGTGCTCATGCGAAGGCGATCCAGCAATCGAGAAGGGCGTTGGCAAGCCCGTTGTCGAGCATTTCGGCGGCTTCCTCCACCCCGTCCCGTAGGTCATCTGCGCGGCCCGCGACCATCAGCGCCGCGGCTGCGTTGAGCAGCACTGCGTCGCGATAGGCCCCGGTCTCACCCTGCAGCAGGCGGCGCAGCGCGAGGGCATTGTAGGCGGGGTCGCCGCCGCGGATGGCGGCAAGGGGATGGCGGGGCAGGCCGGCATCCTCGGGGGTGATCCGGGTCGGCAATCTGGCGCGCCCGACATTGACGACGACGCTCGCCGCCTCGGTCGACAGCTCGTCGAGCGCGTCCTCGCCCGAGACGACCGCCGCGGCCTCGACGCCGAGCTGTTCCAGCGCCTCGGCATAAACCGGTGCATAATCGGGCCGCGCGATACCGATCAGCTGATATCGGACATGCGCGGGGTTCGCCAGCGGCCCCATCAGGTTGAAGATCGTCCGCCGCCCGATCCGCCGACGGATCGGCGCGATCCGGCCGAGCGAGGGGTGGTGATGCTGGGCGAACAGGAAGGCGATGCCGATTTCGTTGAGGCTCTCCTCGGCGCGGGCTGCCGCGCGATCGAGGTTCAGGCCCAGCGCCTCCAGTGTATCCGCCGCACCGGCCTTGGACGACGCCGCGCGGTTGCCGTGCTTCGCCACCGGCACGCCCGCCGCTGCCACGACCAGGCTGACGGCGGTGGAGACGTTGAGCGTGTGGTGCCCGTCGCCGCCGGTGCCGCACACGTCGATCGCCCCTTCGGGCGCGGTGACGGGGATCAGCCGGGCACGAAGCGCGCGCGCCGCCTCGGCGATCTCGATACTGGTTTCGCCGCGCAGGGAGAGCGCGATCAGGAACGTCTCTATCTCCGCCTCGGGTGCGGTGCCGTCGAGGATATCGGCAAAGGCCTGCGCGGCGGTTTCGCGGCCAAGCGGGGAGGACGGATCGGGAAGCAGGCTGAGGCTGGTCACGCCGCCTCTATTCCGGGGCGCGGCCAGCCTGTCGAGCAAATCCTGCTTGGGCGCCCTCAGTTGTCCTTTTTCGGACGGCTATAGGGCACGAACTGGTTGAGCGAGACGAAGCCGCGGGGAAAATAGGAATTGCGGTCGATCAACCGGACCGTGTCGATGCTGCACAGCTGCGAGCCGAAGGTGTTGGTCACCAGGATCGAATTGTCGTCCAGCTGTTCAGCACCGCCGCGCGGCTCGTTCACGTACAGTGTGCTGCCCACGGTGTAGACGATTGCCTTGCCGTCGATGATCTGGCTGGAGCCGGTCATCGTCAGGTTGATGCAATCCACGGGTTTGCCGGCCACTCGCCCTTCGAGCAGCTTGGCCAGCTTCTCGTCCGGCGTGGCGCGGTGGCGCTGTGCGTTGGCAACAGGTGCGGCGAGCAGCGCGGCACCGGCGAGCAGGGTGGCGAGGATCGTCTTCATGGGCCGTCTCCTAGCAGGCCTGCGATGAACCGAGGCTGAAGAAGGTCAGGCGGTTGCCGTCGCTTCGATACCGGCAAGCCGCAGGAAGTTGGCGAGCATGGCATGGCCATGCTCGGTGGCGATGCTCTCGGGATGGAACTGCACGCTGTGGATCGGCAGCGATGCGTGGCGGAAGCCCATCACCGATCCGTCCTCGGCCGTGGCGTTCACCACCAGGCTGTCGGGGATGTCGGTGACGATCAGCGAGTGATAGCGCGTCGCGGTGAACGGCGACGGCAGGTCGGTGAACAGGCCGGTCCCGTCGTGCGATACCGGGGACGTCTTGCCGTGCATTAGCCCGCCGCGCACGACCTTGCCGCCGAAATACTGGCCGATCGACTGGTGGCCGAGGCACACGCCCAGCAGCGGCTTGCCGAGTTCGGCGCAGGCGCCCACCAGATCGAGGCTGATGCCCGCTTCGTTCGGCGTGCACGGACCCGGCGAGATCAGGAATCCCTGCGCGTTGCTGGCGATCGCCTCGCTGGCGGTCAGCGCGTCGTTGCGCACCACCTGTACCTCGACGCCCAACTCCATCAGATAGTGGACGAGGTTCCAGGTGAAGCTGTCGTAATTGTCGAGGACGAGGATCATGGGCGCAGACCTAAGCGCTCGGGGCCTCCAGCACAATCCGGCCTTGCGGCCGCCACACTAGACCGGCAACGCTGGCGGGGCAGGGACGTTATCCAACCCCAGGAGTATTCGATGCTTGCCCGCTTGATGATTGCCACCGCCCTGCTCGCCGCGCCGGCGTTCGCCCAGACCCAGGACCAGAGCGCTGCCGATGGCCCGCCCAAGCGGGTGCGCAGCATCCTGCTTTACGGCGAGGAGAGCTGCCCCAAGCCGGTGAACCCCGACGAGATCGTGGTCTGTTCGAGCGCGGGCGAATCGCCCTATCGCATCCCGAAGCGCTTCCGCGACCAGCCCAAGCAGGACGCGCCCTCGACCAGTTGGACCCGCCGGATGGAAGTGGTGGAGGACGTGAACAGCCGCGGCATGCCCAACAGTTGCTCTGCGGTCGGCACGGGCGGCCAGACCGGCTGCACCCGCAAATTCCTCCAGCAATGGTATCAGGACAAGCTGGACCGCGAAGCCAAGGCCTCGCGCGTCCCCTGATCCGAACGGGCGGGCCGGCCTATTGGCCGAAGCCCGCCTCGCCGGCCCGCGCGATCGCCTCGCGCGCGGCCGCAAATAGTGCGCCGGATTTGGCTTCGCATTCGCGCTGTTCGTAGGCGGGGTCCGAATCGGCGACGATGCCGGCGCCCGCCTGGACGTGCATCACCCCATCCTTGACCAGCGCCGTGCGCAGGACGATGCACGAATCCATCGAGCCATCGGGCGAGAAATAGCCCACGCCGCCGGCATAGGGGCCGCGCGTTTCCGCCTCCAGCTCGGCGATGACCTGGCAGGCACGTACCTTGGGCGCGCCGCTTACCGTGCCCGCGGGGAAGCCGGCGAACAGCGCGTCGATCGCGTCGGCATCGCTCCGCAACTGGCCCACCACGTTCGACACGATGTGCATGACGTGGCTGTAGAACTCGACCGTGTAGCTGTCCGTCACCTTGACGCTGCCCGGCGCCGCCGCGCGGCCGACATCGTTGCGGCCAAGGTCGAGCAGCATGAGATGCTCGGCGCGTTCCTTGGGATCGGCGAGCAGCGAGGCGCGGTTCGCCTCGTCCTCGGCCGCGGTGCGGCCACGGGGCCGCGTGCCGGCGATCGGGCGGATGGTGATCTCGCCGTCGCGGGCACGTACCAGGATCTCCGGGCTCGATCCGGTGAGCGCGAAGCCCGGCAGGTCGAGATGGTAGAGGAACGGCGAGGGATTGATCCGCCGCAGCGCGCGATAAAGCTCGAACGGCGGCAGCGGAAAGGGTGCGGTGAAGCGCTGGGCGAGCACGACCTGGAAGATGTCGCCTGCCGCGATATATTCCTTCGCCGCCGCGACCATCTCGCCGTAGCGGCCTTCCGGCAGCACCGGCGTGGGCACGATCGCGATCGGGTCCGCGCGGACCGGCGCGGGCAGCGCGGCGCCGGCGAGCTGGGCAGCAACGGCGTCGATGCGCTCGGCGGCGGCCTCCGGATCGGCGCCGGGCCATACCGGCGCGACGATGAACAGCGTGTCCGCCAGCCGATCGAAGACGAGCAGCACGGTAGGCCGCACGAAGATCATGTCCGGTACGCCGACCGGGCTCTGCGGAGGGCGGGGCAGCTTTTCGACCAGCCCGACCGTCTCATAGCTGAAATAGCCGACCAGGCAGGCAAGCGCGCGGGGTAGCGCGGCGGGAACCTCCATGCGGCAATCGGCAACCAGCCCGCGCAGCGCGGCAAGCGGGTCCGTCGCCAGACCTTCGAACGCGGTGCGATCGGTGAGCCACTGCCGGTTCAGTTCGCACTGCGTGCCGGTGGCGCGGAACACCAGGTCCGGCGCAAGACCGATCAGGCTGTGCCGGCCCCGCACGGAGCCGCCCTCGACCGACTCCAGCAGGAAGTCGCCGCGGCCGGGCTCGATCAGCTTCAGCGCTGCCGCGACCGGAGTCTCGGTATCCGCGACCTGCTGGCGCCAGACCAGGGCGGGGCGGCCCGCGGCGAGCGCGGCGCGGGCGGAGTCGAGGCCCTGGATCACTGGCCGCTGGCGCCCTGGCGCTGCAGATCGGCGCGGAGCCGGGCGATCGCCGCTTCGTTGCGACGAACCTTCAGCGCGCTCGACACCGCATTGGCGAACTGGCTCTGATATTCCTGCGCGCTCATCTGGCCCAGTGCCTGGGTGATCGACTGCAGGATCTGCGGGCCCTGCGGATCGGCCGCCGGATTGCCGGCCTGGATCGTGTCGACATAGACGACGTAATAGCCGGCGCGGTTCGGCGCCTCGACCAGGCGCGCGGTCTTGGCCGGCATGTCGAACGCCATCTGGATGAAGTTCTCCTTGCCGCGCAGCTCGCTGCGCTTGAAATCGAAGGTCTTCGGCGGCGCGCCCTTGGTCGCGCCGACCTCGGTCAGCGCCTGCGCCATCGGGACGCCCTTCTGCAGCTTGGGCAGCATCGCGGTGGCGGCGGTACGTGCCTTGGCCAGCGCCTGGTCGAGCAGATAGTCGGCCTTCACCTTCTCGGTGATCTGGGCGAGCGGGCGGGGGGCTGCCGGCACGGTCTTCTCCAGCGATACGACCGCGAAGCCGCCGTCCTGGCCGGCCGCGATCACCTGCGGCTCGTCCCCGGCCTGTTCGAAGCCGAAGCCGGCCTTCATCACCGCGGCGGTGGTGGCGTCGGGCTGCGCGTCGGCCTTGTCCGGATCGGCACCGGTCGCGGTGAGCGCGGCGGTGCGGACGGTGGTCAGCTTCGCCTTGGCGGCGGCCTCGTCGAAGGTCGCACCGTCGCCAACCGAATCCTCGATCGACTGGCGCAGATCGGCCAGCAGCGTGTTCAGCTTGCGCTTGCTCACCGCTTCGACGAGTTCGCCGCGGACCTGCTCCAGCGTGCGGGCGGGGATCTTCTCTACCTTGCTGACGCGGTAGACGAACCAGGCGCCGCCGAGCTGAACGGGGCCCTGCAGGCCGGTGGCCGGCGCGGTGAAAGCGGCGTCCGCAAACGGTGCCGAGACCTGCTTGGCGAGGGCGGGCTTGTCGCTCGCGTCGATGGTGCGCGCCTCGAGGCCGGCGGCCTTGGCGGCCGCGGCGAGGTCACCGCTCTTGGCGGCCTCAGCGACCTTGGCGGCAACCGACTGGCTGATCGCCTGGACGAGCTGCAGGCCACGCTTCTCGCTGGCGGCGTATTTGGCGGCATCCTTCTTGTAGGCAGCGGCGATTTCGGCGTCGGTCGGGGTCGCCTGGGCCTTCAGCGCATCGGGCTGGGCGAGCGCATAGCGAACGATGCGGCGCTCGGGCACCAGATAGCGGCTGCGGTTCTGCGCATAATAGCCGGCGAGCGTGTTGGCGTCGGGCGCGGGCCCCGGATCCATCGCCAGCGACTGCACGAAGCCGACGATGCCGGTGCGGCGCTCGAGCAGCGTGGCCACATAGGGCGCAACCACGCCGACGGGGGCGGGCGCCTGCAGCGCGACCGGGCCGACCAGCCACACGGCGTAGCGCTGGATCGTCATGTCGTCCCGGAACTGGACGGGATTGATCCGATTCTGCGCGAGCAGCGATTCGAACGTCTGCTGGCTGAACTTGCCGTCCATGCCGGCAAACTGCGGGTTGTTGGCGATTTCGGAATCGATCAGCTTCTTGCCTACCGCCATGCCGTTCTGGTTGGCGAAGGCATGGAGGGCAGCCGACGTGACGGCGTCGTTCAGCGCGGCCTCGAACCCGCCCTGTGCCAGCAGCTGCGCCATCGTCATGTTCTGGCGCTGCGCCTGGGCGTTGCGGATGATCCGGTCGATCCGGTCGCGCACGTCGCGCTCGGTCACCTCCTGCCCGCCGACGCTCGCCAGATTGGTGCTGCTCGCGCCGCTGATCCCCTGGCGCATGCCGGTGACGTCACTCGCCGCAAAGGCGATCGCGAGCAGGCCCAGGAAGATGAAGACGATGATCAGGCCGTAGCGCGACTTGGTGAAGTTCCGGAAGGCGTTGAGCATGGAGAGCCGTTCGTTCGAGGAATTTGGGCCCGCTTTAGGGCCGGTACGGCGCGCCTTCAAGCTTGTGCCGCGCGGCGCAATCGGTATCGGCTATATCGAAACTACAGGGGGAGTGGAGATGCGGCGCAAACTGGTGGCCGGAAACTGGAAGATGCACGGGATGCGCGCCCAGCTGCGCGAGATCGACGCGATCGTCGCCGCAGCCAAGGCCCATCCGCAAGTCGATGCGCTGCTGTGCGTGCCCTTCACGCTGATCGCCGCGGCGGCGCAGCTTGCCGGTGACTTCCCGATCGGCGCCCAGGACGTGCACGAGAACGACTTCGGCGCCCATACCGGCTGCGTATCCGCACAGATGCTGGCCGAGGCGGGTGCCAAGGTGGTGATCGTAGGCCATTCCGAGCGCCGAGCCGACCAGTCCGAGACCAGCCACCATGCCTGGGCCAAGGCTGCGGCCGCGCGCCGCCACGGGCTGGGCGTGATCCTGTGCTGCGGCGAGACCGAGGCCGAGCATGACGCAGGCCGCGCCGAGCGCATCGTGCAGTCGCAGATCGAGAAGTCGCTGCCGGACGGTGCGGCGCCCGACTGGCTGACCATCGCCTATGAACCGCGCTGGGCGATCGGCACCGGCAAGACGCCGACGCTGGACGAGATCGCGACGATGCACGCGATCATCCGCGCCAAGCTGCGCGGCATGATCGGCGCGCAGGCGAGCGAGATGCGCATCCTGTACGGCGGCTCGGTGAGCGGTGCGAACGCCGGCTCGATTCTTGCCGTGGAAGACGTGGACGGGGCGCTGGTCGGCGGCGCTAGCCTCACCGCCGAGAAGTTCGTGCCCATCATCGAGGCGGCGGCCAAAATAGCGGCGGCGTAATTAACCACTTGGCGGTGGTCTCGCGTTACAAGGCCTCCATGTTGCAGCGGATCAACCTCGTCCGATCGGGAAGGAGCAAGCTCGACCGGGCGATCCTGACCGAACAATATCGGGTACTGGGGCAACAGATCCCGCTGATGTACGTCCTGGTCTTCCTGGACGCGGTGTTCCTCGGCTTCGCCTCCTATGGCTCGGTATCGGCGCGACTGAGCGTGGCGGCACCGGCACTGTTGGGGGTCGCGGCCCTGGTGCGCAGCCTGTTGTGGGTTGCCCGACGGCGCGACGCGGTGCCCAGTCTCCGGCGGATCCGCCGCTATCTGAACGGCACGATCATCGCCGCGGCGGTGCTCAGCCTCGCCTATGGCGGCTGGGCGCTGATGCTGTTCTTCGAGGTGGACCTCGCGCGGCGAAGCTCGATCGCACTCTACATCTTCATCGGCGCGATCACCTGCTGTTATTGCCTGCAGACTTTCCCGATCGCCGCCTGGCTGGTGATGGCCTGCGGCGCCTATCCGGTGGTGCTGTGCCTGCTGGCGTCGGGCGACTGGTTCCTCACGGGTCTGGGGCTGGACATCATCCTTGTCTCGGCGGTGGTGCTGCGGATGTTCGGCGCAAGCCATGCGGGCTTCGTCGACGTGCTGGCGTCGCGCGCCGAAATGGCCGCGGGGCAGCGTCGTGCCCGGCTGGCCGAACAGCGGGCGCACCAGCTCGCCTATCACGATCCGCTCACCGGCCTTCCCAACCGCCGCGCTCTGACCGAATATCTCCGCCGCGCCGAACCGGAACGTTTCGGGTTGATGCTGGTCGATCTCGATCGCTTCAAGTCGGTCAACGACGTGCATGGCCACCCGATCGGTGACCAGTTGCTCCGCGCGGTCGCAGGGCGGCTGCGCTGGGTGATCGGCGAAGCGGGACGCAGCTACCGCCTCGGCGGCGACGAATTCGCCATCTCGCTCCCCTATGGCGAGGGCGATGTGGATCGGGTGCGCGCCATCGCCCATGCCATCGTCCGCGAGGTGGCCCGGCCGTTCCTGATCGACGAGCGGATGCACCATATCGGCGCCAGCGTCGGCATCGCGCTCTATCCCGAGGATGCGAGCGATGCGGACACGCTGATGCGCCGCGCCGACGTCGCGCTCTATCAGGCCAAGGAGGCCGGTCGCGGCTGCTATTGCGCCTTCGCCGCGCAGATGGACGCCGAGATCCGCCGTCGCTCGACGATCGAGGCGGAGATGCGTGCCGCGCTCGACGAAGGACGCTTCTATCCCCGCTACCAGCCCATCGTCGATCTGCGTACCGGCCGGGTCACGGGCTTCGAACTGCTCGCCCGGTGGCGCCGCGACGACGTGGAAATCGGGCCGGACCAGTTCATTCCGATCGCCGAGGAATGCGGCCTGCTCAACACGCTGATGCTCGACCTGCTCGATCGGGCCTGCATCGAGACACGCGAATGGCCCGCGCCGGTGAGCATCGCGATCAACATCTCGCCGGGTCAGCTGCGCGACGACTGGCTCAGCCACAAGATCCTGTCGGTGCTCGCCCGCACCGGCTTCCCGCCGCAGCGGCTGACGGTGGAGATCACCGAGAATGCGCTGATCGTCGATGCCGAGAAGGCGCATCACGCGATCGAGTCGCTCAAGAACCAGGGCGTGCAGCTGGCGCTGGACGATTTCGGCACCGGCTATGCCTCGATCCAGCATCTGCGGATGCTGCCGTTCGACAAGATCAAGATCGATCGCTCGTTCGTCGACACGCTGGCCGAAGATCAGGAAGCGCTGCGCATCGTCCGCGCCATTCTCGGGCTGGCCAGCACCTTGGACATGCCGGTGGTCGCCGAAGGGATCGAGACGCTGGAAACGGCCGAGATGCTGCGCGCGCTGGGCTGTGCGGAGGGGCAGGGCTATCTGTTCGGCCGCCCGATGGCCAAGGACGAAGTCGAGCGCTGGCTCGCCGACGGCACGATGCCGCCGGCGGCCGCAGCGCTTATCCGCCGTAGCGGTCCTTGAGTACCTTCCAGGTGGCGCGCAGGCTCACCGCCTCGGCGCCCTTGGGCCGGCCCGGCTTCGGGCTGCCGTTCCAGCAGAAGATGTCGAAATGGGCCCACTGGGCCTTGGCCGGCACGAATTCCTTGAGGAACAGGGCCGCCGTGATGGCGCCGCCAAACGGGCCCTCTGCGGCGTTGACCATGTCCGCCACGTCCGACTTCAGCAGATCCTTGTACGGATCGTAGAGCGGCATCCGCCAGATCGGATCGGCCTCTTCCTCGCCTGCCGCCAGGATCTCGGCCGCCAGCGTATCGTCATTGGCGAAGAGCGCCTGGAGGTCTGCGCCCAGCGCCACACGCGCGGCACCGGTGAGGGTCGCGAAGTCGAACACCAGCTCCGGGTTCTTCTCCTCGGCCTTGGTCAGCGCATCGCCCAGGATCAGGCGACCCTCGGCATCGGTGTTGCTGTTCTCGACGGTGATGCCCTTGCGCGAGATCATCACGTCGCCCGGCCGCGTCGCCTCGCCCGAGATCGAGTTCTCGACCGCCGGCACCAGCATGTGCAGTCGCACCGGCAGCTTGTTCTGCATTACCAGTTCGGCGAGGGCGAGCGCATGGGCCGCACCGCCCATGTCCTTCTTCATCAGCCGCATGCCGGC